>CAZWAN010000001.1:0-134769 GCA_964631875.1 uncultured Flavobacteriaceae bacterium
TTTAGTTATATAACTATTTTTATAGTTTATATTTGTGTCAAAGTTTAAAAAATGGAAAAACTAACGAACAAGGAAGAAGAAATTATGCAAGTGCTATGGAGTTTGGAAAAGGCATTTGTAAAAGATGTGATCGCTCAATTACCTCCTCCCGAACCTCATTACAATACCATTTCGACCATGATTAGAAATCTGGAGGAAAAGGGAGTTGTGGGTCATCTCACTTTTGGTAAAACACATCAGTATTTCCCCTTGATCTCAAAAGAGGAATACCGCAAAAAATTTATGCAAAAAACCATTCAAAATTATTTTGAGAATTCTTACAAAAACGTTGTTTCTTTTTTTGCCAAAGAAGAGAAAATAAGCGTAAAAGAGCTTAAAGAAATCATTGAAATCATTGAAAAGAATAAACAATAGTCCTATGGAATTATTAATCTATTTGGGGAAATCGAGTATCATTTTAAGTTTGTTCTATTTTGTATATATCCTGTTTTTGGCAAAAGAGACATTTTTTCAAGGAATACGATTGTATTTTTGGATTGGAACCTTAGCCACTTTTATACTTCCGCTGGTTGAGATTAAACGAACTGTTTTTGTCGAAAACCTCGTAGTCCCGGTTACATCTGGTTTAAGCAATCCATCTACTCCGGCTCAAACTCTTTTTGATTGGAACGAATTTCTGATGACCATTTATTTTATGGGGTTTGTCTTGTTAATATCCATATTAACACTCCGACTTCTCTCATTATTCAGATTGATCTCCAATGAGAAAAAAAACAAATTAGACAATTACTATTGGATTAAAACGAATAAGGAGGTGGGTCCTTTCTCTTTTTTCCATTACATTATAACTGGTAATCAATCATTTAATCCCGATGAATTTCAACAAATTTTGTTACATGAAAAAGCACATGCCAGAGAGTGGCATAGTTTAGATGTGTTGATGGCAAATTTGGTCTCAATCATTTTTTGGTTCAATCCAATTGCCTGGCTATTCAAAAAAGAAATTCAAAAAAACTTAGAATTTATTGCAGATGCATATACCATTTCTTCTGTTCAAAATAAAAAAGACTATCCTTACCTATTATTGAAATCTGTTCCAACAAGACCATACGTATGCACAACTCAATTTTATGATTCAACAATTAAAAAAAGAATAACTATGTTACACAAAACAAAATCCAAAAAAGTGAATCAATGGAAGTTTTTAACAATTCTTCCGCTATTAGGATTATTCCTGTTTACGATGAATATTAAAATCGTGGCCCAAAACAAAACTGCTCCGGTCATAATTCAGGAGGAACTTTCTGTTGAAATAATTTCAAAAGACTTTACAAAAACGCAATTATCTAATTTACAGGCAAAACTTAAATCAGAAGGAATTGAATTCAAGTTTGGTAAGTTAAAATACAATAGTAAAAATGAAATTACAGGAATTGAACTTTCAGCGAAATCAAAAACAGGAAACAAGGTTAACCTATCCCAAAACAGCACTACTCCTATCAGTCCCATTCAGATATCCTGGGATGATAAAGGAAAGCTTGGACTTGGAAATGTCAATGTAGCTCCAGAAAATCATTTCGTTTGGCATGATTCCGATGCCCGGGTTGAACATAAAAAAATAATCATCGAAAAAGATGGTAAAAATAATGTCATGTTTATCTCCACTGATGGCGACAACCAATCAATTATTTCTGAAGGCGAAAAGGTCTTTATTAGTGACGACGGAAAAAAACATGTCATAAAAATGAAATCTGCCGGTGATGATGATCTGATCTGGATTTCGACAAATGGAGATACCATCAATCAAAAATCAATGAAAGTAAAAGCTTTTAGTCAAGATGAGGGTAAAAATTATAAAGTAATCATTGAAAAGGATGGCGATGTAAATGCCAGTGAGGAAATTATGATCAATAAAGATGGGGTAAAAAAAGAAAAAACGATGGTTTTTATTTCTACTGATAAGGAAAAACCATTGATGATCGTAGATGGAAAAGAAATTACAAATGGCTCTATAGATGATATCTCACCTGATAAGATCGAAAAAATGGAAGTACTAAAAGGAGAAAAAGCCTATGAAAAATACGGAGAAAAGGGTAAAAATGGTGTGATTATGATTACGACAAAAAAATAATCTACCTTATTTTAAGTGAATCATTTATTGGAATAACTATGTTTGTTTCAATAAATGATTTTTTTTATTTGAATTCCTATTTTAGCACCATGAAAAAGGATTTTTTTAAGGCATTGGCCTCCCTTAATAAAGTTTTACTTCCTAGTTTTGGAAAAAAACAATTAGATATGAGTAAAGCATCTAAATGGCAATTGGCGATTATCGCTTGGAGATATTATGTAACACGAAATAGTTTGGATTAAATTTTGTAAATTTAAGCTAAAACTATTCCCCATGGACGACCACGATAAACACGTAAAATTTTTTGTTGGCTCGTTGATAGAAATTCAGCGATTACAACTAGATCTTGACGATCAAAACATTCCATCTTTGGTAAAAAATAACTTTCAATCAGGATTGCGTTCCGGTTTTTACGGAGGATCTCCTTCACAGGTAGAACTATTTATTTTTGAAAGTGATCTAAAAAAAGCAACACCTATACTCAAAGCTTTTGAAAAGGAAATGATGGAGTGATTTTTATAGATATATTTTTTTCTTTTCTTTAAAATAAAAGTATATTTGCAGCCCTAAAAATGGCCTCGTGGCGCAACTGAATAGCGCATCTGATTACGGCTCAGAAGGTTACAGGTTTGAATCCTGTCGAGGTCACTTCAAGCAGAAAGTCCATCCGCCATTGGCGAGATGGATTTTTTCATTTATGGAAAACCTGAAACGCAGTTTAAAAGGTTTGGAATAAATGGAAAAGTAGTGGCCAAGCCACGGACTTTCTATTTGCAAAAGGGAGTAAATCAGGATCATGAAATAATCCTGTCGAGGTCACTTCAAGCAGAAAGTCCATCCGCCATTGGCGAGATGGATTTTTTCATTTATGGAAAACCTGAAACGCAGTTTAAAAGGTTTGGAATAAATGGAAAAGTAGTGGCCAAGCCACGGACTTTCTATTTGCAAAAGGGAGTAAATCAGGATCATTGAAAATAACCCTGTACGCTTACGAATAAATCGACAAGCGAGCTAAACGAAATTAATCCTGGTTTCCACCAACCCACACCCTTCTATTATTTGCAATAAAATTTCATTTTTTGTACATTAGGGCTAATATTACCCCCAAAATATTTGATCATGAAAATTCCTGAAAGATTAGAATATGCCATCACCAAACTCTACACGGCTTTTCACCAAAACAATTTAAATCCCGAGGACTGTAATAGATGTGCTGTTGGAAATATTTGCGATAACCAAGATTTTTGGAAACATTTTACTGATAAACACGGCTCAGATCAATTGAATTATTTGGGAAGGGTTCACGAATTAATAGGCCGAAAATATTTTGGTTATTTGCCTTCAGAATTATTAAAAATAGAAGCTGTATTTTTGGAAAGTTGCGGATATAAAAAACCTTCCGTACAAAGAAAATCGATTACTGATCGCTATAGTAAAGATCAACTGTTCCAGGGTTTATGCCATGTTGTAGCCTATTTATGCACTTTAGAGGGAATTGACAATGTGATGGATTATTCTAAACTTTTTTGCCACAAAAAAGATGTTCCCTTATATGAATTACCCTTTTAAGAAAACAAAAAAGAGGTGTTAAAACACCTCTTTTTTACTTGTATCATGAATTCGGGTTTTACCAAATCCTTACTCTTTCTTCCGGAGCTAAATACATACCATCGCCTTCTTTTACATCAAATGCCGTATAAAATGCATCTATATTTTTAAGAGGTTGGGTGGCTCTGTACATTCCTGGTGAATGTGGGTCTGTTAAAATTTGATTTCTCAAGGCATCGTCTCTCATCAATGTTCTCCAAACTGTAGCCCAGCTCATAAAAAATCTTTGTTCAGCTGTAAAGCCATCAATATTTTCTGGTCGGCCATTGGCTTCAAAAAACAATTGCAAACCATCGTAAGCTCCTAATAACCCGCCAAGATCACCAATATTTTCTCCTAAAGTGAACTTACCGTTGATATAAACGCTATCCAACACTTCAATCTTGCCGTATTGCTCTGCTAATGCATCACCTCTTTTTGTAAATTCTTCTAAATCAGTATCTGTCCACCAATTCTTTAAGTTTCCATCTTTATCAAATCTTGAACCTGAATCATCAAAAGCATGAGAAATTTCGTGTCCGATTACAGCTCCCATTCCACCGTAATTCACGGCCTCATCAGCTTTATAATTATAAAAGGGTGGTTGTAAAATTGCAGCAGGGAAGACAATTTCATTATTTCTCGGGTTAAAATAAGCATTTACAGTTTGGGGCGCCATTCCCCATCTTCCTTTATCTACCGGTTCATATAATTCTGAAAAATTCTTAGCCGTTTGAAATTCCTGAACCGCTTTCATGTTTTCTGCCAACGAATTTCCTTCTTTAATTGTTAAAGCAGAATAATCTTCCCATTTATCGGGATAACCAATTTTGACAGTGAGGTTCTCTAATTTTTCAATAGCTTTTGCTTTCGTATCCTCACTCATCCAATCCAGCACCTTAATTCTATTTTGGAAAGCAGAAATGACATTAGCAATCATCTGCTCAGCCTTAGCTTTAGCCTCAGGTGGAAATTTGGCATCAACATATAATTTGCCAAGGGCTTCACCTACAGAACCGGTAACTGTTCCCAGTGCTCTTTCATCCAAAGGTTGTTGTGCCTTTGCTCCTCTGAGCGTTTTAGAATAAAAATCCCAGCTTGTTTTTTCCATCTCAGTACTTAAGCTTCCGGCAGCACTTCGCAAAGTAGACCATTTAACCATGGTTTTTAAGTCGTCTATAGATGACCTTTTAACAATTTTGTTTAGCTCATCCATATAGTTGAGTTCTGTAATAATCACAGAATCAACTTCCTTCTCAATACCTGCTTCTTCAAACATGGTTTTCCATTGGAAGATGGGAGAAATGCTTTGCAATTCGGCTAAAGTCCTTGGATTATTTCTTTTTCTGGCATCTCTGCGTTCTACTTTATCCATTCTGGGCTCAGCCAGTTTCGTTTCCAGAGCCAAAACAGTTTCTGCCGTTTTTTTAGCTTCATCACCTTCCACTCCGGTAAAACTCAAAAGATTTACAATAAATTGTTTGTATTGCTCTCTGATCTCTTTTGATTTTTCATCTTGGTTAATGTAATAATCCCTGTCAGGCAATCCTAATCTGCCCGGAGAAATATACATGGTATTCATTGCACTGTTATTTAAATCAGCTCCAACACCAAACCCTATAAATGGATTAGAGACCGTTACATCTTTAGCAATTAAACTTTGTAGCTCGGCGATACTTTTCGCGTCGTTAATGCTTTTTAAGGTAGGCAAAATCGGATCTACGCCTAAACTATCTCTTCTCAGAGTGTCCATTTCAGACCTAAACAACAAAAGTGCCTTTCCTTGATCAGTCTCTGCATTATATGAACCAGATTCCTTTGCGAAGGAAATGATTTCCAACAAGTCTTTTCGCGTAGATTTTCTCAATACATTGAATCCACCCCAACTTACTTCATCCTCGGGGATCTCGTTTTCCTTTAACCATGTACCATTGACATAATTAAAAAAATCGTCTTTAGGATTTACATTGGTATCCATATTAGTCAATACAATCCCTTCTACTTTTTCTTCAGGTTCCACTTCCTTTTCAGTTTTCTGACACGCCACTATGCTGAGAAGCAAAAAAGCCAAAAAAACGGGACTTGACAATCTAATTCTTTTTTGATTAACCATTTTTTCCATTTAATAATACTAATTAATAATTCCAGTTGCAAATGTAAACTTCTGAACGAATTGACATTATATATCTTCGGCAACAAATGATACACAATCAAACCTTACCTTAATATCAAAAGGTAATTCAATTTTTGTCGTTCAATATTTTAAACAAATGCGTGAACAAAAATAATCGAATAATTACCATTTTCAAATTCTTTGGCAATAAAGTACCAATTTACTGGTCAATTCACTCACTCAAAGGTAAAAATACCTCCGTAACCCATTCAATTTCTTTTGTGTCAGTAAATGGATTATTGTGAAAAAATTCAATCGGCCTTAGATTCACATTATGTTTTTTTCTCAAGGCAAAATCATGCAAAGCAAACCAGGCTTTATCGGAATAGATATAATTTCCGTTATAGGTCGTTTTAAGAGAAGGCCGGGCAGCTAATCGATCAAATTTTAGTGTACCTCTTAATGTTGGTTTGACAATCGAATCAATTTCAATACACAATCTATAATCTATCATATTCTTATCTATATCCCAATCCGTTACAATGACAAATGGAAAACCCATTCTAGGAATTTTGAGCTCATCAACCTGATGGATTAGTTCATAATTATGCTTCATCATCTGTTCTGCCTTATTGAAAACAGATACCTTTTTTACCTCTACAAAGGCGTAATTCAATTCGGGCAACTTATCTAAAATCACCTTATTCACTTTAAACCTATCCGTCAGATTACTATGAACACCCTCTTTGAATTCTTTAGAAATACCTATGATATCCTCTTTAAACACACTTTTAAAAAAAGGTGCGGTCATCCTGTTCCATATACTTTTATCGGGCTGCTTAAACCCCAAAGAAACCTTTGTGAGTGAATCATTTTCTGCTTGAAGATTCCAAAAAAGCTCATACGTCTGTTCACCCTTTTTTAGTTCGAACTCGAAAAGTTGATATTTTTCATCTTTCAAAATCTTTATTTCACCCCTTTTCTGCTTTTCTAATTCTATACCCCAATCTTTGATCAATGCATAGGTAACACCGGGAGAAGTGGGTAGTTTAAACCTAATGATATAATCACTTTGTTTCAAAAAGAAATACCAAAAAGCAAATAAGCCAATTCCAAGTAAAAAAAATCTTTTAGAAGTCATATTTAATTGACCAGCTCAAGTTTATTGGCAACGAAATGGCCTAAATTCTTACCCTGAATTAATCCATTATCTATTGCGGCTCGATAATGAATCCCACCGTATAATCTGCTTATTGCCGCTTCGGAAGATGCTTCATAAAAAGACCCGAAACTTCTAACTGGCAATCCATACACCAATTCTGTTGTATCCTCAAATGCAAAATTATCGCCAAAAATCTCAGTCAAAATTACCGAAGCAGCCCCTGAAACCACCGAGTGTCCACTCGTATATTCAGGAAATGGAGGGGTTTGCAATGTTGGCAACCAACTCTCGTCAAAGGTATTATTGATGATGGTTTCCGGCCGAATTAAATTACTGCTGTATTTCTCATCCCAACAACTTATAAATGCGTCGGCCATCGCCATAGAAGCTTTGGCGTAAACATAGACAGTTTTAGAAAAATCGGCTTCAGCTTTTTTTGAGGCGATTTTACAAATTCCAATCCAATGTCCGCCGGGCGTAATTTTCTTTGTAGCAAACATCAAATGTCCTTTTGTCATAGATACATAGGGATTACAATCCCAAAAACTCGCAATTTCAACATGCTCTTTATTCTTTTCTTTGTCAGGACTTCCGCCTCCTAATGCGTACACCTCCATTAACTCTTTGTAAAAGTTACTATTTTCTTCCATGCTAAATTCCGGATGTGGATTGGGCTTGAATTGTGCTGCAGAATCAATGGCAAAAGGTCTAATTTTGCTCCAATGCGGTTCAATTCCATCCATATACATAGGAGGTGTAGGCTGCCAACGAGACTGATCATCTGATTTTACCGTAAATTTTGGCATGGTCCGGGTTTGACTATAATTATCCTCTTTCAACCAAGCTTTTATATGATTAGCGACCTCCATCCCATAAGCCTTTGAATCTTTAAAAGTTTTCGGATTCTTCGCTAACCAGGAATTATATAAACTATCACTGTACATATTCATCATGTCTTCCGAAAAAATAAGTTCTTTCCCAACCTCCAGAAAAGCGATGATCGAAGCCATTTCGTAATTAATATTTTCTTTTGAAGGTTTTGGTGTAGCCATGTAATTTGTGGCCATCCCTTCGATGGATTTATAATTCTCATCACCCTGTGCCATTACTTCATAACCGGCAACCGAGGCATAGGCATAAATCCTACTGGCAACGGGTGGTGAAAAAATATCATGTACTATAACCGATGTCAATTTATCCATTGCATTATGATAATCTTGAGGTGACAACTCAATCTTCTCTTCCTTCTTTGCACAAGACAACATCAGCAAAATCAATCCTAGCAAGCTTAAACTCTTTCTCATTTTTTCCATTTTTGTATTTTATATAATTCGGGCTTCCTGTTATTCAGGGTAATCCATAAAAAGTCATTGTTGTTTAAATGTAATATTTCCAGACCTCTCAAAAGTTTATTCGACAAATCTAAACCGAGCCCGGCGGTTGAAATAAATTCTGTCGGACTTTCTAAAATATAACCGGGCA
Organism: uncultured Flavobacteriaceae bacterium; assembly: GCA_964631875.1. Lineage (GTDB taxonomy): Bacteria > Bacteroidota > Bacteroidia > Flavobacteriales > Flavobacteriaceae > Namhaeicola. Next base: position 8,476 of record CAZWAN010000001.1, read on the forward strand.
TGGCATCTAACCTGCCATGAAATGGTGTTAATCCTGTCAAATTACCGCCGACGAGTATTTCATTTTTTCCATCTTTATCAAAATCATACACCAGAAAACGGGTAATCGGTGCGAGTTGTAATTCATCAGCAAAAACGTGAAACTTGTAGGTACCATTGATATTTTCTAAATAACCACTTGCCAATTCCTCGACTTCAAATTTATCCATTTTCAAAAGAACTTCTTGCTCAAAAATCTCTTCGGTCTGCTTCCCTGCAAACGCCTGATAGGATGTGAATTTCTTTTTTAGTGAATTGATCTGTGAAGCAAGTTCATCTAATCCCAACAACGGATAATATTTTTTGTTTTTTTCTATTGAAATAATCGTCTCGGTCGTTCCATTGTTATCGTAATCTCCGTAATACATTTGCAACGGATAGTCCACATTTGCTTTCAACTTACTATTCAAGCCCCAGTTCCCAAGTACTATGTCCTGATCTCCATCTCCATCTATATCAAAAATTTCCATTTGTTGCCAAAGCCCATTTAAATTTTCATTTTCCAAAAGGAAAATTTCTTCAAACTGACCCTTGTTGTTCTTAAAAAATCTTGGCGACATCCATTCGCCAATTACTACGAGATCTGTAAATCCATCTTGATCTAGATCTGTCCATTTCAGGTCAGTGATCATTCCCAATTTTTCGAAGATATCACTTTGATAAGGTGAAAACTTCCCGCCTTCATTTTTCAACAAATAGGAACCCGGGATGTTACCGAAATCATATGCCTTGTAACCCCCTGCTACAAAGAGGTCAATGTCACCGTCCTTGTCGAAATCATTGGCAACTGCCAGACTGCCATTTTCATAGCTTAAAGGCAAAACATCTGCCTTATTTACCAAGCCATTTTTATCTCCGTAATAAATCCTGTCCAATAAATTGACCGATTCTCTATAATAATCACCACCGCTACTCATCACAAATAGGTCGTTTTGGCCATCTCCATTGAAATCTTCAATAAGGGCAGAAACATCTTCTTTTAAAGAATCTAGTTTTAATACATACTGTTCTGATTCAAAAAACTTTCCGTCCTTTTGAAAATATAATTTTGACTGATTGAACATGGAAGACCCTAAAAACAGATCATCTAATTGGTCTCCATTAAAATCTTTTACCACCGTAGCAGGACCCTTATCTGAAATTTTATATGGAATTAATTTTTGCCGATTAAAATCATTGTAGTCATTTTCCAAGTGCTCATAAGTAATTCCAAGAGAATCTAAATTGATTGGAATAAATACTGTTTGATTGTCATCCCAAGTATAAAGTGGGACATATTTTTCTCTGCGGTTAGTTACCTTCACCAACAATTTTTCATTGGTTCTTTGATTGTAGATTTTCTGGATTGTCTGATCCGGCCAAATTACCCACAACGAATCAATCTCAGCCGTTGTGCCAAAACCAAAATGAAGTAATGGTTCTGAACTCGATTGAAATCCTCTGGTTGTAAATAATTGTTTAAACTGTTTTTTACCTCGATCAAAGGTAATCACTTTAGTACCTATACCAAACACGTTTTGTTTGTCATATTCAAATTGAAGACTGAGGTAAGTTCCAAGTGAATTGCCCTTATTTTTGTATAAGGTAGGTGCCCGATTAAGGTTATTTGTAATCACATCGAGATCGCCGTCATTATCAAAGTCTGCATAAGCTGCACCGTTAGAAATTACTGTATCATTACTGATCCAATGACCGGTTTGATCGGTAAAACGAATTCCAGAATTACCTTCGAAAATATAGTTTTTGACATTTCCTGAAGGCATTAACTTTAGTGCTTCCTTATCTATCAGATTGGTTTGATCGATCTTTTTTTGAATTTCATCGTTAGAGAAATATTTGATATAATCGAGATTATTTGGCCTTTTGGGTATACCTGTAAAAACAAAGAGATCCATTTCTCCGTCCAAGTTATAATCTTCGAATAGGGCAGACCAGCTCCAATCTGTTGCCGCTACTCCACTTAACAAAGCTGATTCCAAAAAATTCTCTCCAGCCTGATTTATTTGCAACATATTTCGACTGAACTGATAATGATACCCCAGTTTTTTAATTCTCAACTCGAGAATATCCAACCCTTCATCACCATCAGAAGATTTAAGCACTTTTTCTTCTTCCGGCAGCATATCTAAGGTGATCAGATCCATAAATCCATCATGGTTTATATCTGCAACATCACTACCCATTGAAAAACGTGAAGTATGTCCAAAATACTGTTTGAGCGATTCTGAAAAAGTACCGTCTCCGTTGTTTAGATAAAAATAATCGTCCTCATGAAAGTCATTGCAAATATAGATATCAATAAACCCATCATTGTTAAAGTCGGTAGTGGCAATTCCTAAACCATAACTATTATAGCCACCAAAGATGCCTGCTTGTTCACTTACATCTACAAAAATACCGTTTTCATTTTTCAATAATTTATCTCCGCTTTCATAAACTCTTTTATCCCTAATAGATGCCGGGCCAAAAGAATTGACCGAATGAACAGCGTGATTGAGCAGATACATATCTAGATCGCCATCGTTATCATAATCAAAAAAAGAGGCTGTAGAAGAATAGGATTCAAAATCAAGACCATACTTTTTGGCAGATTCTGTAAAAGTTCCATCCTGATTATTGATAAAGAGTTCATTTACGCCTTCAAACCCATTAATTCCAACCACAGCACACACATAAATATCTAAATAACCATCACCATTTACGTCTGCCATTGTCGTACCCGAATTCCATTCAGACGATCCTGAAACACCTGCAGATTCTGTAATATCCTCAAATTGAAAATTCCCTTTATTCAGGTATAATTTATTTTTCTCCAGATTAGAAACCAAATAGATATCTGTTAAACCATCATTGTTGATGTCTCCAACTGCAACACCCCCTCCATTATAAAAATAGAGATAATCCAGGATACTCAATTCTTGGGTGTCGGCAACTTCATTCACGAAGTCTATACCTAGGTCCGTTCCATCTATCTCCTCAAATAAAAGATCCTTTTCTTTCTTTTGACAAGACAGTAAAACAAGTAAAAGAATAAAAAGTATCTCAGATTTAGTCATTTAATCCGAAGAGTTTTGGAGAACTATTATTGATCCCTATCATAAATAACGAAGGGTATTCTTTATTTTGTAACCATGTCATTTGAGAAGCCTGACCTTTGACAAATAAACCGGACAAATTACTATTTGCACACAAGTACTTATTGTTAGGCTGACTTAACAGGACATCACCCGTACTAGCGTCTGATCTTGTGAACTGCGGCTTATATCTAAAATCATTGCCGACGGTAATAATATCTAGAACACCATCTCCATTTAAATCTTTTGTCAGAATAGCATTTATGCAAGATCTCTGAACCTCATTTGGGAGAGATACTAGGGTAAAGCTATTATTTCCATTATTATATGCGATGAGGCTTTTGAATGTAACCGCTTCTTTAACAATAGAATTCTCCACTATCTTATCGTTAAACAAGTCATGAATAGAAGTTTTAGCATAATCTTCAAACTTCAGTACTGATTTTTTCAAAGAGGGGATCTGGTTAGAGAGCTCCTTTCTCAAAACCAAAGGCACGTCTTTTTGATTTATTCTTCTCGTTAAAATTTGTTCTATCGTACCATTATTGTCAAAATCATTGATATACATTTTCGCGGGATTTTCATTGGATGTTTCATAAAACCAATTGATTCCCTTATTCCCCAAAATCATATCCATATCACCATCACCGTCAAGATCAGCAACATGCAGCGCACCCCATAATCCGGTGTATTCTTCAATATTCGACTTGATCTTTTTTAATCTTCTTCCTGTATTCTCAAAGATCAGTGGTGCCATCCACTCTCCTGTAATCACTAAATCCTTCATCTCATCCCTATTCATATCCACCCATACAGCATCAGTAATCATGCCTACTTTTTTGAGATCAAATGCTTTAGACTCTATCACATTTGTAAAGTTCCCTTTTCCGTCATTTTCCAACAACAAATTTTCCGGGTCAACACCATAAATTCCCGGAACACTCCTTTGCCCGATAAAAAGATCGATGTCGCCATCAGCATCAAAATCATAAGGAGCTGCAACCCCAGTGTTGAATTGAACAGGAGTAAAAGACTCAGGTTTAAATTCAAAATTCCCCAGGCCATCATTCAAATAGATCCTATCATTTAAATATTCCTTTCTTTCAATCACATTATTGCCACCCGATCCTACAAACAAATCTTGATCCCCATCTTGATCAGCATCGAAAAACGCCGAAGCCGTATCTTCAAATACTGCGTGATTTGCAAAAGCCAATTGTTCCTTCGCTGTATAGGTTCCATCATTATTTTGTAAATAAATTCTGCCCGATTGCCCACTGGCTCCACCAATAAAAATATCTTCTAAACCATCGCCATTTACATCAGCGGCAGCAAAGGTAGGACCCTCTCTGGACAACATTTTAGGAATTAGACCTTCATAATCAAAATCGACATATTCATTTTCCATATGACTGTCAAAATTAAATGGTACCTCTTTAAAAATAGATTTGATCTTTTCAGAGGTTACCTGCATATCTGAAACTGTAAGTGTATTCAAATCAACTTTTATCTCCGTATTCAATGGAATCTCTTTTATCACTATCCTATGCCTGTCCGGTCTGAAAACCTCCAAAGAATCTACTTTATTTAATTCCCCGAGTCCAAAAACCAATTTATAATCAATAGAAGATTGAAAACCTCTCGATGGGATTAGTTCCTGACGATAAATTTTTCCGTCTGTATGTAGTAAGATCAATGAACCTATGGCGTAGGTGTTCAGAGAATCTCCAATGACATTCACTTTAACAAAGTTCTTTTTATACTTTTCGTTTAACTTATTTTCAAAGACAAATGATTTTTGATTTACATTATTCACAACAAGGTCAAGATCACCATCATTATCCAAATCTCCATAAGATGCCCCATTAGAAAAACTGGGTATATTCATTCCCCATTTTTCCGCAACATTATCGAATGTCATATCACCATTATTTTTTAAAATATAATTGGGAATGGGGTTGCTAGGCATCTGATCAATTACCTTTTTTTTGTCGGCCTCAATTTCTTTCACCGTCATATTTCTTATGATATCATTGGCAAAAAAATCGACAAAATCCTGGTTTGTCAAATCATGAAAAATACCATTGGAAACGTAAATATCCTTTAATCCATCATTATCCAAATCAACCAACAAGGCACCCCAGCTCCAATCTGTTTGAGCTACTCCCGATTGAAAAGCGATCTCCGAAAAACTATTATTTCCGTTATTGAATTGAAGGGTATTTTGCATGTATTGTTGATGAAAATCCCTGTTCAGTTTAAGCTTATATATATCATATCTTTCGAACTCACTGGTTGTTTTAAGTCTTTCATCACCTTCAGGAAGCATATCTGTTGTGAATATTTCAGGTAAACCGTCATTATTCAAATCAGCCATATCAGCCCCCATAGAAGACATGCTCATATGTTCCATCCAATTTTTACCCTCTTCTGAGAATGTCCCGTCTCCTTTGTTGATATACAAATAATCGCGTTCGTAAAAATCATTTGAAATAAATATATCCGGATAGAGATCTCCATTGACATCTCCAATGGTTACACCCAAGCCAAAACCAATGAGGCTACTGTAAATTCCCGCACTTTCAGAAACATCAACAAATTTGCCGTTCCTGTTCTCATATAATTTATCGCCTCCACCTTTATATTTTTCATCGATTTGCCAATTTTCTTCTCTTAGATCTCGTTTATTATTATAGCCTAATGTACTTACCGGAATAAAACTATTGTTGAGCATGTAAACATCCAGATCACCATCCAAATCATAATCAAAAAAAGCCGCATGTGTTGTAAATCCGTTATCAGCCAAGCCATATTCTTCCGCCTTTTCTGAAAAGGTCATATCTCCGTTATTGATAAAAAGCTCATTCTTCTGGTCATCTCCTTCAATGTTCCCGGCATTACAAACATAAATATCCAATAATCTGTCATTATTGATATCCACCATTACCACACCTGTAGACCATGCCTTTTTACCTCCTGTCCTACTTTTTTGGGTAATGTCTTCGAATTGAAAATTCCCTTTATTTAAATAAAGTTTATTTTCTTCCATGTTTGACGTCATATATACATCAGACAAACCATCATTATTGATGTCAGCAATAGCCACCCCTCCTCCATTGTAAAAATTTCGATAGGAAAAGACATTATATCCATCAATATCTTTGAGGTTATTGCTAAAATCTATCCCCGCATCCTCTCTCAAGACAAATAATGAGTCTGTATTTTCTGCAACCTTGACCTCTTTTTGGGTGCAAGAGAATGCCGCAAAAACCAATAACCCAAAAACTACTACATTTTTAATTTGAATCATTTTTTAATTTTCTTTAATCCAATATAAACTTTGATTGTTCCTGGAAATGACAAAATAATTTTCACTTCCTATCTCAATTGATTTTATATCCCTTATCGCCCCAGAAACAGTCATTTTCTTTGTCAATTTGAAATTGATTTCAAAATTCCCCGATTTATTTAAGGTAAACACTTGTCCGGTTGTGGCATCTAGTCGTCCTAATTGTGTATTTAACTGAAAATCATTCCCACCCACAAACATATCAACCTTTCCATCTCGGTCAAGATCTTTAATCAAAATAGCATGAATGGGGGAAATCTGCGCAAATCTAGGTAAATTAAACATCTCAAAGTTCAGGTCACCTTTATTTTCAATTAAAATCGATGCTAAATTAAAAACTTTTTTGACTTCTGCAGAACGGATCAATTCCTTTTCAAATAAATCTTCGAATTTAGCTTTTGCAAAACTGCTATAGCTCAAAAATCGCTTGTTCAAAGATGGGATTTGCTTCGTGATCTCATCTTTATTGGCAAAAATCGTTTCTTGGCCATCCCTAAAATAGGTAACAATTGGTTCTTGCTTTCCATTTTTATCAAAATCGTTGATATACAATTTCATCGGTGCATCCAAGGAAGCTTCAAATCTTGAATTACTTCCCCAGTTGCCTAATATAAAATCTGTGTCACCGTCACCATCAAAATCAAAGGGCTCTATTACATTGTACAATCCATTTGTCTGTGCTAAAAAATCAGATCTGTATTCTTTTAAAATTCCGTGATTATTCAAAAATATCTTCAAAGGCATCCAATGGCCTACAATCAGCAAATCATCCCATCCGTCTTTATTTAGATCCGTCCAAATAGCATCTCTCACCAATCCAGCAGAAGAAAGTTCCGGTGCCTGTTCTTTTGAATGAGCCTTAAAAAATCCATTTTCATTAATGAGAAGAAAAGATTCTGGTGTTTCTCCAAATTTTTGCGATACCGAGGAACCACCTAAAAAAACATCCAAATCGCCATCTAAGTCAAAATCATTTATTGCAATGGCCGAAGTGTTCGTTTCTATTTTTGGTAGTCGATTATTTTCAAGTTTTAAATTTCCCTCATAATTGACAAACAAACCAGGTTGCAAATTTTCTCCGGAAGTATATTCGCTGCCACCATTTGCAATAATTAGGTCAAGATCTCCATCATTATCTATATCAAAAAATTCCTGGCCGTTGTTTTCAGAGGTTGCAATGCGATCCAATTCATTATTCTTGTCTAATGCAAAAGTTCTATCATCCTGTTGCAGATACAAACAAGCATTGTGCTTTTTACCATTTCCAATAAAAACATCATCCAAGCCATCATTATTTATGTCTATCACTGAAATTTTCGGACCTAAATGTGAAGTCATATATGGTGCCAATGGTTCTCTTAAAAATTCTTGTGAATCGAGTTCAGTATGTTGAAAATCCGGAATGAAATTCTCTTCTTGATCAATCGCTATAAAGGAATTAACATGTATCTTTTCTTCAACTGCATTTTTAGCATCTGCAATTATCGTAGAATTTAGCCTTGGATTTTGAAAAGTTTGAGCCTTTCCATTAGGCCAAATGACCTGCAAAGAATCAATACGCTCAATATTTCCCACACCGATAGTTAACCGTGTAGAGACCGAAGACAAATACCCCCTTGTAGGATAGTTCTCATAAAAAATGCATTTACTTCCTGTAAAAACTTTACATTTTGCTCCAATTCCCATCCGGTTATGTTCTGCTCCAATCAAAGAAAGTTTGATAAAATGATTATCGGAATAGAATTGTTCGCTTCTGTTTTTATAGATAAATGCAACTTGATTCAAATTATTTGTAACGAGGTCCAAATCACCATCATTGTCAAAATCAGCATAAGCTGCACCGTTGCTAAAAGAGGGAATTCCCTGGGCTGTCTTAGTAAAGGTTAGATCTCCATTATTGCTGAAAAAATAATTCGGAACTTTTTTTTGTGGGATCTCGTTTATCATTTGCATGTCATCCGCTGTCATGCCTTTTGATAGTCTCTTTTGAATATTTTCATTAGAAATAAAGCTGATATAATCCATATCATTTGTTGCGCCATAAATTCCATTTGAGACAAAAATATCCTTCCAACCATCGTTATCAAAATCCATCCATAGACCTGCCCAACTCCATTCTGAAGCAGATATACCCGACAAAAAAGCGATCTCGCTAAAAAATCCGTTCTTTCTGTTCAGATGCAGGGTGTTTTGCATATACTGAGGTCGATAACCATTCTTCAGGTAATTCTGATAAATATTAAAATTGAATTCATGTCCCGAAGTCTTATATGTTTCCAAATCATTGGGCAGCATGTCCATTGATAAAATATCTACAGCCCCGTCATTATTAAAATCAGCTAAATCATTGCCCATCGAAAAATGAGTAGTGTGCCCAAGCACATATTCGTTCTTGTGAATTTGTTCATCAAAGGTACCATCGCCCTTATTTAAGTACAAATAGTCATTCTCGAAAAAATCGTTTCCCACATAAATGTCAGGATAACCATCCGAATTAAGGTCAGAAACACCTAAGCCCAATCCAAATCCAATTTTACTGCTGAAAATTCCGGCCTCTTCCGTAAAATCTTCATAAAAACCATTATTGTTTTTATAGAATCTATCTCCTGAGATTGAATCTTTGATCGTCCTTTGAATTCCCCTTCCATAGTTACTCGATGGATGGGTAGAATGATTGAGTAAATACATATCCAAATCACCATCCAGATCTGCGTCAAAAAAGGCTGCTTGTGTAGAATATCCTGAAAAATCTAATCCAAATGCTTGTGCTTTTTCTTCAAATTTTGGAATTCCATTCCCGTCAGGGCCTTGATTTACATATAACAAATTCCGGCCCCTGGGACCCTTTATTCCATTAACTTGACAGACATAGATATCGGGTAAACCATCATTATTGACATCTGTTATGGTAACACCTGTAGACCAACCTTTCTCCAGAAGGTTAGCTCTTTGTGCTACTTCTTCGAATTTGAGTTCTCCCCTATTCAAGTACAATTGATTGTGTGACTGGTTTGAAGCAAAGAAAATATCCTCTAAACCATCCTGATTAAAATCGGCAACAGCAAGTCCAGCCCCATTATAATAATATAGGTAAGATAATATATTTAGCTCCGGAGTATCTTTAAGTTCATTTTTAAAATGCACCCCGCTAAGTACTTCCGGTACCAACTCAAATAAATTATCTTCCGAGTTAATGTCTTTTTGACAAGAAGAAAAAATCAATACTAAAAATAAATGGTAGGCAAAATTACTTTTGAAAGTCATTATATACTTTAAAAACGAAAAGTAATAAAAAAACAAATTGGGTCTTTTAAAAAAATATTAAAAGACCCAATTCTACATTAAAAACAATTAAACTTCTTAATAACCTGGGTTCTGCGTAATATTTGGGTTCGCAAGTGCCGCAGCCGGTATTGGGAATAATACGTATTTAGGATCAGATTCATATTCCTTCAATTGAACAGGTGACAGAAATTTTCCAAAACGTACTCTGTCATTTCTTCTCCAACCTTCCCACCACAATTCGCGGGCTCTAACATCCAATAGATCATCAGCACTACTTATAGTTGTCGAGCTTTCATTATCAAAACCTTGCACAATAGCTTGAGCACCAGCCAAATCTCCTTTTCTAGCCAAAGCCTCTGCTTTCATTAAAAGTGCTTCACCATATCTCGCAATCACAAAATCATTATTTGCATTATCACCACTATCATTATCCGGTACATATTTAACTCCTCGAATACCGGCAGTTTCAAGTGTAGCCCCTCCAGTAATCAAAGTCAGTTCTTTTGTAAATATTAATGGATTTCCAGGTCTATCTGTAAGCGCAGCTCCAACCCCGGGACCACCTGGGCCATATTGCTGACCAATTTGAAAACCTACGTTATAACCATTTTTTTCTGTAATGTCCGGAAACCATTTCAAAATTCTTTCATCATTAGGGTCAAATTTGTCATAATACTCTGCCAAAGTTGTAAAACCATTCCAGCCTGAAGGTGTTTGATTGTAATGTTGTCCCATAAACCATCTTGATCGAACGTTACCCGAAGCAACTCCTCCAATATTTTCAGAAACAAAAATAATTTCGCTTGACGTTTGTGTGTTATCTGGCAAGAAATTATCCCAATAATCACCGGCCAAACTTACCCCGGAAATAGCATCGACATGTTGTATGACCATATCCATATCTCCATTGTCAAAATTATACGGACCGGCAGGGTTTTCAGCATTAAAAACTGCTTTGTTAAGATACATTTTAGCCAATAACCAATGCCCGGCATTTTTATTCGCTGTTGTTGCATCGTTACCACCTGGAAGATTTCCTAATATTTCGTTCAATTCTTCTATCACCCAAGCTGTTGCCTCTGACCTAGTTAATACCGGGGCTGAAGCGTTTGGATCACTTCCAATCTCCCTGATTGGTGCAGATCCCCAAAGATCAATCACATGATAATAATGTAAGGCTCTTAAAAACCTAGCCTCAGCTTCTTGTTGCGGACTTGGATTTGCACCCAGTACAAAGTTAGCCTGATTGATAGCTGAGAAAATATCATTCCATGTATCTCTGTTAAATCCGTGGTCAGGAGCATAGGTTTGCGTATGTAATTGTCTCCATACACCGTTATCATCCCAGTCTCCACCTCTTGTTGGACCCACAACAGCGTCAGTAGAGTGTTCATCCAAACAGAACAAACGAGCCTGGTCTTGGTAAGGACCTCTCATTGCTGTATAGGCCGACGCGAGTAAATCCGCCGGATTGGCATTTGAAACTGCATATTCAGTATTGGCAACTTCAAATTCTACACCGTCTATTACAGTTTCTTCCAAATCTGTACAGGCCGTAAAGAGCAACAATCCTGCAGTGAAGAAACTCAAATTCCTTAATTTATTCAAATCTAATCTCATTTTTTTAAGTTTTTTTATTGTTAAAATCCTACAGATAGACCAAGTGTAAATCCTTTAGAGTTTGGATAGGCCAAATAATCCATACCGGCCGAATTAACACCGCTGATGGCTTTATTGGTATCAACTTCAGGATCGAAGCCTGAATAATCCGTGATTACAAATAGGTTGTTAGCACTGAATTGAAAACGAAGACGATCTACATAGTTACCCAATCTATCGCCATTGATCGTATATCCAATATTCAAGTTAGCAAATCTGAAGAAATCTCCCGATTCCAAATACCTTGTAGAAGGTGAGTTAGGATCTCCCTGAGCCTGATTTGCGGTAGCATATTCCAAAGGCACGTTTCTGTCTCCCAAGAATGATCCTTTAAAGAATAAGGCATTAGCCGTGTTGTTGTAAATATATCCACCAAACTGTCCGTAGAAGGCTGCACTAAAGTCTAAACTTTTCCAATTTCCGTTCAATGAAAAACCGACGTTCGTATCAGGCAATCCAGATTTATTCAACACCTTTTTAGATGCACCGCCCAAACCTGTATCGCTACCATCTGCGGCTGCATAAATGGAGTTCCCATTGGCATCAAATCCTCTCCATTCGTTCAAATAGAAGGTATACAATGGCAGTTTATTTGCAATAATCTGTGCATAAGCACCAGTTAATCCCTGACCATTGATTCCTCCTGTTTCTATAAATAATGGGAAGTCCTGCATTTCATTATCCAAGAAAGCAGCATTTCCTGAAAGAGACAATGACCAATCTTCATTTCTGATGACATCCCAGGTCAAAGAGATCTCATAACCCGTATTCTTTAACTGACCAGGTAAATTTACAAATGTAGTAGCTCCTGCATTGTTAGGGACGTTTGACGCACCGGGTTGAGGGAAGATCAAATCTTCAGTAATTCTTTGGTAGTAATCAAATGATCCACTCAAATTATTGAATAATCTAAAATCGACACCTATACCGTAGTTGGTTGTAGTCTCCCATTTGAGATCGGCATTTGAGTTACCCGCCTGTGAAAGACCTCCGTTGTTATAACGGCCGTAAGCTCTTGAAGAATAAACACCGAATTCCTGGTTACCTACAATACCCCAGTTCCCGCGAACTTTTAAGTTATTGACAGGACTGTCTTGATTTTCAAAGATCTTATAGGCCACCCCAACTGCAGGGAAAGTACCATACGTTTCGTTCTCACCTACTTTACTCGATCCATCAAAACGCAAAGAAGCGTTTACTAATAGATTGTTGAATATCGTCATTTCTGCACGAGCAAAGAAAGACTGCAACTCTTGTACATTTTTTAAGGAAGAAGCTCTGAAATCACTGTTCTTACCACCCTCAATATTATCGACCAAATTTTTCTGATTTACATTAAAATATCTGGCCGATGTTGTATTCGATTTGTATTCATATGAATAGAACGAATAACCTAATAAAGCGTTCAATGAAAAATTGTCGCTAAAATCATTGCGATAGGTCAAAATATTTTCAAAGGTTTTGTTGAACCTTTCTACATCGAATAGAAAAGCCAAACCACCTGCAGGAGACCCGTCAGCAGTTGTACCACCTGACACGTCGTTCAATGGGAAATCAGCAGCCAATTGAGAGGCTCTATCAGATGTAGAGTAATCAACACCAAATACAAATTTGTAATCTAATTTATCAGTAATATGTACAGTTGGAGATATACTAGCCAAAATACGTGTTGTATTGGCATTATCATCATAACTATTCAACAATTGAACAGGGTTCAAATAATCTGTTCCTTTTACAAAATAGGAACCGTCGTCATTTAAAATAGGATATGTCGGGTTCCAGTAAAGCGCAGAGCCTAAAAGGTTACCTATAAATCCGGCGCCACCTGTAATCAATTGCGCTTCATCGGCAATATGAGAAGTGAGCACATTGGTTTCCAATAGCACTTTTTCATTAAATGCCTTTAAACTGTTGTTCAATGAAAACGTATATTTCTGCATACCGGTTTTCTTTACAATACCTTCTTGGTCCTGGTAACCGAATGACATACGAGTTCTTGAATCGTCCCCTGAAAAACTAGCCGAAAGATCATGACTTATCGTATTAGCCGTACGGAAAATAGCATCTTCGTAATCATATCCCCTCGAACCGTGATCCAATCCCGGAGAACCGTTTAAACTTGCTTGTTCTGCATATTGCTCCGAAGACATCATGTCTATCGGATTTGAAACTTTCTGGAAACCCATCGAAGTAGAGTACTCAAATTGGGGTTTTCCAACGGTACCTTTTTTGGTAGTGATCAAGATTACCCCATTCGCACCCCTGGAACCATAGATGGCTGTTGAAGAGGCATCCTTTAAAACGTTGATACTTTCAATATCGTCCTGATTGATAAAGTTTAATGGGTTTCTCGGAGGAGCACTACCTAAACCATTCACGTCTCCACCTGATGCCGAAACATCTCCACCAGCCAGAGGCACACCATCCACTACGATCAAAGGATCATTTCCGGAACGAATAGAACTGTTCCCTCGAACACGAATATTTAATCCGGCACCGGGTTCACCACTTGTTTGGGTGATCTGAACCCCTGCCACTTTACCTCTCAATACTTCTGCCGGGTTCGCAGCATTTACGGTGGTGATATCTTTTGCTCCTATCGCATCAATGGCTCCCGTCGCATCCGATTTCTTCACAGTACCATACCCGATAACCACCACTTCCTCAAGTGTTTGAGCATCTGCCAATAATGTGATATCAATTGTTGTTCTTCCGTTTACCGGAACGTCTTGGGTAGAAAAACCTACAAAACTAAATTCCAAAACCGCATCGGCCGGTACGTTGTCGATAGAATAATACCCGTCAAAATCTGTGGCAGTACCATTAGTGGTACCCTTGACCACCACATTCACTCCGGGTAGTGGCCCATCTTCAGAGTCAACTTTACCCGATACTGTAGATTGGGCTAACATTGCTCCACTGCACAGAACCGTGAATAAAAGTAGAAATCCTTTTAGTAAATTAATTCTCATAATTCATAAATTAGTAGTTAGTTTAAGTAATCTTCAATTGTGTTTATAATAAAAGTAGTATGACGAAAATATCAATTTTATAGAAGTCTTAACAAAGAATTAACTAAAATGGTAAAAAATCGGTTCGAAATCGATTTCGTAAATTGCTTTTTTATTATCTTTCGACTTATTTTATTCATTATCCATTAAATACAACTTAACCTTGTATTTATTTAAAAACTTCAATATAGCTATTATACTTTTATGGAAAAGCATAGTCTCAAAACAATTGCTAGCAGACTTGGTATTTCTGTGGCGACTGTATCAAAAGCGCTGAATGATTATAAAGATATTAGTCCTGCAACTAAAAAAAAGGTTAAAGATCTGGCCGAAGAATTACATTTTGTTCCTGATTCTGTTGCCAAGAGTTTGCGCGCAAAACAATCAAAACTAATTGGTTTTGTTGCACCAGATCTCATGCATCATTTTTTCTTTAACATCTTATCCGGTGTTCTAAAAGTGGCTCAGGAAAAAGGTTATTATGTCATTGTAAGCAGTTCGGAGGATATAATGGAAAATGAAGTTAGACAGCTTCGTTTATTAGAAAACAAAAGAGTCGATGGGATTTTATTGGCTTTATCGGATAACACTTTAGATTATGGTCATATCAATGATGTCCTTCAACATGGCACACCACTCGTATTATACGATAAAGTAAGCAAAACAGTGAAGTGCTCTAAGGTCGTGATCAACGATAGAAAAGGAGCTCAAATGGCAACACAACACTTAATAGATATTGGTTGCACTAAAATTGCTGAAGTAAGAGGACATTTTAATGCTTTAACTGCGATAGATCGGTTTATTGGATACAGAAACACTTTGCGGGAAAATAATATGCCTTATAAGAGAGAGATTGTATTTGATGCAAACGGACCGGGAATTAATGATGGTATTGCCATAGCTGATAGAATTTTTGAGCTCAAAGATCACATAAATGGCGTGCTTTGTCATAATGATCTTTTGGCCATTGGAGTTATTCTGAGATTAACTGAACTTGGTGTAAAAATCCCTGATGAAATTTCTATCCTTGGTTTTAGCGACTCTCCTTATACAAGAATATCTCAACCTAGCTTAACAACGATAAAGCAACATGGCATTGAGATAGGGCGAAATGCCTGTGAATTGTTAATTGAAGAAATTGAGGCCAAAATGGAAAAACGCCCCTTTAAATTAAAAACTATTGAAGTCCCTATTGAATTGATCAAAAGAAAATCTACAAGGAGGCAACCCAACTAAATTAATGAGAATTCCTTGAGAAGTCCAATTTGCCATGATAATTTTTTAGAGGTTTTGCAATCCCTGATTTTTAAAATCCCAGATAGAGCAACAATAACACAAAAAAAACTCAATTAAAAAATCTCATAATCCTTATGATCATTTTCCTGTAAGCTGTTTACTCAACTCCTCTAACGAAACTCCTTTGGTTTCAGGCATCAAATACTTAACGAAAAGTAATTGCAAAAACATCATCATCGCAAAAATAAGAAACACAGCACCCGGTCCTATTGAGCTAAACAAAAACGGAATAGCAGAAGGTATGATGGCAGCCAAGATCCAATGGATTGAACTTCCAAAAGCTTGTCCTGCCGCTCGCAGCTGATTGGGGAATATTTCAGAAATAAATACCCAAATTACCGCACCCTGACCAATAGCATGTGCTGCTATAAAAATGAATAAAAACAAGGGGACAAAAAATCCTTTCCACTGTAAGAAAAATGCAAGGGAGACCAAAGTCAATGAAATAATATAGCCCAAAGAACCGATGTACATCAATTTCCTTCTACCTATTTTATCGATTAAAAATACGCCGAGCAAGGTGAAAATTAAATTGACCAATCCTATACCCACAGAACTTAAAAAGGCACTGCTTTTATCTATTCCAGCTTCCTCAAAAATTCTGGGTGCATAGTATAAAAATGCATTAATGCCCGAAAACTGATTAAAAAAAGCAATAAGAAAGGCCAAAGTCAAAGGTAATCTGTATTGTCTTTTAAAAATATGGTCTGACTTGTTTTGTTGTGCTGCATCGGTCGCAAAGCCTGCAACAATTTCTTCCGCATTTGATTCCGGATAAATTATTTTGATCAATTTTAATGCTTTGTCCTTCTTTCCTTTAGAAAAGAGCCACCTAGGACTCTCGGGAAGTGTTAGTGCCAGTAATGTATAGATAATTGCGGGAAAAACTTCTACACCCAGCATCCATCTCCATGCATTTTCACCAAAATTTCTCAACAAATAATTGGAAAGAAAAGCGATTAAAATACCCAAAACAATATTGAATTGATATAGAGAAACTAGTTTACCTCTGTTTTCTGCTCTCGCAATTTCTGAAATAAAAGCAGGCGCAGCAATGGTGGAAACCCCAATCCCTATCCCTCCTATAAAGCGAAAAATTGCAAACACGATTGGATCATTTGAAAAGGCAGAGCCCAAAGCCGAAACGCTGTAAAGAACCCCGATCAGTACAAGAGTCTTTTTTCGACCTAGTTTATCGGTTGGAATACTTCCAAAAAAAGCTCCGATTACCGTTCCCCAAAGGGCCATTCCCATGACCACAATTCCATGGAAGACGTCACTAGATCCCCAAATATTTTGTAGTTGTTGATCAGCTCCGGAAATCACAACGGTGTCGAACCCAAAAAGAAATCCTGCCAATGCAGCCGTGAGCGACCAAATAAAAATATTGTTTTTCATAGACTCAGAAATTCAGAAATAAGGTACAAAAAAGAAAACAGACCTTATTGTTCGTCAGATCTGTTCTCTATGCTAAAAACAATTAAATAATTATGAAAATTAATATGACATACATCCGACTAAATATTTACTCCTACAAATCGAAAGAATGTCGTAATGAAATTACAAATTATGTCCAGGCAAAGGTTATTTGTTGGGTTAAAAATTGATTTTTAGAGACCGAAATCGATTTAGTAATATGTTTTTTAACTCTAAATCCCTTCTTTTTTTGCTATATAACTTTCTTTCAAATTGTAAAAATATTGTAGAACAGTGGGCTCAAGTTCTTCAATTTATTCAAAAAAACAATAAACCAAAATTCATAACGTTGTTAGTTTGGTAAATCTATGCCTTAAGAAATATTTATGATCATCAATTCTGAATCTATGAGCGTGCAAAGGAAGTATCAAGAAGCTGCCCTTTTTGCCGCAGAAAAACATCAAGTACAAAACGTTCCAGGTACGAAAGCAAATTACTTTTTACATTTGTCTAATGTAGCCATGGAAATATTTCTTGCGGCTGCAAATACCCCGGATTTTGATCTGGAATTTGCTGTTCAAGTGGCCTTATTGCATGATACACTAGAAGATACCCATACGAGTTTTGCTGAAATAACTGAAAATTTTGGTCCATACGTGGCACAAGCTGTTTTGGCACTGACAAAAAATGATCAGCTACCGCAGGATGAACAAATTTTTGACAGCATAGAGCGCATTAAAAAATTACAAGTAGAAGTATGGGCAGTAAAATTGGCGGATAGAATCAGTAATTTACAACCTCCGCCTGAACATTGGAATGGAGATCGTATAATGAAATACAAGGAACAGTCTGAAAAAATCCACTTGCTTTTAAAGACCGGTAATGATTATTTGGCAAAAAGATTGGAAGCAGTAATCAAAAATTACCCTTGATCAATTTATCTTCAAACGCCTTAATTCAGGCCTCTTTTTGGGGGAGGTCCTGATTCAAACAACTCCGCTTCGACCATTTCAGACCCAATACCCTAATTTTTCATTTCTCAGCAAAGCATAACATTCGTTAGATCGGGTTCTGTACGATTGAAGATATGAGCCAAAATACAACGAAAGATAAAACGAAGATAAAGCTCAGTGCAAAATATTTAATCGATTTTTGAACACAGGTAAATTTTCCATCAATGATCTTGCTTTCGGCATGTATCTGTTCACTCAATTGTTCGAAAAGCTTTGCATGATCTCCACAAATTTCAATGGTTTTTTTCACATATTCTTCTACAGAGCCGAAGGCATATACTGCGTCTCTAAAAAAGAAAACATTCTTTTGATATTTCAATTCCATTTGTGGTTTAAAACAGATAAAACAATAATAAACAGATATTAAAACACAAATGAGCCAAAGTGCAACCAAGACCATAAAAAAAACATTTTCCTTCAACAAAGAACCAATATATTCTAATCTGTCTACAAATAAACCTAAAATCAAACTATGAAAGGAAAAAATAACCCCTGCTTTTAGTTCAGAACCTTTTATCAATTTTTCTAATCGTTCTAACTGCTCCCAATAATTATTGGGATCCTGGGATTGTAAATCCACAACTCTTTTTGGTCTTGAATCTGTCATGGCACTAATTTATTTTAACTTTTTTCTTAATTATCTCTGCGTTTTTCTCTTTGTTAAGTTTCAAACCTTTTACAAAATACATTTTCAAAAAACCTTTATTTTTGGCTTCAATCTCACCTCTATACTCACAATCATAAATATCACTGATCAAATTATAGGTATCTTCTGAGACATTGATCATCCCGGGCTCAGAATTACTTTCCATTCTTGCTGCAACATTAACCGCATCTCCCCAAATATCGTAAGCAAATTTCTTTGTACCCACTACTCCTGCTATGACCGGTCCGGTATTAATTCCTACGCGCACCTCAAAACAAGTGATCCCCTCAGGCTGTAATAATTTTGTTGAAGATACAAAATTGGTCATTTCAAAAGCGGCCTGAACCATTCTCTTGGCGTGATTTTGAGAAGAAATCATCAACCCACCGGCGCACATATAGGCATCTCCGATGGTCTTAATCTTTTCTAAGCCGTATTTTTCCATTATCTCATCAAACTTGGAAAAGTAATAATCAACACTTTTAACCAATGTTTCCGGTTTAAGATTTTGGGCGTAAGACGTAAATCCTTTAAAATCAGTAAATAAAACAGTAACTGAATCATAGCTTTTAGCCCTAACCTTACCATGCTGTTTCAATTCTAAGGCAGTTTCTTCGGGAAGTATGTTGAGCAAAAGATCGTCCGATTTATTCTTTTCGGCTTCGATAATTTGTTTGGTTTTTTTCATAAACCTGTATCGGTTAAAAACACCCATTACCAATAAAAACAAAAGCACGGTAGAAAAAATCGTTCCATAAATCACATTTCTTTGCTTCTGTACTTTGAGTTCCTGAATTTGGCCCTCCTTTTCCAACAAGCTGATCTCATCTTGTTTTTTGTTTAAATCAAAGTCGAATTGTAAACCTCTAATTTTATCATCCGTTTCGAGATTAAACAAAGAGTCATTTTGGGCCAAATACTTATTTTGATAGGCATAGGCATTTTTAAAGTCCGCCTTTTTAACATAAGCATTTGCCAATTCTCGATAAATATCCCTTAATTCATAAGGAAAATCCAAATCAGAAGCCAAATACTCAGCTTCATTGAAAAACTTAATAGCCTCATCAGTTTTACTACTTTGATTTACGATTCCCTTTTCAATTAATATTCTGATCTTATCGTATTGCTGACTATTTTCTACAGCAATATCATACCCCATATCTAAATATTTATTGGCACTTTCAATATCGTCTAAGTGAAAATAAGTCTGACCTACAAACATCAGATTTTCCGGATAGTAAAAAGTGTTTTCAGTTATCGACAGAGCCTCAAGAAATATTTTTAAAGCTTCCTCATAATTTTTTTGATTGTATTTTATTAGCCCTACACCAATATAATAAGCCTTTGACAAGCCTATATTATTTATTGATTTGAGATAAGGCTCCATTTTATTGTAATAGGTTAAAGCCAGGTCATAATCCTGAGGGTTATCTGCATAGGTTATTGCTACATTACCTAGGGCAGAAACAATTCTCATGGAATCCTTTATTTTCTCGGCAATACTCAATGATTGAAGCCCGCTTTCTATCGCTTTAGCACTGCTTCCCTGCATACGATATATGCCCGCGAGGTTGTTCAAAATGTTAGCTATCCCTGAAGAATCTCCAGCTATTTCGTAACTTTCCAACGACTTCTCATAATAACTAAAGGTTTCCTTGATATCACCTAGAGACGAATAAACGATCCCAATTTGTTTTAATGCATCTGCCTGTCCTTTTGTAAAACTAATTTTCTCAGCTAAATAATTTGCTTTTTGTGCATATTCCAAAGCTTGGTTTAAATCTCCTGACCTTCTCAATTCAATACTGATTTCGTTCAATAGGTTAACGGCAATACTGTCTTTCTGACTTTTTTCAAAATCAGCCTTTAGGCTATCCAATTTACTTTCCTGACCAAGGGCAACAAAACAGCTAAGGCATAATAACGTGATTATGCCTTGCTTGAATATTTCTATCATGTTTCCCAAAAGCCTATGCTTCATATTAGTTCTTAATTATCTCAAAGGTAACTATTTTAGATGAAGTAGTAATTCTCACAAAATAAATTCCAGCTTGTTGGTTACTGATATCCAAATAAATATCTGCCGAATTGTTTTTCTTGAACGATTTACTTGTCACTAAAATTCCACTCATTGTAAGAACATCTACACTTCCGGATTCTATCACATTTCGCTTGATCGTTAAAGGTCCCGCTGTCGGATTTGGGTAAACAATGTAATCCGTATTTTGATCTATATCCGTCCCTTTGGCGTCACACTTATTCGAGTCTAAAGAAGCCTCAGATGAAATAGATGTTTTTTGGGTTCCATTGAAAGTAGATAAACTCCAATACAACCTCATACCATCAAACAATATTGAAAAAGTTCCTTCTCCAGGGTTAAAGACCACCGGTGTTTCCCCGCTAAAATTTCCTTCGGAACTTAAGTTATTATCTACGCCATGCAACACATAAATGGGTACATCATTTGGATTCAAGTACCTGAAATTCGCTATGTAATTTAATCCGTTGGTAGCAGTAGCATTATATTCTACACAATCTAAATAAGTTCTGACATTATTTAAATTAGAATCAAATGCGGTTACATAAAGTGATCCTGATCCTTCCAGATTCATAACATAATTTTCCGGATCATCTATTCCTATCTTGAATATGCCTATGTCTCCTTCCGTGTAACTTACTCCCAAATCGTTGATAAAAGTATATGTTAAACCTGAAGGAAAAACATCCAACTCTGATTCATCAAATACGAACCCATTGAAATGAGGTATAATACCATTTGAATCTAGTGACTCACCTTGTATTATTAAAACATCATTTGTTGTCAAATTAAGTTGAGCCGGACCAACAGTTAAAATACTTTCTCCATTATATTCTACAATATAATTATTTAAAGGAGGAGTAATCGTAATCCTATATTCACCCACAGGTATTTTAGAGGTGACAGTATAAAGATCAGTACCATTGCTGAAGTTATAAGCTAAGCCTTCAGAGAACACGCTGCTCAAATTGTCATGAAAGGCAAATCCTATTATCTGCGCATTTAATTTTGACAAAGGATTTTCGCCATATTTTATCGCTGTACTGTTAATCGTCACCACCAAATTTGCTTTGATAATCTCTAGTTTTCCATGGTCCGGGGCATAGTCTATGTCATAATTATCTGTTCCTTTAACCCCAATTTCATATAGTCCTGTGCCGGGAATACTTGCAAAATTCTCACTGTTATACTCCACTCCATTTGTATCGGTGAAAAAATATGACAATCCATCAGGAAAAATAGTTGCAGTTGTTTCATCATTGACAAATCCTGTTATTTCAGTGTTCAATTGATCGAAGGGTAATTCACCATATTTGATCTCCAAATCTTCAGTTGAAACTGTGAGTGTATTCTTTACGATGGTCAATTTTCCTGAATTACTTCCATAAATCAGCTTGTAATTCTGAGGCTCCCTGATTCTGATATCAAATGTTCCAACTCCTTGAGCACCCAATGCATCAACTTCTACTTCTTCTCCTGCATCGTTTATAAAATAATAAGGAATACCATTAGGATAGATTATTTCTGAAGTCTCATCATAAGAGAAACCTTCAAATGTGGCTAAGATCAATGATAAAGGATCTTCACCATATTTAATTTCAAGATCTGCTATATGAGTAGTCAATTCCTTAGCTAATACAGATAATTCACCTGACCTATATACAATATTAAAATTGGAAGCCATCGGGTTTAAAAATGCACCTGGATAAATTAAGTGATTAGTTTCACCGGTTACCTTATTCCCTGTTAATAAATTAATCGAATAAAACTTTTCAATTTTACGCTCAGGATCTTCTTCTGTAGGAGCATCTGTCAAATCAAAAATTGAAAATACACGAGAATAATCGTTTAGGTCATTCTCATCTCCATATCCGCTATCATTTTGTATACTCGCTTGAATTCTACCATTCTCAATAACCAAATCAACCAGATTTTTAAATAAATCCATGGCGTTTTGAATACTGGCCTGAATCCTACCATTTTGAATACTGGCCTGAATCCTTCCATTCACTATCGTCTGATCAATAAAGTCAGTAAATTGTACTGCCTCCAAGTTCACAAAACTATTTTGAATACTTGTCTGAATCCTTCCATTCTCAATTCCTCTTTCAGTGCTGATCCAACCACCGTTCTCAATAAATGATAATATCTCATTATATCTCGTATTTTCTGCTGTCAAATCAGTAATCAAAAGAAGGGTATTATTTAGGTCATTCCCATAAAAATCACTTTCATGAGCCGTCTTAACTCTATTTAAAAAATCTTCAGCATCTGCTATACCCGCTATATCAAAATTGTAAGATATCGGAATTTCGATCAGATCACCATAGGTAATGGATACATTTTCAGCCTTTATTTCCAACTCCTTTTTGGTCACACTAAAACTTCCGGTTACAAAATTGACTTGATAGGCCGCCAATTGTTCCTCTGATAATTCCTGTTCAAAAAATGGAGTAATCAAATAAAAATCATTCACATCAGGATAAGGCAATACTGCCGGACTATTAAATTTAACCGGAGGTAGTCCCGTATTCTCGTAAGTGACCCCCTCTGGCAATCCTTCGACATGATAAGTAAACTCATACGATTGCCCATACTCTATGGAAAAAGTATCAGCTACAATATTTACGAGGTATTTTCCGTCAGGATAAAAGGTCAATCCATTGGATATTCCTTTATCCGCTCCAGTTTCTGTTTTGCCTTCTGTCTCCACAACTAGGACAGGATTACCCGTAAAGGTATTCACCTGAGCTACAATTTGTGAATCACTGACAGAGATAATTTCTAACTCTTGGCCATCAAACATTACTGTAGGCTCGCTAGGTAAGTATTCTCCTAAGATGGTAACCTCGAAAGGTGTGGCACCCGGTGTAATACCATCTTCAACAACCAAGGCCGTAATATGAGCCGTTTGCGCAGCAATTTGCAAAAAGGCCGCTTCCATATTGATCAGACCCTCTCCGGCTTGATTTTTGTCACCCGCAGGTATTGAGGTTTGTTTTACGAGTTGCAAAGCCTTATCTGCCTTGATATTGGTCAACTCAATTGCCTCTATGGGAAGTCCGCTTGGATACCAAGAAGGCAAGGCCGACATGAGTAAAGCAAAGGCCCCGGCAGCATGAGGGGCTGCCGCCGAAGTACCAAAAAAGTTCGGATAACGAGTTCCATCTACATCTACTCCGATAGAACTTACATTTGTATCAACACCATCAGGTGCTGATAACTTAATCTGCAATATTTGATTGCTTGATAAAGTTCCCGCAAAAGAAGAAAACGCTTGTGGATCAGGATTTTGAGCAGTCCTATAATCAACGGCGGCAATTGCATTAGCGGCAGGCGTCATTGCGTGACCACTCACAGTAGGTGCGCCTCCATATTCTAAAAATTCAAGACCGTCAGATCGAAAAGCAATAAATCGGAAAGGTAATCCATTACTCGCTGTCCCGTTTGTACTGGTGATCATGATGTTGGCGGTTCCACTTCCCGTAGCCTGAAACACCATAATTTCTGTTGGGTCTCCATCTTCATTAGACCGGTTATTCCCTACAATTAAATTTCCATTATCATCAACAATATAAAAATCTATATCTGTAATGGCTCCCCTTAAATTGTCTTGTGAAGCGATATCATTTTCCCATTGCAAAACCAGCATATAAACACCTTCTTGCACACTTATTTTTTGAAAAATATCTTGGGTACCATCCGGATTAGTACCAAAAACATGTGCTCTCACACCACTTCCCGGTATTAAAAAATTAGTTTGCGGTTGAACCGAGGAACTCGAAAATGTTGCCTGGTAACCATTATCAGCAAAATTTCCGGCCGAAGTAAAGTATAATTTACCTTCTTGAGATGTAAAATTTTCTATAGCCTGGGAAATTCGTCCGTCGCCAAAAAAAGGTTCAGTAGGAAAAGTAATATCATCCACAATGATGTCACAATTTGCATCTTGAAGCGCCTTTATTGCTAATTCAAAATTTCTGGGTGATAAAACCCCTGTGTGAAATGCGAGTTCAGAAGCAGGTGCCACATCATGTAGGATTTGCAACATCGCCCTTCCTTCATCAGATGCTACTCCGTAAGGAAAATCCAATAGAAGATCAACAGGTACAGTATAACCTTCAGGATTACCAATTCCGGGAAGATCTCCATTTTCCACATCAATTGTCGCTTTAGATTTATCAGTAAATGGTTGGGTATTATAACTATCGGAAATCACTCCCACCTTGATACCCTTCCCATCAACAGGAACAATTTCTCCATCTTTCAACATCCTAAATGATTCTCGCACAACAGATGTTTTTTGTACAGTATCACCCTGAGAAATTGCACGTTCCGCATTTCGAAATGAGGGAACTAATAGGCTCGCAAACTTGACACTTTCATAATTCTCCAATTCCAAAAGTCTGCTAATCGGGAAAAAAACATCGGCAGCCGTTAACTGATCCTGTAGAATAATATCCGGATTTATAATGAAATTCGATTGATTTGGATCAGTATTGAACTGTAAAGAAAACGTATTTTTAAGCAGGTTTATCAAATTCGGCATTTGATTTGCACCGGGAATAATCTCGATCAGCACCTCATTGTTATCATTGATTCTATAAATCAAATTTGAAGGATTTTCTCCCGCTTCACCATTTGCCAAAGACTTCAGTCTTAAATCTAATTTTCCTTCAGTCTTTCCATTATCTTGTCCATGAACTGGAAAAATAAATCCTGTGTCTTCTTGGGCGCAATTCGGTGAATTCGCATCAGCAATAACAACAAAAATCTTTCCATTTGGGCCAATAACTTCCCATTCTACAGATTCAGTTTTGGCGAATTGTGTCTTAAAGGCTTTGATGTACTTTCCCCTTTTAAAATAATTTGTTCCATTACCACTAACAACTCCCTTTTTAGACCAATAACTTTTATTGACATCAACGACAATGTCTTGCTCATTTTCATTATCATAACTAAAAGAGACTTGGTATAATCCGTTACCCATATCCTCCACACAAGCATATAGAGTCAGATCATAGCTATTCTGTTTATTGTTACCTTTGCCATTCTTCTGAGCCCATAACGAATGAGAACCTAAGAATAAAATCGATACTAAAATCGATAATAAGAAGAAATCTTTAAAATGACATGAGCATTTTGAAGAAATAGACGATACAGGGGAGTAAATATTTTTCATAACGAGGGGGGGGTATTTAAAATCCTTCAGTTAAAGAATCTAACTACATTACAGTTCAAATTTATTTTTTTTGAATTTGAAACCCTTGTACTTTTCTTGCATTGATTTGGATTTTTATCCCGTTTTCTTGGTTCTAGTAATGTTCAGAAAATCCGAACTTTTTAAAAATATAGGGTAAAATCAAGGAGAAATAATCATAAAACCCATATAAATCAACGTTTACACGGCAACTTCTTTTTCATTTTGTTTTTTTGATGAGGAAAATGAAAAAGAAAAAGAATCCCCAGCATATGTATTATTCTACAAGCATATTTCCGTAAATTTATAGGATACTATAAATTTATTTCTTGTGGACCAAACCTATCAAATCTCTGTGAATGATTCCGTCAAATTGGAAATATCTCAGACTGAAATCAATCGAGTAAATATTAGCACAACGGATGATCTGAACTTTCATTTGTTGGATAAGAATCAAAACTATCATCTCGAACTTCTTGAAAAAGATTTCTTCAATCGATGTTATACAATCGACCTTAATGGTAACCTTTATTATGTTAAAATAGGTAGTCCATTAGATAAGCTCATAGAAAAAATGGGATTCGAATCAAGCACTTCAAAAATAACAAATGTTATATCTACACCAATGCCGGGAATAATCATAGACATGAAAGTAGGCAAAGGTGATGAGGTTGAAGAAGGTGATCCATTGTTCATTCTCGAAGCGATGAAGATGGAAAATGCCATTATTTCACCTAAAAAAGCAAGAATAAAAAATGTTTGGGCAAATAAAGGCGATAGCGTCGAAAAAGGTAAACGTATCATCGAACTCGAATAATCTATTTTTTATGAAAAAAATACTAGTTGCAAATAGAGGGGAAATCGCTTTGAGGATTATGAAAACTGCGAAGAAAATGGGGATCAGTACTGTTGCTATTTTTACAGAGGCAGACAGAAATGCTCCACATGTCAAATTCGCCAATGAAGCAGTGTTGATTGGTGAAAATCCTTCCAGCAAATCCTATTTGTTAGGAGATAAAATTATAGAAATTGCCAAAAAATTAGGTGTAGACGGTATTCATCCGGGCTATGGTTTTTTAAGTGAAAACGCGGGTTTCGCAGAAAAGGTAGAGGAAAACGGCTTAATATTTATCGGTCCGAAATCAAAAGCGATCAGGATGATGGGTGACAAATTAGCTGCGAAAGAAGCGGTTAAGGCCTATAAAATTCCAATGGTTCCCGGTATAGACAAGGCCATTTCAGATGTTGATAAAGCAAAAGAGATAGCGAAAGAAATCGGTTTTCCAATTTTGATCAAAGCCGCCGGCGGTGGAGGCGGAAAAGGAATGCGAATTGTGGAAGGTGAAAAAGACCTTGCCCCACAAATGGAAAGAGCTACCAGTGAAGCCTTATCATCTTTTGGCGATGGATCAGTGTTTATAGAAAAATATATTGCCTCCCCCAGACACATAGAAATTCAGGTGCTTGCCGATAGCCACGGAAACATGGCTCATCTTTTCGAAAGAGAATGTAGTATACAGCGCAGATATCAAAAGGTAGTTGAAGAAGCACCATCAACTGTTTTAACACCTGAGTTAAGGGCAAAAATGGGGGAAGCCGCATTAAATGTAGCCCGTTCTTGCGATTATTTAGGAGCCGGTACGGTAGAGTTTTTAGTGGATGATCAATTGAATTTTTACTTCCTCGAGATGAATACACGACTTCAAGTAGAACATCCTGTAACAGAACTTATAACAGGTTTAGACCTGGTTGAATTGCAAATCATGATTGCCAGAGGAGAAAAGATTCCATTCAGCCAAAATGATCTAAAAATAAATGGCCATGCCATCGAGCTAAGAGTCTACGCCGAAGATAGTTTGAATAATTTTATGCCTAATATAGGGAAGTTAACAAGGTATAAAAGGCCAAAAGGAGAAAATATTCGTTTGGATGACGGTTATGATGAAAATATGGAAATACCCATTTTTTATGATCCGATGATCTCAAAATTAATTACTTATGGTAAAACTCGAATTGAGGCAATCGAATTGATGATCAAGGCAATAGAAAACTATAAAATCTCTGGTGTTAAAACGACTTTGCCCTTTGGAAAATTCGTGATGAATCAAGAATCTTTCAGATCAGGAAACTTCAACACACATTTTGTAAAAGATTTTTATAGTACGCAACTACTCGAAAAAGAACTTAAAAATGAAGCCAAAATTGCCGCAATATTGGCACTTAAATTATATACAGAGGAACAAAAAATACTGCGACTACCAAACGTAAACCTTAGCTAAAATGGATAAAAAATTATCTAAAATAGAAAAACTAAACCAACGCATCGAACTTGCACATCAAGGCGGAGGAAAAGAAAGAATTGCCAAACAGCACGCGAAAAAAAAATTGACCGCGAGAGAGAGGATCAATTACTTGCTCGATGAGGGCTCTTTCGAAGAAATGGGCGTATTGGTTACACATCGGTGTACAGATTTTGGCATGGAAGATCAAATCTATTTTGGTGATGGTGTGGTAACGGGTTATGGCACAATAAATGGGCGACTGGTGTATATTTTTGCTCAGGATTTTACCGTTTTTGGCGGGGCATTATCTGAAACTCATGCAGAAAAAATATGCAAGGTTATGGATCAGGCATTAAATGTTGGTGCTCCTATCATTGGTCTCAATGATTCCGGAGGTGCTAGAATTCAAGAAGGAGTGAAATCTTTAGGAGGTTATGCCGATATATTTTTTAGAAATGTACAATCTTCAGGTGTAATCCCACAACTTTCTGCTATCATGGGACCTTGTGCAGGAGGAGCTGTCTACTCTCCTGCCATGACCGATTTTACTTTCATGGTCGAAGAAACAAGCTATATGTTTGTCACAGGTCCAAATGTTGTAAAAACAGTCACAAATGAGGAAGTCACAGCAGAAGAATTAGGAGGGGCTTATACTCATGCCACTAAGTCTGGCGTAACACATATAACAAGTGCAAACGATATTGCCTGTCTAAATGATTTAAAAAAACTTTTGAGTTATCTGCCTCAAAGCAACAGAGAAACGACCAAAAAATTACCTTTTGAATTAGGTACAGAAATCCGAGAAGAACTTGAAAATTTGGTACCGGAGAATACCAACAAACCGTATGATATGCATTTTGTTATCAAGGGAATTATCGATCATGATTCTTTTTTTGAGATCCAAAAAGATTTTGCCGAAAATATTATTGTAGGTTTCGCAAGATTGGCGGGTAGAAGTATCGGAATTGTGGCTAATCAACCCATGAGTTTGGCCGGTTGTTTAGATGTGAATAGTTCTAAAAAAGGAGCTCGTTTTGTACGCTTTTGCGACTGTTTTAATATTCCTCTTCTTGTCTTGGTCGATGTTCCGGGTTTTTTACCGGGAACAGATCAAGAATGGAATGCGATTATTACCAACGGAGCTAAATTACTTTACGCATTAAGTGAAGCAACAGTGCCAAGAATTACGGTAATTACAAGAAAAGCCTATGGCGGAGCTTATGATGTAATGAACAGTAAACACATTGGTGCCGATCTTAATTTTGCCTGGCCAACGGCAGAAATTGCCGTGATGGGAGCAAAAGGTGCCGCTGAAATTATCTTTAAAAATGAGATCAAAGAAGCAGAAAATCCTGAAGAAAAATTAAAAGAAAAGGAAGCTGATTACGCCTATAAATTTGCCGACCCTTATCGGGCAGCGCGAAGAGGCTTTATCGATGAAGTCATCTACCCAAAGTATACAAGAAAAAAACTCATCAAAGGATTCCAGGCCTTGGAAGGAAAATTGATTCAAAGACCTTCCAGAAAACACGGAAATATACCTCTATAAAAAAAGGCCCCTGTGGGCCTTTTTATTTAATTGTTCATTTTTAATTTTCCTTCTCTATTCGCTAATTCCCAAGCTGTATAAAAGATAAGTTCTGTTCTTTTCTTCAACAAATCAAATTCAATTTTATCTACTGTATCGGTGTCTTTGTGATAATCAATATGTGATCCATTGTAATAAAAAATGATAGGAACATTGTTCTTTGCAAAATTCCAATGATCAGATCTATAATAAATTCTTTCAGGATGATCCTGATCATTAAATGTATAATCTAAATGCAGGTTAGTATAAGTATGATTTACCTCTTCACTAATATCATGTAATTCTTGAGAAAGCTTATCTGCTCCTACCAAAAACACATAATCTTCGGTCTCAAAATTTCGATTTCCTATTCTACCGATCATATCAATATTTAAATCCACCATGGTATTCTCAAAAGGAAAAACAGGATGCTCTGCATAATAAGCCGAGCCCAACAAACCTTTTTCTTCACCGGTAACCGGCATAAACAAAACACTTCTTCTGGGCCCATGTCCTTCTGCCTTAGCCATACTAAAAGCTTCTGCAATTTCTAATAAACCTACAGTACCTGAACCATCGTCATCCGCTCCATTATAAACTTTGCCATCATTAACGCCCACATGATCGTAATGAGCAGTTATAATTACAATTTCATCCTTTAAATCTGAACCTTCCAAAAATCCTAATACGTTTTCAGAAATCACTTCTCTTTTTTCTACACCCAATTTAAAATACGCCTTATTCCCTTTGATCTTGGCAAGGGCATTCGTCTTTCCTTTTTCAAAATCCTCATTGGCCTTTAACAATTTTTCCATTGAAGTTTTGGTAAGTCTTTCGGCTACCGAAGGTTTAATGTAGAAATTTCCCATCGCAAAATCGGATTCTGCGGATGCCAAACCCAGTCTTTCATTTGTCAAATAACGAGAATATTTTTTAAGGTATTCTTCAAACTTCTCATCAGAATCTTGGTTAACTACAAAAACCATTTTTGCCCCGTTCTTGTACGCCATTTTCGAGGCATTTCTCATATTTATTCTATCCGGCTGAATAATGACCAAGCCTTTATTTGTCATATCCAGACTCGTTAATTCTGCCTCACTTCCTGTTCCTCCATAAACTATGTCGACCGGAATTTCTTGGGTGTCTTGACCCGTACCTGAATAGACCACTCCACCCTCCATATTTTTCAAGGTTTCGTCTCCAATTTTTATATATATGTCTCCGGGTCTTGTAGCAACTAATTCTACTTCCTGAAAGTAACTCATCTTATCCCCATTTTTGATAACAGGCTGGAGTCCAAGATCTCTAAAGGCACTTTCTATAAAAGCCGCTGCCATTTTTTGTCCACGCTTACCGGTTTCTCTTCCCTCCAATGCATCAGAGGCCAAAATGGTTAGATCTTCTTTGAGATCTTCAACAGTTATTGAATTGCCATACTTCATGGCAATCTCGCTTTTTGCAACCTTTATTGGTGCTTGGGCAAAAGCAATTCCGCTCAACAAAAGTGCCGAGCTCAAAATAATTTTCTTCATCAAAATATTGTTAACTAAGTGTTTTTAAATCAATTCTGCAGATAACCCCAATTGAAGTAGCTTTGAACATCTCGGTTTGAGATCATCTATTTCCCCTGTTTTTACCGTACATTTTCCTTTATAATGTACCAAATAAGTGCATTGTTCAGCCTGCTCAAGCGTGTGCTCACATACATCTATCAAAGAATCTATGACATAATCAAACGTATGTACATCGTCATTAAATAAGACAATTTGGTGCTGTTCGAGTTCTTGTTCCAGCACATCAAAATCTTCTTGTATTCTTTCTTTTGTACCCATAATCTCTTTCTTTACAATAAATTCTGCCCGCTAATTTAAAAATTTAAGTGAAACCCAATTGTTTTTTTCCAATTTTCCATCATATTTCATGCCTAAGTTTTCTGCTGATGACCTTAAAGCTGGAATATCCTCAGTGTAGAAACCGCTTAATAATAGCGTTCCTCCTTTTTTTAAGCATTCGTAGTATTTTGACATATCGTCAAGTAAAATATTTCGATTGATATTGGCAATGATCAAATCGTATTGCTGGTCTTTTAACAAACTTGCATCGCCCCGATAAACATCAATATGCTTACAATGGTTGCGCTCCACATTCTCAATCGCATTCACGTAACACCATTCATCAATATCAATGGCATCAGCATGTTTTGCTCCTCGCATCTCGGCAAAAATGGCTAAAATCCCTGTTCCCGATCCCATATCAAGCACCTCCATTCCCTCCAAGTTTAATTCCAGAAGTTGTTCAATCATCAAATGTGTTGTTTCGTGATGACCTGTTCCAAAACTCATTTTGGGTTCAATGACTATATCATATGTCAAGTTAAGATTCTCATGAAATGGTGCCCTCACACTCACCAAGTCTTTAACCGAAATTGGTTCAAAATTCTTCTCCCATTGTTCGTTCCAATTCACTTGTTCAATTTCTTCTTTGGAATAAGTGATCTTAAATTCATCCGATTGCAGTATCTGAATGCTATCTAAAATATGCTCATGCCAATCTGCTTGCTGGATAAAAGCTTCTACACCATTTTCGTTTTCTACAAAGCTTTCAAAACCCATTTCACCTAGTTCTGCTATTAAAATATCTGCCGCAGGTTGAAGGGGTTCTATGTTGAAATAATATCCGATATACTTCATGCTATTTGCTTAAGACAAAAAAAGGCAGCCAAAAGACTGCCTTCACTTTTAAATTATTATTTAAATCGATTTGATCAAGCTTACAAAATCTTTGCTGTTCAATGACGCACCACCAATTAAACCACCATCTACATCCTCTTTTGAAAAGATTTCCTTTGCATTTTCCGGTTTTACACTTCCGCCATATAAAATAGAAACTTCTTCCGCTACATCACTTGTGTATCTTTCTGCAATCAACTCTCTGATAAATGCATGCATTTCTTGCGCTTGCTCAGGGGTAGCCGTTTCGCCGGTTCCTATTGCCCAAACCGGTTCATAAGCTAAAATAATTCGTTTCCATTCGTCCGAATTTAAATGAAATAAGGCGTGCTTTATCTGACTTTCGACCACCTTAAAATGATCTCCCTTTTTTCTCTCTTCTAATACCTCTCCAAAACAAAAAATGATTTTCATTTTATTTTTAAGAGCCGTATCAACTTTTGCTTTTAAGATCTCGTCATTTTCCCCAAAATATTCTCTTCTCTCAGAATGTCCTAGAATAACAGTATCTACATAAATTCCTTTTAGCATAGCCGCAGAAACTTCACCGGTAAAAGCGCCACTTTCATTTTGATTCATGTTTTGTGCAGCTACTTTTATCTTCGAATCTTTCAGCATTTTACTCGCTTTTTGAAGATTTACAAAAGGTGGTGCAATTATCACACGAATATCTTTATCTAAATGTAAATGCTTTACTTCTTTTCTTAAGTCTTTGATAAGTTTTTTAGATTCTTTCAAAGTTTTATTCATTTTCCAGTTTCCTGCAACTATTTTTCTTCTCATGGTTTTCTATTAAAATTTGGTATGCAAAGATAGTAAAACACAAAGGCTTAAAATAGATAAATTGGTTACTTTTACACAAAATTTGTGACAAAAATGAACAAAGCAGAGCTCGTAAAACAAATAAAAAAGAAAAAATCATTTTTATGTATTGGATTAGATGTCGACTTAGATAAAATTCCTTCGCATCTTTTGTCTTTTGAGGATCCTTTGTTCGAGTTTAGTAAGCAAATCATAGAAGCTACGCATCATGTCGCCGTTGCCTATAAACCCAATACTGCTTTTTTCGAGGCCTATGGAATCAAGGGCTGGAAGGCTCTTGAAAAGGTGAATAGCTATATCAAAAAAGAACACCCTGAAATTTTCACAATTGCTGATGCTAAAAGAGGAGATATAGGAAATACCTCTACCCGCTATGCAAAAGCTTTTTTTGAGGATCTGAATTTCGACTCGGTTACCGTAGCTCCTTATATGGGTAGAGATTCGGTAGAGCCTTTTTTGGCATTTGAAGACAAATTTACCATAATGCTGGCACTGACTTCAAATCCCGGTGGGCTCGATTTTCAAACGTTTCAGGATAAAAATGGATTACATCTGTATGAAAAAGTACTGCAAACTTCACTGAACTGGAAAAATGCAAACCGATTAATGTTTGTTGTGGGTGCTACCCGACCGGAATATTTTCATAAGATCAGAAAAATAGTTCCGGATCATTTTTTACTGGTTCCCGGTATTGGTGCCCAAGGTGGCAGTTTGGAAGAGGTTTGTAAATACGGTTTAAATGAAGAAGTAGGTTTACTCGTCAATTCCTCGAGAGGAATTATTTATGCTTCCAACAAAGAAAATTTCGCTAAAGTTGCATCGGAAAAAGCAGAAGAGTTACAAGGTGAAATGTCAAAAATTCTAATGACTCATTTTTAACAAAAATATTTTAATTTTGATTTAAAAGGACTTTCTTGTATAATCAATCTTCCAGGAAGATTCCCAACCATCATCTTTTTTTCTTTGCCAATCCCAAATAAAACTATTCGGCGTAATCTCGCTAAATACCATTCTAAATTGTAAAGTGCCATTCTTGGTTTCAGCGGGTTCTGTGATAAAAACAGGGTTGCCTTCCTGTATAGCACCATTTAACACAATATGGCTTCCTTGATTATCTACCCAAGTTTGCTTCCAAGTTTTCTCTTTTGCGTTATAAACAGAATGGCTCATACCTTTCAAAGCATTTTGTCCTTCAGCTTCAAAATTCTCAAATAATACCTGCTCATCCAGAACTTTGGTAACCACATTTTTTGCTGTCCCTGTCGAACCATCTTGATTTTTCCAGGTCAAATTCCAATCGCCAACCCAAAAATCAAACAAGTCTTTATTCAATTCCTGAGATTGAAGCGAAAATCCGATCATTAACAAAATAAATACAATGCCCTTTTTCATTTATTGATGATTTCAATCATTATATCATGTAAATTTTGCATTTGCGTGTATCCGAATTTCTTTCCTAACTGACCTGAAAAGTAGAGTAAGATCCAAACAATGGGCATAAGAATACACATCCACATCGCAAAAGTGTAATCATTTCCCAAACTCCAATTGGTATAAAAAATTACAAAAAAAACAAAGAAAGCTACGGCGACCGCAAAATGCAGAAACATAAAAAAAGTCCATACCTTAGGTTTGGGACCCAAAATTCCTTTAACATAAACCCCATCGTCTTCCTCGATCACTTCCGCATGCAATTGCGGAGACCAAAAAGTTTCTTCTTTTTGAGGTACATCAACCACAACATGGCTGCCAATGACTTTGCTTCTATAATCGGGATAATCGGATTTTAATATGGTCTTAAACTTTTCTCCAAGTTCATTCTGTCCCGCTTTTACAGGAATCTTAAATCTGGGCTTCAGTAAAACCCGATTGAGACTTTCTTGATTGATAGGTTCATTCATAAGGGAATGCAATAATCCTAAATTAGAATAAAAAAATGAAACTTCTATAAATAAAACAGATAAACTTATCTTTGCAGCAAAATTTAAAAACAATATGGGAAACATAGTAGCCATTGTGGGCAGACCAAATGTGGGTAAATCGACCTTATTCAATCGATTAATTCAACGTAGAGAGGCTATTGTTGACTCAGTTAGTGGTGTTACCCGCGACAGAAATTACGGAAAGGCCGAATGGAACGGACGCACTTTTTCTGTGATCGATACCGGCGGTTATGTAGTAGGTAGCGATGATGTTTTTGAAGTAGAAATAGACAAACAAGTTGAATTGGCTATAGACGAGGCCGATGCCATTATTTTTATGGTTGACGTGGAAAGCGGTATCACGGGCATGGATGAAGCAGTGACCAACTTGTTGAGAAGGGTGAATAAACCCATTTTTTTGGTGGTAAATAAAGTAGATACAGCCATGCGACAGAACGATGCCTCCGAATTTTACAGCCTGGGACTTGGTGAATACCATACCATTTCGAGTATCAGCGGAAGTGGTACGGGCGAATTGCTGGATGCCATTGTAAAAGCCCTACCTCCTGTGGAAGAAAAAGAGGAAGAAGAAATTCCGAGATTTGCAGTAGTGGGAAGACCCAATGCCGGGAAGTCATCTTTTATCAATGCACTTATTGGTGAAGACAGGTATATTGTTACGGATATAGCGGGAACAACCAGAGATGCACTGGACACAAAGTACAACCGTTTTGGTTTTGATTTTAATTTGGTCGATACAGCAGGGATCCGCAAAAAATCAAAAGTTTCTGAAGATCTCGAGTTTTATTCGGTAATGCGCTCTGTAAGAGCCATCGAAAATTCTGATGTTTGTATTTTATTGATCGATGCCACCAGAGGTTTTGAAGGACAAGACCAAAGTATTTTTTGGTTGGCTGAGAAGAATAAAAAAGGAATCGTTATTTTGGTGAACAAATGGGATCTGGTAGAAAAAGAAACCAATACCACCAAAGAATTTGAGGCGATGATCAGAAGAGAAACGGCCCCATTTACTGATGTACCCATAATCTTTATTTCTGCCCTGACTAAACAAAGGATCTTTAAAGCCATAGAAACCGCTGTTGAAGTTTACGAAAACAGAAAGCAAAAAATTTCTACAAGTAAACTAAATGATACCATGTTGGATATCGTCAAACAAAATCCGCCACCGGCCCACAAAGGCAAATATGTAAAAGTGAAATACTGTATGCAATTGCCCTCACCTACCCCACAATTTGTGTTCTATGCAAACTTGCCTCAATATGTAAAAGACCCTTACAAACGTTATGTGGAAAATAAAATGAGGGAGATCTACAATTTTACCGGTGTACCTATTGTTATTCATTTTAGAAAGAAATAAACCTATTCGTCAAACGGGTACATTACTTTAGATTCATTCCCGGGAATTTCTTTGTATTTCCTGATAATAAGTCTGTTACCTTTATCATAAGTAAAATAACTCCAGGTCCAATTGATGCCAACAATAAGTTTGTTTCTAAAACCACTGATAGAAAACAAATGCACTACAGACCATAATAACCAGGCAAAATAACCGCCGAACTTAAATTTTCCGATATCGGCAACCGCCCTTCTTTTCCCGATGGTTGCCAAAGAACCTTTGTCTTGGTAAACAAATTTTTCCGGAGCTTTATTTTTTAACCCTCTCAATAAATTTTTAGCAACAAGTTCTCCTTGCTGTATCGCAACCTGAGCTACCATCGGATGTCCTCTTTCATGTTCAGCATCGATCAAAGCGGCTATATCACCAATGGCATAAATATTCTTGTAATAACTGAGATTTAAAAACCCATCTACTTTGATTCTTTTTCCGCGCAAAATACTTTCTTGCGGGATTCCTTCAGGTAAGTTTCCTTCCACACCTGCCGTCCAGATGACAGTTTTCGCTTCTAATAAAACTTCATTGGCCTTTATAAATTGACCGTCATAGGAGGCGACTCTTGTGTTTAACAAAACCTCGACACCCATTCTTTGTAAATATTTTAATGCTTTATCCGAGGCGTATTCAGACATGGTTTTTAGCACCTTCCCATTGGCTTCGATCAAATAAATAGACATCATTTTCGGATCGAGTTCCGGGTAATCTTTGGGTAAAATATAGCGTTTAAACTCCGCCAATGCACCTGCCATTTCAACACCGGCGGGTCCACCACCAATAATGGCAAAATTAGTAAATACATCCTGCTCTTCTTCGTTACACGTAATAACCGCCCTTTCAAAGTGCTGCAGGATCAAACTCCTGATGTCCAAAGCTTCCTGAATACTTTTCATCCCAATACTTTGAAATTCTATGTCGTGCAAACCAAAATAGTTCGTTCTGCTTCCTGTTGCAATGACGAGGATATCAAAACTAATATTTCCAATATTTGTTGTAATAATTTTCTTACGAGGATCTATCTCTAAGACTTCAGCCATCCTAAAAACTACATTTTTATAACCCTTAAACAATTTCCTCACCGGGCTCACTATACTATCGGGTTCAATCCCACTTGTGGCCACTTGGTATAACAAAGGTTGAAACTGATGGAAGTTGTTTTGATCTAAAAGAACGATTTGAAAAGGTTTGTTTTTGAGCTTTTTGATAAAAGAGATGCCAGCAAATCCGGCCCCGATCACAACTATTCGTCGCTGCTCACTTACCGGAATACATATCTGCTCATGGTCGGAGGAATTTTGGGTCATATAAATTAGGTCAAATTGATTCTGTCAAGATACTCATAAATACCAAATTGCCCAATACATCAAACCAAATTGAAGAGGAATTCTCATCCATAGTACCCATGTAGGTAAACCGGCCGAAGCTTCTGTATGGATGATCATATGTATATGTACCCAAAGAAAAACGAGTAACATAAGAACAATGCCATAGATGGCGAAGTCTTTTGTATGAGTAAAACACAGCATTACCCCAAAAACAATTTCTACAACACCACTGAGGTATACCCAAAAAATAGGATTTTTAAACTCGTAGGGCATTATTTTGACATAGGCTTTCGGATAAATAAAATGCATGATTCCGGCAAAAATATACATGCCGGCCATTACATAAATATGCCAAATATTCGATGCCATGATATAAAAAATTGATTTTTTGATGTTTTACCAACCTCCGCTGGCACCGCCTCCGCCAAAGCCTCCTCCACCGAAGCCTCCGCCAAAACCACCGCCGCCTCCGAAGCCTCCTCCGCCGAAACCGCCACTGCCACTACCAAATCCGCCGCCACGGTAGGTTCCTCTTCCGGCATTACTCAGTATAATGGCCTCCAACAAAGAATCTGTAGCAGATTTCCTTCCTCTGTTATTACCTCCACCGCCTCCTCGACGATTCTTTCTGGATAAGATGAGAAATAAAATAAAAATTAAGAACACGATTAAAAACACAGGAACACCTTCTCCTTCTGCATAATCCTCTTGACGCTCTCCTTGGTACTCGCCATTCATGATGTCGAATATCATATTTGTACCCTTATCTAAACCACCATAATAATTTCCCTGACGAAACTCAGGCGTAATTCCTTGTTCAATAATTCGCCGGGAGAGTGCATCTGTAAGTTTATGTTCTACTCCGTAACCGGTTCTAATAGTAACTTTTCTATCCTCTTTAGAAACTAAAATTAAAATACCATTGTCTTTATCGGCTTGACCAATTCCCCATTTATGGGCTAATTCTGTGGCATACAGGGCGATATCATTTCCTTCCAAAGAATTGACGGTGACCACAACAATCTGTGTAGAAGTCGTATCACTGTATTTGATCAACTTTTGCTCCAACATTTTTGCTTCAAAACCACTCATCATTTTGGCATAATCATAAACACTGGTTTCTAACTCAGGTTTTGGCGGCAAATAATCTTGTGCGGAAAGGTTTAAAACAAAGCAAAAAAGGATTAAAAATAAACTTTTATATTTACGCATGCTTTGTTGCATTCTACTTCTGATTTGGAGAGTTAATAGATTGCAAGATACCAAAAAAAATAGAAGTTATTCAATCAAATAAAAAGAGAAATATGAGTAAAATTACCCTGTTACTATTACTGTTCAGCGTGACCACGATGAGTCAGCAAATCGATATCACTAAATTTTCCGATATCAAACCCCGATCCATTGGTCCGGCAGGTATGAGTGGTAGGATTACGGCAATTGATGTAGTCAATGATCAGCCCAATATTATGTATGTAGGTGCCGCCTCAGGTGGGGTATGGAAATCTGTGAGTGAAGGGGTTGATTGGAAACCGGTTTTTGATAAACAGGCTGTGCAGTCCA
Organism: uncultured Flavobacteriaceae bacterium; assembly: GCA_964631875.1. GTDB lineage: Bacteria > Bacteroidota > Bacteroidia > Flavobacteriales > Flavobacteriaceae > Namhaeicola. The sequence continues at coordinate 48,122 of CAZWAN010000001.1, forward strand.
TAGGTGCTATCGCCATACAACAAAACAATCCCGATGTGGTTTGGGTGGGAACCGGTGAGGGAAATCCGAGAAATAGTGTGAATGGGGGTTATGGTATCTATAAAAGTCTTGACGGCGGAGAAACCTGGAAATTAATGGGATTGGAAAAAACCAGAAATATACATCGCATTGTCATCGATAAAGATAACCCGAATACCGTTTATGTGGCGGCAATCGGTTCCTCCTGGGGAGAACATCCCGAAAGAGGAGTCTTTAAAACTACTGACGGAGGATTGAGCTGGAAAAAAATTCTCTTTGTGAATAACAAAACAGGGACAGCTGATCTGGTGATGGACGCACAAAATCCGAATAAACTGATAGCGGCCATGTGGGAGCACAGACGCAAGCCCTATACCTTCCATTCCGGCGGACCCGGATCTGGTCTCTATGTCACGTATGACGGCGGGGAAAACTGGACCAAAAAAACAGATAAGGATGGCTTGCCAAAAGGAGATCTGGGAAGGATAGGTTTGGCTATTTCAAATAGTAATCCGCAGGTAGTTTATGCCTTAGTTGAAGCTAAAAAAAATGCCCTGTATAGATCTGAAGATGGAGGAATCAAATGGAAAATGGTCAATGATGAGTCCAGCGGAAGAGGTAGTGGCGGTATCGGTAACAGACCTTTTTATTACGCAGATATTTTTGTTGACCCTCAAAATGAAAATCGAATTTATTCCATCTTTACTTATGTAAATTACAGCATAGACGGAGGTAAAACTTTTGAACAATTGATGCCCGCATACAATACAAGCGTGGGGGTACATCCTGATCATCACGCGTTTTGGATACATCCCGAAAATCCAAAATTTTTAATGGATGGTAATGACGGGGGATTGAACATTTCCAAAGACCAGGGTAAAACCTGGCGTTTCGTAGAAAATTTACCGGTTGGGCAGTTCTACCATATCAATGCTGACAATGATTTCCCCTATCATTTGTACGGAGGGATGCAAGACAATGGTTCCTGGGTCGGGCCGGCCTATGTATTAAAAGACCAGGGCATCAGAAACAGCTATTGGCAAGAATTGATGTTCGGCGATGGTTTTGATGTGGTCCCTGATCCTAAAGACAATAGATTTGGTTATGCCATGTCGCAGGAAGGTTACGTGGGGCGTTACGATAGGGAAACTGGACTGGCAAAAGGAATTAAACCCACACACCCTGATCCGGATGTCTTGCTCAGATTTAACTGGAATTCTGCCATTGCCATGGATCCTTTTGATAGCAACACCATCTATTTCGGCAGTCAGTTTGTCCATAAATCAAGCAACCAAGGACACGAATGGGAAGTGATCTCACCTGATCTCACAACGAATGATCCTGAAAAACAAAAGCAATACGAAAGTGGCGGGTTGACCATGGATGCTACAGGCGCCGAAAATTATTGTACCGTTTTGGCTATTAGTCCGAGTGAACTGCAAAGAGGATTGATCTGGGCGGGAACAGATGATGGCAATATTCAAATTACTCGTGATGGAGGAAAAACCTGGACCAATGTAACGCCTAATAACATTCCTTATCCAAAAAACGGATGGGTCGCACAGATAAAACCCTCTACTTTTATTCCCGGTGAAGCCTATGCAGTAGTAAATAATTACCGCCAATTCGATTTTAAACCCTACCTGTTCCGCACAAGAAATTATGGCGTGACATGGGAGAATTTATTGTCAAATAAATCAGAGGAATTCGGATATGCACTATCTATGGTACAAGATCCCGAGCAAAAGAAACTTCTTTTTTTAGGAACTGAGTTTGGATTGTATTTTTCTATTGATGAAGGTGTGAGCTGGACAAAATGGACAGAAAATTTTCCTAGTGTTCCTACCATGGACATGGTCATTCATCCAAAGGAACACGACCTAAATATTGCCACTTTTGGAAGATCTATGTATGTGTTAGACGACATCAGACCTCTGAGAAAGCTTGCAACAGAGGGGAAATCTGTTTTAGACAAAACGATTGCCATTTTTGAACCTCCAACCGCTTATTTGGCAGAATACCAGCAACCTACAGGGATGAGATTTGGTGCTAACGCTGTTTTTAGCGGAGAAAACAGAGAATCCGGCGCGATGATTACCTACAGTATTAATAAAAAAGAAAAAACAGAGTCAGCAGAAGAAACTGAGAAAAAAGAAGAGAAAAAAGATTCTTTAGTTTTAAATATCTATAACCAAAAGAAAGAATTGATCAGAACCGTGAAAGAAGATGTTCCCGAAAAAAGTGGATTGCACAGAATGTATTGGGGAATGCGTGAAAAAGGAGTTCAATCCCCTTCAAGAGAAAAATCGAAAAACAAAAATGAACCCCGGGGCGTTGAGGTTTTGCCCGGAAAATACGAGCTAGTTTTGAGTTATGACGGTCAAAAAGATTCTACCTGGATCAATGTGTCCTACGACCCAAGAATTTCTATTTCTCAAGAGGTTTTGGCACAGAAATACGCACTTCAAAAAGAGATTGAACAAAAAATGGATCTGTGTTCAAGAGCTACAGAAAGGCTGATTGAATCAAAAGAAATTGCTGAAGATTATAAAAGATCAGCAAATAAAATTGATAAAAAGACCTATGAAAATATAATCAAATCCAGCGATAGCATTATCAAACAAATAAATGGCTTAATGGATGAACTTATGGGGAAAGAGGATAAAAGACAAGGAATTACAGCTACAGAAAAGCCATCAAATATTTCCTATTTGTATCAGGCCAGAAGCTATGTGAACAATTTACAGTCAAATCCCGGTGCAACAGAAAGAGTCTTAATAGAAAATGCCAACAAAAAAATCGATCCTGTTATTCAAGAGATCAACCGGTTTTATCAAAGTGAATGGCCGGCATACCAGAAATTAGTTGAAAGTACCAGCCTTTCTCCTTTTAAAAAGTATGACTTACTGAAATAAAGGTGAATTTTCGCTGGATTAGAAAAAAATGGATGTGTATCAACTGAGCGATTGATACTCATCCATTTTTGCACTTTTATCTTTTAAGACATTATAACTTCATCTCTGTAAATCCCTTAAAAAATAAATGCGGATGTGCAAATTTACTCGTTAGACGGAACCAAACATTTCTCAGATTCCCAAATAATTTCATTCTTTTTGACAATAGGTTCACCTTTACAATTGAGATATGCTCCTTCAGGAGACCTTTTTAGAATTCTTAATTTACCTTCGTCAATAGATCTTAATAGCTCAATAATTAGTTCATTTTTTGTGAGATTCGGGTTTTCCTTATATAGTTTTGCCCCAAATTTGTTATTGAATTCGTCCATTTCGGAAGCGGGTAAATCGGGTATTTCTCCGTCTTCTTTTTGTCCTTTTTTAAAGTCCTGAAAATTCCCTTTTTCATGGGCTTTCCCTAAACTCAAAGCTGCACCTTCTCCAATGCTTTGACTTAACCTCGCCATCCAAAAACTATGTTTAAAGGCATCTATTTTTCCTCCGCTTGTATAATTATCCAAACTGTTTGTTCTTCTGATGGAATCTGTAATGTACAAGACTTCGGTGGTGACCGACATTGCTTTTTTGGCTTTAAACATATGCGTAAAAACCCAAAACTGCTCGGGACCACTAAGGGCAAAGTAACGTTTTACCTCTTGCTGTCCATACCCTAATTGGATTTCAGTCAAACAAATAAAACACAAAAGCAAAAACCTCCCCCTCCTCTTCATCTCTTTAAATTGCAAAGGGTTATTTTATGCTGAACGCCTTTTGTTGGTCGCCAATCGAAAGAAGGTATTTCCCTTTTGGCAAATAATATTTTCCGTTCTCTTTCTTCTTGATGTTTTGCTCCTTATTCTTTTTTACATAATTCTTTATACCGCTTTCAGTGAAGGTAAGATCATACGTTTTATAATTGAATCCGGTATCAAAATGCATCATATGTCTTGCCACTTCAATGCCGTTATCCGTTTTGATTACTACATCGGCATCCATTGCTTTATTGGAAAATACCGGAATTTCCATTTTAGGTTCATTCACTTCTCCCCACGCAGAATATTTTTCGCCCCAATACTTACTGCTCCTGCTGTCTTCTAAAGTCAAGATTTCCAGCGCACTGTTTTTTAGGCTATTGTATTTTTGTAGGTCGGCAATATTCATTTTATAAATGGATCTTCCATGTGTTCCTATGACCAAATCTTTGGCAGCTTTCTGAACAACAAGATCATGAACTGCCACTTTTGGCAAACCCGATTCTAAGTTTTGCCAATTTTTTCCTCTGTCAAATGACACATGTACACCCAAATCATTTCCAACATATAAAATATTTTCATCGCTTGGATCCTCGGCAATTACATTGATTGGAGAATTTGGCAAACCCGAAGAAATAGGAGTCCAGGTCTGTCCATAGTTATCTGATACGAACAAATAGGGTTTAAAATCGTCATTTCTGTATCCGTTTAGGGCAACATATATTCTGCTCTTTTCAAATGCAGAGGCAACTACACGAGAAATCCATAAATTGGCCGGTAATTGATCACTTACTTTCTTCCAGTTCACTCCTCCATTTTCACTTACCTGTACCAATCCATCATCTGTTCCTACCACCAATAATCCAAATTGCAATGGACTTTCTGCTATACTGGAAATCGTGCCAAACGGAACATTTCCTGGTTTTCCACCCAGTGTCAAATCATCTGAAATGGCTTCAAAATCATCTCCGCGATTCATCGATCTATACAATTTATTGCTCCCAAAATAAAAAATGTCTTTGTTGTGGTGCGACAATAAAATAGGTGTTTGCCAATTAAAACGCAAAGGTGGTTCACCTAGATCATGTTGTGGTTTTACCATTTTTCTTTTTCCCGTTATCGTATTGATACGGTAGTAATACCCAAACTGAAAACCGGTATATAAAATACTATCTCCTCTCGGATCGATCTGAACCTGCATACCATCTCCACCCATTAAACTTTCATAGGGATATTTACCCGATTGCTGATATCTCGTTGAAGCTTTATAGGTTGAAGGTCCTTTCCAAACTCCGTTATCCTGCAAACCTCCATACACATTGTAGGGCTTTTGATTATCAACATTAACCGCGTAAAACTGACCTACTTCCGGTTGGTTATTTTTAATCCAGGTTTTGCCGTCGTCGTAGGTAATGTTTACTCCACCGTCATTTCCATTGATCAAATGACCTTCGGTATTGGGATTGATCCAGAGGTCATGATGATCTGAATGGACGTTATCTCCATCAATGGCTTTAAAGGTTTTTCCACCATCTTTAGATGCTAACAAAGGTACCCCGTAAATATAAATTTCATTCTCCTTTTTTGGATGCACATGTACCCTTCCGAAATAATATCCATAAGAATAATACAGATCATCTATGTATTTGTCGTGTGTTTTTTTCCATGTCTTTCCTCCGTCGACAGATTTGTACACTTCGGCACCAATAACCGGAATATCGAATAAATCTGCATTGGCATCTTTTAAATAATTGCTTAATTCAACAGGCGCAATTTCACCTGATGCGACCATTTTTTTTACTTTCTCGGCAGTGTATTTCTTTGGAAAATTATTATCCTTTAAATAAGTATCCAGCTTTTTATTATCGAGATTGGCAAAGGCCGATTTCTCCATTTTTTCAAAATCCTTTTGCACCAATTCATCCTCTTCCTTTTTCTCCTCTTCTTTTTCTCTTCTGTTTTGATTGTCAACTATTGCATAAACAATTTGGTCATTATAAACAGCCAAACCTATTCTGCCTACACCAGAATCGGTTGGAAATCCGCCTTCTTTGGTAGAAACTTTTGTCCAGGAGTCTCCACCATCAGTACTTTTATAAATACCGGAATTCTCTCCATTTCCCTTAAAATCCCATGCTTTACGCTCCCTTTCCCAAGCTCCTGCATAAAGTGTATTGAAATTATTCGGATCCTTTTCCATATCAATAATTCCTGTTCCTTCATCAATAAACAGTGTATGCCTCCACGTTTTTCCCCCATCTTCGCTTTTAAAAATACCTCTTTCTTTGTTAGGTGTATAGAGGTGCCCGATCACGGCGACGACAATTTCATCGGTGTTTATTGGGTTGAGTAAAATCCTACTGATGTGGTGTGAATCCGTCAAACCCATATTTTGCCAGGTCTTTCCCTTATCTGTACTTTTTAAAATTCCTATCCCTGCATAGGAAGATCGTGAAGAATTTACCTCACCCGTTCCTACCCAAATAGTTCCCTTTTGCCAATCAACAGCAATATCTCCAATATTTTGAGTCTCAGCCTGATCCATCACAGGTTCAAAAGAAGTGCCGTTATTCTTAGTATACCACAATCCTCCTGAGGCATAGCCCACATAAAACTCGGTCGGATTATCGGGGTTGACTTCAAGGTCGACAACCCTGCCGCTCATGATGGCCGGACCGATGGATTCAAATTTTAGATTTTTTACCATCGCCTCCTGTGCGGAGATAGTTACTGAAATCAAAAAAACAATGAAAAAGAATGTTATTTTACGCATGGTCATGTCTTAAAAAATATTGGTTTACGGTTTAAAAATACTTCAATTATATTCAGCGGCAAAATTAGCAGCATCTTTATTGAAATTTAGATTCAATATCGATATTTAGAGCGTAAATTCAGGGCAGCGTTAGGAGAATATTGATTAAATTTGTGTTCAACCTTTTATTTTTCTAAATCATGAAATACCTCCCAATAGACAAGAATTTATTCATAAAAAATAGAGCCAAATTTGCCAAAGCGATGAAACCAAATTCCTTGGCTATTTTTAATTCGAACGATATTTACCCGATTAGTGCAGACAGCACTTTACCTTTCGCCCAGCACAGAGATATTTTTTATCTGTCGGGTGTAGATCAGGAAGAAAGTGTATTGGTCATATTTCCTGATTGTCCGAAAAAAGAGCATCGAGAAATTCTTTTTTTAAAAGAAACCAACGAGCATATTGCTATTTGGGAGGGTGAAAAATTGACCAAAGAAAAGGCTTTTGAAACCTCCGGAATTAAAAAAGTATATTGGCTTCAGGATCTCGAAAAAGTACTGTTTGAATTGATGACCCAGGCAGAATTTGTGTATGTAAATACCAATGAGCATTACCGGGCCAATGTTGCCACCCAGACGAGAGAAGCCAGATTTGTGAAATGGCTTCAGGAAAAATATCCTGCACATAACTATTTACGAAGTCAACCCATTATCCAGCGTTTACGTTCGATAAAAGAGCCGGAAGAAATTGCCCTGATACAAGAAGCTTGTAACATTACCGAAAAGGGGTTTAAGAGAGTCCTTAAATTTATTAAGCCTGATGTGGCAGAGTACGAAATTGAGGCCGAATTTATTCACGAATTTATCAAAAATCGCGCTGATGGTTTTGCCTATACACCCATTATTGGCTCCGGTTTTAACGCCTGTGTACTTCACTATATCGAAAATAACCAAATTTGTAAAAGTGGCGATGTTATATTGATGGATGTTGGAGCAGGTTATGCAAGGTATGCCAGCGACATGACCCGTTGTGTTCCTGTTTCCGGGAAATTTACCCCAAGACAAAAAGAAGTGTATAACGCTGTATTACGTGTCAAAAATGCTGCTGCTAAAATGCTCAAACCGGGAGTCATTTGGGCCGATTATCATATAGAAGTAGGAAAAATAATGACCGAAGAACTGATCGGTTTAGGATTGATCACGAAAGAAGATGTCAAAAATGAAAATCCCGAATGGCCTGCTTATAAAAAATACTTTATGCACGGCACATCTCATCATATGGGCCTGGATACGCATGATTACGGCATCTTGACAGAACCTATGCAAGCCGGTATGGTATTTACCGTTGAACCCGGAATTTATATCCCTGATGAAAATCTGGGTATTCGGTTGGAAGATGACTATGTCATACAGGAAAAAGGAGAAGCTTTTAACCTAATGGCTAATATTCCAATTGAGGCTGATGACATAGAAGCCTGGATGCAAGAAAAAAAATAATGACCACAGTATATAAAAACATCAATGTTCATTACACAGTTTCAGGTAAGGGAAGGGCGGTCGTATGCTTACATGGATTTTTGGAAAACCTGCATATGTGGGATGAAATTTCAAAAGTACTTGCTTTAAAATACAAGGTCATTTGTATCGATTTATTAGGGCACGGAAAAACGGAAAGCCTTGGTTATATCCATAGCATGGAAGATCAAGCGAAAATGGTCAAGTCTGTACTCAATGAACAAAAAATAAGAAAATGTATTATTATCGGACATAGCATGGGCGGTTATATTGCTTTGGCTTTCGCCGAATTATTTCCGCAAAATGTCAAGGGGATATGTTTGCTAAATTCTACTCCTGCCCCCGATAATGAAGAGAAAAAGAAGAACAGAGACAGGGCCGTCATTGCCGTAAAAAAACAACATACAAATTTTGTAAAAATGGCTATCCCCAATCTGTTCTCTGAAGAAAACAGGTTTCGTCTTAAAAAAGAAATTGATGCGGTTACAAAAGAGGCATTAAACACGAGTGTACAAGGAATCGCTGCAGCTTTAGAAGGGATGAAAATACGGGAAGACAGATCCCGATTTCTCTATCAAACAGATTTTCCGGTCTTGGTAGTGATCAGTAAAAATGATCCTGCGATTGATGTGGTGAACCTCGAGGAACAAGTTAGGTCGAGCAAGGCTCAAAATTTAATTTTGTGGGACGGCCATATGAGCCATATTGAAAACACACATGAGGTTATACATGGATTAAGCAAATTTTGTAAAGAAATTTATAAATCGTAATATGATGAAACACTTTATTATTTCTTTGTGTTTATTAATTGGGCTAAGTGCTTTTGGACAAACAAAGGCAGAAAAAAAGGAGGCGGAGCAAAAAGCTTATGAAAATTTAAAAAATCAGGTAAATAATTCCGACTTCCAATTGATTGCCAATTGGGCAAATACACAAAGAGGAAGGAGAATCAACCTGATTGGAACCCCAAACTATTTGAATTTCAGCAAAAAGAAAATTAAAGCTGACCTACCCTATTTTGGTGTTGCACAAATGTCCAATTATAATTCTACCGGTGGAATCATATTTGAACAGGAAAATCCTGAAGTAGTTAAGGAGTTTAATGACAAAAAACTGAGCATTATTTATAAGTTCTCAGCAAAAAATGGGAACGAAGCCTTTAACTGTACACTGACTTTGTATAAAAACAATACCGCGACTTTCAGCATTTTTAGCAGTCATAGAGATAATATCAGTTATGACGGAACCATCACTTTTAAGGAATTAGAATAAAAACTACTCTTCTTTTAGTGCATTCCAACCGCGTGCAATCAATTTGATTTTTTCGTTTGCCCGAGTCATCAAAGCGCAATCCTGAGACTCATCCGTGAGGTAACCTATTACGGTCAAATTTGGATTTCCCTTGATTTTTTCGAAATCATTTTGCGAAATAGTAAATAACAACTCATAGTCTTCTCCTCCGCTGAGTGCTATAGTGGTACTGTCCAGATTAAACTCTTCACATGTTGAAATGACCTGAGGATCCAACGGAATTTTATCTTCATAAATAACACAACCGGTTTTAGATTGCTTGCATATATGCAAAATTTCAGATGACAATCCATCAGAAATATCTATCATTGAAGTTGGTTTTACTTCTAAGTTTTTGAGCAATTCTACAATATCTTTTCTGGCTTCCGGTTTTAATTGACGCTCTACCAAATACGTATAATTCTCTAATTCCGGTTGAGCATTTGGATTTACCTGAAAAACCTGCTTTTCTCTTTCAAGTACCTGCAGACCCAAATAAGCCGCACCCAGATCGCCGCTTACAACGACCAGATCATTCACTTGGGCACCGCTTCGGTACACTAAATCCTCCTTCTTTCCTTCGCCAAGAGCTGTAATACTGATCAACAGACCCTTGGTAGATGAAGTTGTATCTCCTCCCACCAGATCAATATTGTACTTGTCGCAAGCCAGATAAATACCGGCATATAATTCTTCAATTGCCTCCAAAGGAAAACGATTTGAGACAGCAATGGATACCGTAATCTGCTTTGCCATGGCATTCATAGCGTATACATCAGAAATATTCACCATCACAGATTTATAACCTAAATGTTTAAGTGGCACATAGCTCAAATCAAAGTGTACTCCTTCAACCAATAAATCTGTTGTAACAACAATTTGATTTTTGCTTTGTACAACAGCACAATCGTCTCCAACCCCCCTTACCGTTGATTTGTTCTTGATTTTTATTTGTTTTGTCAAATGTTCTATCAATCCAAATTCTCCTAATTCGGATAGAGAGGTACGCGATTGGTCTTTGTTTTCTAGCATACCGCAAATTTAGGCAGAATTTTGCTCAGTGAAAAACCCTATAATTATCCTATTTTTATGAAAAATAAAAATTGTATTGCAAACCATCGTCGGGCATATCATCAGTCAAGCATTCAAAAAAGCGAAAAAAGTTCCCTTAAAAAAAGAAGAAAAATATATTTTCTTTAGCGATTTGCACAAGGGAGACAATAGCTATGCCGATGATTTTGCTCAAAACATGGCCATTTATAACCACGCCCTAATACACTATTTTAATGAGGATTATACTTATGTAGAACTGGGCGATGGAATAGAATTATGGGAAAACACTTCTTTTGCACCAATCTATGCCACCTACAAGGATACCTTTGACCTCCTTAAATTGTTCCATCATAAAAACAAATTATATCTGATTTGGGGAAATCATGATATGGAATTCAGAGATCCAAAAAAGGTAGAAAAAATTCTGCATTTACTCCACACCCCAAAAAACATTGCAGTTAAAGACATTCATTTCAACTTAACATATAATGAAAGCCTACTTTTTGAAATAGAGGGAACGAATAAAACCATATTGGCTTTTCACGGCCATCAGGCGGATTATATGAATTATGTGCATTGGAAAGTCAATCGATTTTTCGTGCGTTACTTCTGGTTGTACTTGCAAAAATGGTTCGGGATCAATGACCCTACGAGTCCTGCAAAAAACTACAAAAATCTCATCAGAGTCGAAAAGAACCTGAACAAATGGATCTTGAAAAATAAAAATCAAATGATCATCTGTGGACATACCCACAGGCCGCGTTTTCCTGATCCGGGAGAAATTCCATTATTTAACGATGGCTCTTGTGTTCATCCCGATTGTATTATTGGCATAGAAATTGTTCAATTTCAAATTTCTTTGGTCAAGTGGAGTCTGTATCGGGAGCCAGATGGTACGACCCAAATCAAAAAAGTTACTTTGGAAGGCCCAACAGAACTGAACAAATTTGTTTAATGTCATTCGTAACAATATTTATACTACATTTAATTCAACCTAACCTCAACCTCCGCCATGAAAACCAAGTCTTTCATTTGTTCTCTTACGCTTCTCTTCTTTTCATTCCCAATTTTGGGTCAGTCCCAAAAATTATATGACTCTATTGCGATCTTCCAAAAAAATGTACATAAAAATAAATTTCAGTTTAAACCTGAAAGTATGCAAAATATATCTATCTCTCAGGATAAACCGCGCAGAGCGACCTATTCTGCAGGAGAGGTGTTGGAAGACATCGGCAGAGTTGGCTTAACACTGGTCCTGAATACTTTTTTTGGAGAGTATACCGACACTTCAATTCCTGATATTGACGAGGTAGATTGGGTCTTGACAAGCCATCTTAACAGTTCTGTTTCGAGCTATAATTGGGAAATACAAATTCTTACCAAAGGGATCCATTACAAAGAATTCAACGCTTATGGCTTGGAGTTTGGTTCAAACAGTGAAAGAGAAGTGTGGTGGGACGACAGTACCACGGGGATCATCTTACACCAAAAGGATACGATTTCCAGATTTGTATTGTTTGTCAATCCCGATATCAACAAGATCATAGAAAAAATGGCCCCAGATGACTTTGAAGATCGAAAAGTAAATATCATGAATGACCTTCACGACACTTTCCAACAAGGCAGTCTTTTTTTATGGCAAATAAATTTTGCCATCATCGGAAAATTTAGGGGCGAAGATTTTGCGGCTGTCTGCAGCGAACAGGCCGGAAAGTACTGGATCTTTAGAAATGGAGTGCCGGAGGCCATCTTACAATTACCCGTCAACGCTTTGTTTGCACAAACCAAAAAATCTGAAGAAAGACATTTGCTAATAAATAAAAATTCGGCAAGTCCCAACACCGACCTTTTAAGATTATCTATGCTGTATTATTATTTCAGATCGAATTTCGAAACCCCGGATCAGTAATTCGCATAAAATCTTCTCAATCTTTGATCAATCTGAGCATAAATGGGTTTAGTAAATTCAACGAACATTTGTTGCGGAGGTATGGGTTGACGATATCGTTGCTGACACAAATTCCATTGTAAATCATTTAAAGCCCTTTTATCACCCTGGTATTCGGCCCAATCGTGAAACCAAACATATTGCCCGGGCAAATCTTCATTCACCAAATTTCTATTTAAGTTTATATCTTCAATATTCAAATGAACCAAGCCTCTCGAATTAACTTCGATATGGAAGTTCTTTAATTGTGCCGTAACTGTACCAAAAATTTCCTTTGTTCTCCCGTTATCCAATTTGGTTTCACCAATCTTAACTGAGTCTCTTGACACCTCTTCAATTCGCTCCCTGGTATGTGTTTCACCCACAACAAAATCTTCAAAACGAATGACCAAATTTTGATCGGTCACTTGTTCTTTATTGGTACTTCCATTGCTGTAATAAAATCTCACAAACCTCTCTTGCTCAATACGCTGAAGCGTGTTTTTCACCTGTTGATAAAATGTCTCCGCACTGAGCTCATACGTTCTTGATTGAATTGGCTCAAAAATAGCGTAAACTTTAAGTAAGGCCAGATCGTAAGACATATTTAATTGCTCATTGACATTCTTGTATCCTGGCGCAAATTGATTTGCCTTTTCATAAAAACCATACGCTGCCTTCGCATTTTCTCTGCCACCCAAACTCAATAATCTTTCTCCTTCTACGTATTGTTCTTCAGCAGCCAGCGGCAACAGTTTATTGTATTGGTTGTAATAATTTTCCGGATTATCCACAGCGTTCATCGCCGCCGGACTCTGGGCAATTTTTTCATAAAGATCATTTAATTGACCATAAATTATTAACTGATTGGTGTTTTTAAATTGGCCGTTTAATACCCCTTCTCTTTCCAATTTATTCATAAAATCATTTACAGCATATGGATACGAAGCTTTTAAAGTTGCTCTTGCCTTTTCATTGTTGGGATTGCTTTTAAGTTTTTCGACGGACATGATCACTGCCTGATAATAATTTCCTTGGTCCAACATTTTTTGAGGAGAAGTACAGGAAGCAATAAAAACCAATAGGAAGGCAATCCCTATTAGCCTATGTTTGAATTGTTTGATCATTATGATTAATTTATTCTGTGTTAAACGAAAAGAAACTGGGTTTATTTTATATGTCTTTAGATACCCCTCAACAATTGTATTTGTTCATAGGCCTTTTGAACTTCTCTAAACTTTTCTTCCGAGGCTTCTATCTGAGCGCTAGTCAAAGTTCTTATCTTGTCCGGATGGTATTTTTTTACCAATTTTCTGTATGCCGATTTAATCTCTTCATTTGAGGCGGTTTTATCAAGACCCAATATGGCATAAGAATTACTGGAGACACTTTGATGTTCTGCATAAAACAAACGTTTTACCGCTTCAAAATCAGAATTACTAATATATAAATAGTTAGAAATTGATTTTAACTTATTGACTTCAAGTGCCCCAACTTCTCCATCGGCTTTCGCTACATTAAACAAAAATCGCAACAAATTAATCCGCTCGGCCATTTGCATGTGCTCATTTACATTGATGCATACTTGTCTCGTATTTATCTTGCTTTTACTTTGAATGATGCTTTTAAACATTCTAAAAGCACTATTGGCCCTTTCCTTGCCATACATACTCAAAAAAGCATGGCGCACAAAGTGAAGTTCTCTTTGGTTGATATTTCCATCTACCTTAATGACAACCGCAGCCAAAAAAAGCACATTAATTTCAAAGCCAACGCTTTTCCTATGTGAATTCTCGCTTTGGGCAAATTGAGCGAATTGGTCCCATACATATACATCAAACAGGTATCCCAGGCCAAACCCGATCATTCCGCCAATGGAACCCGCAACAAAAAAACCTATAAAGGCAAGTATGAATTTTGAGAATCCTTTCATAATAATCTGCAAAGATAAACTTCTCTTTCTATTTTTTATTTTATCTGAACTATTGAAATATGCAAATTGAATAAAACTTCTTCATTCTTTGAATTAGCCGTATATTTGTAACCTTAAATCGATAAAAAAAATTAAAATATGTATCCAGAAGAATTAGTAAAACCTATGCGTCAACAATTAGTTGATTCAGGTTTCCAAGAATTAAAATCAGCAAAAGATGTTGAAGAAGTATTGAGCAAACAAGGAACTACCCTTGTCATGGTAAATTCTGTATGTGGTTGTGCAGCAGGAACAGCCAGGCCGGGAGCTATTGCCTCATTGCAATATGTTAAAACACCGGATCATTTGACCACAGTTTTTGCGGGTGTTGACACAGAGTCTACAAGCAAAGCAAGAGAAATGATGGTGCCATTTCCTCCTTCTTCCCCTTGTATTGCCTTGTTTAAAGATGGTGAATTGGTGCACATGCTGGAAAGACATCATATTGAAGGCAGGTCTGCTGAAATGATCGCGTCAAATTTAGCAGGTGCTTACGAAGAGTTTTGTTAATCATTTGATGAAGCCAATAATTCAATTATATTTAACCTCCATTTATCGGGGGTTTTTTTATGGATAAAATTGAAATCATTAATGAAACAGAGCTATTTGTTAAAAAGGTACTGGAAAACGCTGAATCCGGGCATGATTGGTTTCATATTGATCGTGTGCGAAAAAATGCAAAACAAATAGCCCTCAAAGAAAATGCAGATGATTTTATTTTAGAATTAGGTGCTTTGCTGCACGATATTGCCGATGCAAAATTCTACGATGGAGACGAGTCTATAGGACCTAAAAAAGCACGGAATTTCCTGACAGACCTAAAAGTACCCAAGAACGTCATCGACCCTGTAATTAAAATTATTGAAAATATTTCTTATAAAAATAGCCTATCAAAAAACGACTCAAATTTTGATTCGGTAGAATTAAAAATTTTGCAGGATGCAGATCGTTTGGATGCGATCGGGGCTATCGGTATAGCGAGGGCTTTCAATTACGGTGGGTTCAAAAACAGGCAAATGTACAATCCGGATATTCTTCCCCTTGTCAATATGACGAAAGAAGAATATAAAAAGTCTACAGCTCCTACACTGAATCATTTCTATGAAAAATTACTTTTATTAAAAGACCAAATGAACACGGCTTTAGGAAAAAAAATGGCCGAAGAAAGACATCAGTTCATGCTTGCTTTTTTAGATCAATTTTATAGTGAATGGAATGCAGAAAACAAAAATCTTAAATACAACCAACAATGAGTAAACAAAAACTTTTCTTATTCTTCTTTATTTTTTGCGCATTACTGAATGCACAACAGAAAGATCCTATCATTGAAAATATAATCAGTGAAGTAAACGAAAGATCTCAGGTAGAAATCCTCGGACATGAATTGATGGACGAAATCGGACCTCGCTTAGTGGGTACTCCCGAAATGAAAAA
Source organism: uncultured Flavobacteriaceae bacterium (assembly GCA_964631875.1). GTDB lineage: Bacteria > Bacteroidota > Bacteroidia > Flavobacteriales > Flavobacteriaceae > Namhaeicola. The sequence continues at coordinate 63,791 of CAZWAN010000001.1, forward strand.
AGCGCATGATTGGGCAGTGGCAAAATATCAAAGCTGGGGCATTGAGGCAAAAAATGAACAGTGGGGAGAATGGAGAGGATGGCAACGCGGAATCACTCATGTCGATATGGTTTATCCGAGGATTCAGACCTTAGATGGAACACAACTGGCTTGGAGTGCAGCTACCCCTAAGAATGGCATCAAAGCTGAAGTGATCATTCTTCCAACAGTTAAAGATTCAATAGCCTTTCAAAAATGGCTTCCAATTGTGAAAGGAAAAATAGTCATGATTGGCATGAACCAAAGAACGGGCAGACCCGACTATAATTGGGAAGAGTTTGCGACGCCGGAATCTTTTGAAAAAATGAAAAAAGAAAGAAAGGAACAAGAAGAGGCTTGGGAAGATAATATGCGCAAAATAGGCTATACCAAAAGAACGATTAGCGAAGTTCTCGAAAATGCAGGGGCCTTAGCAATTGTGGATTCCTATTGGTCTAAAGGCTTTGGTGTAAGCAAGATTTTCAGTTCCAGAGCAAAAAAAATTCCGACGATCGATTTGGAGTTGGAAGATTATACCATGCTTTACAGATTGGCCGAAAGTGGAAAAAAACCTCAGATTAAAATCATGTCTGAATCAAAAGAATTGGGAATTGTACCCACATTTAATACCATAGGTATGATCAAAGGCTCAGAAAAGCCAAATGAATATGTAATTCTATCGGCACATTTTGATTCTTGGGACGGAGGAACAGGAGCGACAGATAATGGAACAGGCACGATTGTCATGATGGAAACCATGCGAATTTTGAAAAAATATTATCCAAATCCTAAAAGGACTATTTTAGTTGGACATTGGGGAAGCGAAGAACAAGGTTTAAACGGATCGCGCGCTTACGTCAAAGACCATCCTGAGATCGTTCAAAATGTACAAGCTTTATTTAATCAGGACAATGGAACCGGAAGAGTTGTGAAAATATCCGGTGCAGGATTTGTAAAATCATATGACTACTTAAGTCGTTGGTTATTTCCTGTTCCAAAAAATATCAAAGACGAAATAGAAACAGAATTTCCGGGCATACCCTCTTCAGGCGGATCTGACAATGCCTCATTTGTTGCGGCCGGTGCTCCTGCGTTTAGCTTATCTTCTTTGAATTGGTCTTATTGGAATTACACCTGGCATACCAACAGAGATACCTATGATAAAATTGTTTTTGACGATGTGAAAAGCAATGTCATCCTTACAGCTATTTTAGCTTATATGGCAAGCGAAGATCCCGAGAGAGCGTCAAATGAAAAAAGAGTTCTACCCATGAGTTCAAGAACAGGTGAACAAATGACATGGCCCGAACCTAGAGATGCTACTCGTAAAGGTGGATTAGAAGAATAATTAACGTTGGGTTGTCATTTAGGTGATGACCCTTTTTTTTAAAAGTTAGGTTTTCTTTTTTCTAAGAATGCTGTTGTACCTTCTGCAAAATCTTCGGTACCAAAACACTTACCAAACTCACTGATTTCCGCTTCAAAACCGTTTATTCCACTGCGATATCCCGCATTGACTGCCTTGATTGCAGACGCGATGGCAGAATATGAATTGTTTGAAATTTTATCTGCTATTTCTTCGCAAAAAGGTATCAAATTTTCCTGTTCTACCACATGATTTACTAATTTATAAGACAAAGCTTGGTCAGCAGATATCATACCTGCAGACATGATCATTTCCATGGCTTTTCCTTTTCCTACCAATTGAGGTAATCTTTGAGTCCCTCCATAACCTGGAATCAATCCCAAGGTTACTTCAGGTAAACCCATTTTTGCATTTGAACTGGCCACTCTCATATGACAAGCCATGGCTAATTCTAATCCTCCACCCAAGGCAAAACCATTTACCGCTGCTATCACAGGTGTAGATAAATTTTCTATAAAATTGAATAACAATTCCTGCCCCTTTCTCGCTAAATTCGTCCCTTCTATCACATCGAAATCGGCAAATTCTGAAATATCTGCCCCGGCAATAAAGGCTTTGGTTCCACTACCTGTTAGAATCATGACTCTGATATCCTCATCTTTATGTAAAATATCAATAGCACTGTGTAATTCTTCAATGGTCTCTCCGTTCAAGGCATTGAGTTTTTGGGGTCGGTTAATTGTAATTAAAGCTAAATAAGCTCTTTTTTCTACTAAAATATTGTTGTATTCCATCATGTTAATTTTTGGGTAAGGTAACGATAAAGGTTGTTCCTTCATTGATCTCTGAGTTAAAGTTGATCGAACCTTCATAAGCCTCTATGATATTTTTAACCATAGACAAACCTAATCCCATACCACTGCTTTTCGTGGTAAATTTCGGTTCGAAAATTTTGTGTGCATCACTTTCCGAAATCCCTTCTCCATTATCTGCAATTTGAATGATCACATGTTCTCCTGTTTCTATAAGTCGCACATCGATAAAAGGATTTTCTTGGGCATGCAAGGCTTGGATAGCGTTGGTAACAAGATTTGTAATAATTCTTGTCAATTGAATTTTATCCAAATTTGCGTAAATCTCCTCTTTGTCCGGATGGTATTGGATATAGGGTTCCTGAAAAATATCCAGCGCAATTTTTACCTCGCTCACCACATTCAACCTTTCTTTGTTTTGCTTAGGCATTTCGGCAAAACTAGAAAACGCACTGGCAATGGTACTCATGGTATCTATTTGTTGAATAAGACTTTCAGTAAATTCCGATACTTTGTTTTTGATATCGGGATCATGAGGATCGAAGGTATGTTCAAAACTTTGAATTGTCAGGCGCATGGGTGTTAAAGGATTTTTTATTTCATGGGCCACTTGTCTGGCCATTTCGCGCCAGGCCTGTTTCCGCTCAACTTCAGCCAATTTTACGGCACTCACCTCTAACTGATCTACCATTTTATTATACGATTTTACCAATGCGTAGATCCCGTCATTCGTGTCATTTAAAATAATTTTTTCGTTCTTCGCACCTAATTCTGTGGCTTTTAGGCGCTCACTTACATATTGGATTGATTTCGTTATGTAATTTGACAAGAAATAGGCAATTAAGATTGCTATAAATAAAATAACGAGATACACCATAAACAATCTTCCTAAAAACTCTTTTAATTCCTTATCCTGAAAAGAGTTATCTTGTAAATAGGGCACACCAATGATCCCCACACGCTTAAAACTTGGGTTTAAAATATAGGAATAAGAAGATCTGTAACTCAGATCCTCCCCAGTTTCCAAAAAAACAACTTCTCTGTTATCCGGATTGTTCCTTATTTTTGAAAGTACCTCCTTACTTAGTTGTTTACTTCTCCCCGCCTCACTAATCCTATTTGAACTGCCTATGAGTTTCCCGTCTAAATCATAGATATTCAAATCTATATTGTGAATATCCGAAATCTCATTAATTTTCTCACTGATAATTCGAACTGCCGATATTGTATCCAGAGGATGTTTTGCGTTATGATATAATTCGTAAGTAACTGCTGATTTTATTGCCTCTTCTTTTCGTTCTAATCTTTTTTTATGGTAATCCTCGGTCTGTTCATTGTACTGATAAATGGTTATTGCTGCAATCAATATCGAAGCGACGACTACCAAAAGAATCATCGAAATAAAAATACGCGTACGAAGTGATACCGATTTGAAGTTCATTGATTTTTTTTATAAAGATAACAAAAGAGTTTTTCTTTATTTCTTCAAATAAATTTAACGCAAAGAACTCACAAAACGATCAATTCCATGGATTCCGTTTTCTGTCAAACTCTTTACAAAAGCTGATCCGATAATGGCTCCCTTGGCAAAAATAGTGGCCTGCGCAAAAGTTTCTTTGTTCGAAATACCAAAACCTACGATCTGGGGAGTTTTTAATTTCATGGAATCAATTCTCTTAAAATAGTCGTTTTGAATATTTCCAAAAGAATTTTTCGCTCCGGTGGTGCTGGCCGAACTCACCATATAAATAAACCCTTTTGAAATTTTATCGATGAATCGTACCCGTTCTTCACTGGTTTGAGGTGTAATCAAAAATACATTGATCAGGCCGTATTGAGAAAATATTTCTTCGTATTGATCATGAAACACATCTACTGGCAGATCCGGAATAATTAATCCGTCAATCCCAACTTCAGCGCATTTCTCACAAAACTTTTCTACCCCATATTGTAAAATAGGATTAAAATAACCCATCATCACCAAAGGTATATGAACCGTTTTTCTAATATCTTTAAGTTGATCAAAAAGGACATTACTCGTCATGCCATTTTTTAGTGCTTTAGTACTACTCTCCTGAATAGTGGGTCCGTCCGCTAAAGGATCAGAAAAAGGCAATCCGATCTCGATCATATCCACCCCATTATTTTGCAGTTTCTCTATAATCTCGACAGTATCGTTCAATTGGGGATATCCTGCGGAAAAATAAATGGACAAAAGCTTTTTATCTTCTCTTAATTTTTGATTGATTCTATTCATGGTAAACTCACGCTAAGTTAAAGTATTTGATATAGGTATTCAGGTCCTTATCTCCTCTGCCGGACAAGTTGATTACGACAAGCTCATGGGGTTTAAAAGACATTTTCGGTAAAACTGCTAAAGCATGAGCCGTTTCTATGGCCGGTATGATTCCCTCCAATTTGCTCAATTCTAAGCCTGCCTCCATGGCTTCATCGTCTGTGGCATTCAAAAACGTCGCCCTTCGCGTTTGAAATAAATGAGCGTGTTGCGGGCCAACTCCGGGATAATCTAGTCCGGCAGAAATTGAATAGGGTTCAACAATCTGACCATCCTCTGTTTGCATCAAAATAGTCTTACTTCCATGGATAATTCCAATCTTTCCTAAAATAGAGGTTGCAGCCGATTCTCCGGAGTTCACACCTTTACCGGCGGCTTCAACGCCAACTAATTTCACATTCTCGTTATCTAAATAATGGTAAAAAGCACCTGCCGCATTCGAGCCACCTCCGACACAGGCAATAACATAATCCGGATTTTCAGTACCTTCATGCTCTTTTAATTGCCACTTGATTTCTTCCGAGATGACCGATTGAAATCTAGCCACCATATCCGGGTATGGATGAAATCCTACCACAGAACCTATGATATAATGCGTATCAACGGGATTATTGATCCATGCTCTAATGGCTTCATTGGTGGCATCTTTCAACGTTTTACTCCCTGAAGTTGCCGGAACAACTTTTGCTCCTAACATTTTCATTCTGGCTACATTGGGTGCCTGACGTGCAATATCTATTTCACCCATATACACGGTACAATCTAGTCCGGCTAAAGCACAAACCGTAGCTGTAGCTACACCGTGTTGACCGGCCCCGGTTTCTGCAATGATCCTTTTTTTGCCCAAACGTTTGGCAACGAGAATTTGCCCAATGGTATTGTTGATCTTATGTGCTCCGGTATGATTCAAATCTTCTCTTTTTAAGTAGATTTTTGTTTTGTATTTCTCTGAAAGTCGCTCGGCGAAATACAAAGGAGAGGGTCTGCCTACATAATCCTTTAACAAACCATGAAATTCTTTCATAAAATCGGGGTCCGCCATAATATCAAGATAGTTTCGCTGGAGTTCTTCCATATTTGGATACAACATTTCTGGCACATAACTTCCACCAAATTCTCCGTAATAACCTTTTTCGTTTGCGTGATAACTCATCGTGTCTTATTTATAATTTCAATGTGTTCAACTCTTTTTTAAACTCTCCAATTAACCTTACATTCTTTAATCCGGGAACCTCTTCAAACTTGCTGTTCAAATCTAATACCGTACAACGCTTAGCACTCGGATGGTTCAAAAAGTCTTTAAGTTGGTCTATACTTTCCATCCCTATTCCCCCACTCAAAAAGTAGGGTGTATCAAGTTTATATCCCTTGAGCATATTCCAATCAAAGGAAATGCCGTTTCCTCCTTTGTCCTTCCCTTTTGTGTCGAATAAAAAATAATCAACCCAAGATTGATAAGGAGATAATTGTTCAAATTCAAAAACATCTCCAACAGCAAAGGCTTTAATGATCTCCACCTTTTTTAAAGATGCTACCCTTAATTTTTCTTTTAATTCTTTGATAAATTCAACAGATTCATCGCCATGCAACTGAAGGGCATCCAGTCTGTATTTATTTGTAAGATCGAGTAATTGATCTAGATTCTCATCCACAAAAACGCCTGTTTTTTTTATAGTTTGGGGTAATTGGGGCATAACTCCATCAAAATATCTTTTCGATTTTGGATAAAATATAAAACCCATATAATCAGGCAATAGGCGGGATAATCCCTCGATATTTCCCTGATATTTCATACCACAAACTTTCAATTTAACCATGGTATAGATCTTGTATAAAATCGATGGCGGCTAAGCCAGGATCTGTTGTTTTCATAAAATTCTCACCAATTAAAAAACCTTGAAACCCATGTTTTTTTAATTCTAAAATTGTTGAGATCTCACTGATTCCACTTTCAGAAACTTTTACTTTATCATCCGGTATTATTGCCGACAGTGCTTTGCTTGTTTCTATGCTTACTTCAAAAGTCTTCAGGTTTCTATTATTTACACCTACCAAATCGACAAACTCCAGCGGAGATTTTTTTAATTCTTCCTCGTTGTGAACTTCTAAAAGCACCTCCATGTCTAAAGATCTGGACAAAGCAGATAATTGCTGTATTTCTGATGTGTTCAGCACAGCAGCAATCAACAAAATGGCATCTGCCCCAAAGGCACGAGCTTCATAAATCTGGTATTCATCTATGATAAATTCTTTGCGTAATACAGGAAGTTCAACCGTATTTCTCACCTGAATCAAATCATCCAAAGCTCCTCCGAAATATTTGGTATCGGTTAAAACAGAAATTCCGGAAGCACCAGCCATTTCATATCCTTTGGCCACTTCGATAACTCCATTTTGATGATTGATGACCTGCTTAGAAGGAGACCTTCTCTTAAACTCACTGATAATACCGCTACCTGTTCTAACTGAATTAGCTAAGGAATTGGTTTCTCTCGTAAACAAGGGAGAATTTTGATAAAACTCAATCTGGATTAAAGCTTTTTTTGCCTGTACTTCCAATATTTTGTCTTGAATGATTTTATCTAGAATATTCATGAATTTTAATTTGATAAGGCAATTAAAGTTTTAAAAGCGTCCAGCGCTTTTTTATCTCGAAGGGATCTTTGAGCCATTTCAAAACCTTCCCGGTGACTTATATTCTTTGCTAAAGAAATGGCCAATCCGGCATTGGCACAAACTACATTATTTTGAGAAACAGAGCCTTCTCCATTTAGTATTTTGCTAAAAATAGCAGCACTCTCTTCTACTGTTTTCCCTCCTGTAATATCTTGTTGTCCGAGCCTTGGCAAACCTATTTCCTCAGGAGAAAACATTTTGTTCTCTTTATTACTGATAATTTTGGTTTGACCTAATAATGAAATCTCATCATAGCCTGCCAAATCGTGTAAAATAGCAAAGTTCTTATCCGTATTTTGGTATAAATAACTGTACATACGAGCCAATTCCAAATTAAAAACACCCACTAATTGATGCTTTGGAAAAGAAGGGTTAACCATCGGTCCGAGCATATTAAAAAAAGTTTTTACCCCTAATTCTCTTCTGATGGGTCCTACATTTTTCATGGCAGGATGGAAAAGTGGTGCATGCAAAAAACATATGCCCGCCTTATCGATTGCTTTTTGCAATGCAGATTCATTATTTGAAAATTTCACTCCCAAAAACTCAAGTACATTCGAAGAACCACAATTAGAAGAAACACCGTAATTTCCATGTTTAGCAACTTTTACACCGGCACCTGCTGTGACGAAAGAAGACAAAGTAGAAATGTTAAAGGTATCCTTTCCATCTCCACCGGTGCCACAAAGATCTATTGTTTCAAAATCGGAAAGATCAATGGGTAAACACAGATCTAAAAGGGCTTCTCTAAAACCATCCAACTCTTCCACAGAAATACTTCTCATCATATAAACTGTTAAAAATGAAGCTATCTGACTGTTGTTGTATTTGCCTTCTGAAATATTGACTAATACTGACTTCGCCTCATTTTTACTAATGCGTTCGTGCTGAATTAATCGATTTAAAATTTCTTTCATAGTTATTAATGTTCTAACCAATTTTTTAAGATCGTTTTTCCGTGCTCTGTAAGAATAGATTCAGGATGATATTGTACTGCACGAACATCGTATTGCCTATGTTTTATAGACATGATCTCTCCATTTTCATCAATAGACGTGATGATCAAATCTTTCGGTAATTCATGGGAAACCACCCAAGAATGATACCTGCCTACCTCGAAATTTTGCGGAAGATCTCTATACAAAACCTCGTCTGGCTGGGTAAGAAAAATCTGGGAAGAAACACCGTGATAAACATGGTCCAAATTCTCCAATTTTCCTCCAAATACTTCAGCAATAGCCTGTTGTCCGAGGCAAATTCCCAAAATACTTTTTGTAGGAGCATATTTTTCTATTATTGGTTTCAACAAACCTGCTTCATCAGGAATTCCGGGACCGGGAGATAAAAGTATTTTTTCAAAATCATCCACTTCTTCCAAACTGAGTTTATCATTTCGTTTGACCACCACTTCACAATTTAAATCCTGCAAATAATGAACCAGATTGTAAGTGAAAGAATCGTAATTGTCTATAACTAATATTTTATTTGACATCACTATTACTGAATTATATTTTTTCGGCCATTTCTAAGGCTAACTTTAAAGCACCCAACTTATTATAAACTTCCTGCAACTCATTTTCAGGCTTTGATTTGGCCACAATTCCGGCACCTGCCTGGTAAAATAAATGATGATTTTTACTTAGAAATGAACGGATAATAATGGCATGATTAAAATTTCCGTTAAAATCCATAAAGCCAATTGCGCCACCGTAAAAGGTTCGATTTGTTTTTTCATATTGATCTATTAACTGCATGGCTCTGTGCTTTGGCGCTCCGGTTAAAGTTCCTGCTGGAAAAGTGTCGGCCACAACTTGATAGGTGATGGCATCTTTAAACTTTTCTCCCACTACTTTCGATACCAAGTGAATCACATGAGAAAAAAACTGAATTTCTTTGTAGGTTTCCACATGCACATGCTCTCCGTTTCTGCTCAAATCATTTCTTGCCAAATCGACCAGCATCACGTGTTCTGCATTCTCCTTTTCGTCACGAGCCAATTCTTTAGCCACTTCCAGATCCTTCTCATCGTTTCCGGTTCTTCTGAATGTTCCTGCAATCGGATGGATTTCTGCTTTGCCATTTTTTACCACCAATTGTGCTTCTGGTGAGGAGCCAAAAATTTTAAAATCGCCATAATCGAAATAAAACAGATAAGGAGAAGGATTGATAGAGCGTAGTGCACGGTAAACATTAAATTCATCCCCTTTGAAGCTTTGTGAAAACTGACGAGATAATACAAGTTGAAAAACATCTCCTCTGAAACAATGCTTTTTTGCCTGCTCAACCAGGGTCACATATTCGTCATCCGTAAAATTAGACACCTCATCACCACCATTTTTATAACTGTAAGAGGCAAAGTTTTTATTTTCAATCAATTGATGAATATCATCAGTATTATTTAGTCCGGTTAGACTATGACAAAAAATAAAGGCTTCATTCTTGAAATGATTTATCGCGATAATATTTTGATAGACGGCATAGTATATTTCGGGAATTTCCAATTTCTTCTCTTTGGGTGTAATCGATATCTCTTCAAAGAACTGCACCGCATCATAACTGATATAGCCAAACAAACCATTATTGATGAATTTAAATTTCTGATCCTCTGCTTCGAACTTCTGACTAAAATGATGGATCTCCAAGGGAACATCAACGCTATCGTCTATGTCTATGACATGATGCTTTCCGTCAGGAAAATATTGGGAAATTTTTCCGTTTTCGATTGAAATACTCGCAATAGGATTAAAACAGATATAGGAAAAACTATTTTCATTACCATGATAATCAGACGATTCCAATAAAATACTATTTGGAAAATTATCACGAATCTTTAAATAAATACTCACAGGCGTAATTGTATCTGAAAGAATTTTTTTGAAGGATGTTTTAAGTTGATAGGTCATATTTCGAAAAAAAAAGGCTTGTCGTGAAGACAAGCCAATTAGTTATATTTATTACAACAAGTACTACTTCACGGAACTGTAATTCTGCAAAGACCACCACCAAGTATGTACAAATTGAATTTTCATTTTTACTTGAGCAAATTTAACAACAATTTTTAAAAATCAAAGAAAGTTTAAAATAATTATAGTCAACTCTTAGTTTAGCTAATTTATTCGTAAAAAACAAAAATTTCCTATAACTGAAAATGGTTTGAAATTTCAGTATAGATCACTTTCCCTTTAGAAATATTTAATCCTCTTTTTAAACCTTTATTTTCTTCACAAGCCTTTTCCCATCCCTTATTAGCTATGGCAATAACATAAGGCAAAGTAACATTTGTCAGAGCTTTGGTCGAGGTATAGGGAACGGCACCGGGCATATTCGCTACACAATAATGAACTACATCATCAATGATAAAAATTGGATCTTCATGTGTGGTAGGTCTTGTTGTTTCTATGCAACCCCCCTGATCAACTGCAACATCCACGATTACAGTACCAGGGTGCATATCTTTCAGCATATCTCTTGTAATCAATTTTGGAGCTTCAGCTCCTTTGATCAAGACGCTACCTATAATTAAATCAGAGGTTTTAATATGTTTTCTGATATTATACTCATTTGAAAATTCTGTGATCACATGGTTGGGCATTACATCATTGATATAACGCAACCGATCCATATCTACATCGAGGATGGTGACCATAGCTCCTAAACCGGCAGCCATCTTAGCGGCCTGCACACCAACAACACCACCTCCCAAAATAAGTACATTTCCAGGTGGAACACCAGGAACTCCCCCTAATAATACCCCCTTTCCTTTTACAGGTTTTTCTAAATACCTCGCTCCTTGTTGAACTGCCATCCTTCCTGCAACCTCAGACATAGGCGTAAGCAGAGGTAAATTTCCGTTCTTATCTTCTACAGTTTCATAAGCAATGCAGATCGCTTTACTTTTGATCATCGCTCTAGTAAGCTCGATAGAAGATGCAAAATGAAAATAGGTAAAAATTATTTGACCTTCTTTCACCAAACCATATTCCTTCTCGATAGGCTCCTTTACTTTAACGATGAGTTCACTGACAGCATAAACATCCTCTATAGTTGGCAATAATTGAGCACCAGCTTCTACATATTCAACATCTTCATAGCCGCTGTTAAATCCGGCAGATGCTTGTACATAAACCCGGTGATTGTTTCGCACAAGTTCAAAGACGCCTGCAGGGGTTATTGCTACGCGATTTTCATTATTTTTAATTTCCTTCGGAAGACCTATGATCATAACAATTGTAGTATAATATCGGATTATATTTGTCCGACTAAAATAGAAAAAAAAGAAAAACTAGCCCACAATATTTACAATCTTTCCAGGAACCACGATTACTTTTTTGGGCGTTCTTCCTTCTAAAATTTGTTGCGTCTTTTCGTGACTCAAGACCTTTTCTTCAATTTCATTAGGACTTAATTCTAAAGGTAATTCGAGGGTAAATTTTAATTTTCCATTAAATGAAATTGGATAATTCTTGGTGCTTTCAACCAGATATTTCTCTTCAAATAGAGGGAATGGAACTTTAGAAATTGAACCTGTATGTCCCAATAAAGACCATAATTCTTCTGCAATATGTGGCGCATAAGGCGACAATAATACCGTGAGGGGTTCTAAAATGCTACGCTTATTACACTGTAATGCAGCTAATTCATTCACAGCGATCATAAATGAACTTACGGAAGTATTAAATGAAAAATCAGCGATATCCTCATCCACTTTTTTAATCGTTTTGTGCAGCGTTTTTAATTCCTCAGCAGATGCCATTTCTTCAGACACGTCAAATTGTTCTCCCTTCAAAAACAAACGCCATAGCTTTTTCAAAAAAGAATGTACCCCGGTAATTCCGGCTGTATTCCATGGTTTGGCTTGCTCCAGGGGACCCAAGAACATTTCATACATTCTCAAAGTATCAGCGCCATAATAAGCGCAAATATCATCAGGATTTACCACGTTGTATTTCGATTTCGACATCTTTTCCACTTCTCGGCCTACGATGTATTTTCCTTTCTCCAGAACAAATTCTGCCTCTCCAAATTCAGGTCTCCATTCTTTAAAAGCTTCTATATCCAGTTCATTGGAGGCATTCACCATTGACACGTCGGCATGAATAGGTTGAACTTTTTGATCACCTATCAAACCGTGAGAAATAAACTTATTCTGACCTTCCAAACGGTACACAAATGCACTGGTACCCAGAATCATCCCCTGATTGATCAATTTTTTAGCGTATTCATCAACCGCTAAAAACCCTCTGTCGAACAAGAATTTTTGCCAAAATCTTGAATATAACAAATGCCCGGTAGCGTGTTCACTTCCTCCAATATACAGATCCACATCCTGCCAATAATTCAAAGCTTCTTTACTCGCAAATTGTTCTTTATTCCCGGCATCCATATAGCGATTAAAATACCAAGAACTGCCAGCCCATCCCGGCATGGTATTCAATTCTATGGGAAATACCGATTTGTGATCTATTTTTTCGTTAGAAACAACCTTGTTTTGACTTGTATCCCAAGCCCAATCATGTGCATTGCCCAAAGGAGGCTTTCCATCAGAGGTGGGAAGATATTTTTCTACTTCAGGTAAACGTAAGGGTAAATGTTTAACATCAATCATGACAGGCATTTCATCTTTGTAATAAACTGGAAACGGCTCACCCCAATATCTTTGTCTTGAAAAGACTGCATCACGCAATCGGTAATTTATTTTTCCTTTCCCGATCTTCCGCTCCTCCAGTACTTTTGTGATCACTTTAATGGCCTCTTTTCCCGGCAGATCATCGATAAAGTCTGAATTAGCGATAAGCGCTTCTTTGTCTTCACATGCTTCTTCAGAAATATCTACATCTTTAAAAATATTCGGAATTGGTAAATTGAAAAATTTGGCAAAATCATAGTCTCGCTGATCTCCACATGGAACCGCCATCACCGCCCCTGTACCATAACTGGCTAAAACATAATCTCCTATCCAAATGGGGATTCTATTTCCTGTAAATGGATGCAAAGCATAGGCTCCTGTAAACTCTCCACTGATGGTTTTCACATCCGACATACGGTCTCTTTCACTCTTTTTTGAAGTCGCTTTGATATAGTTTTTAATGGCTTCCTTTTGCTCGGAAGTTGTAATTTTTTCTACCAAAGGGTGCTCTGGAGCCAGGGTCATAAAAGATACGCCAAAAATGGTATCAGGTCTGGTCGTAAATACTTCAATAATGGCTTCCTTTTGATCAAAACCATCGACCATAAATCTTACCGATGCACCTTCTGAACGACCAATCCAATTAGTCTGAGAATCTTTTAAAGGTTGTGGCCAGTCTAATTTATCCAAACCGTCAAGCAATCTTTGTGCATAAGCCGTGATGCGCATACTCCATTGCTTCATTTTTTTGCGCTCCACCGGATGGCCACCCCTTTCAGAAACACCGTTCACAATTTCATCATTCGCCAAAACAGTTCCTAATGCCGGACACCAATTTACTTCTGTATCAGATAAATAGGTCAACCTATATTTCGCGAGTATTTCCTGCTTTTTTCGATCAGAAAACGACTTCCAATTGGCCGCTCCAAACAATTCAACTTCATCGTCACAGGCTGCATTGATCTTCGTATTTCCTTCTGCAGAAAATACTTCTTCTAACTCTGCAATGGGTCTTGCCTGATCAGTGTCCTTACAATAATACGAGTTAAACAATTCTATAAAAATCCATTGTGTCCATTTGTAATAATCAGGATCTGAAGTGCGCACTTCCCTACTCCAATCAAAACTAAATCCAATTTGATCTAATTGCCTTCTATAGGTTTTTATATTCTCCTCGGTGGTTTTTGCGGGATGCTGTCCTGTCTGGATCGCATATTGCTCGGCCGGTAAACCAAATGAATCATAACCCATCGGGTGAAGCACATTATATCCTTTATGGCGCTTATACCTCGCATAAATATCACTGGCAATATAACCCAGTGGATGCCCTACATGCAATCCCGCACCACTTGGGTAAGGAAACATATCAAGCACATAGAACTTGGTTTGATCACTTTCATTATCTGCCTGAAAAGTTCGATTTTCCTTCCAATATTTTTGCCATTTGGCCTCTATTTCATTAAAATTGTACTTCATCAAAAAAATGATTTTTTTTGGGGTTTATTCGGTTTTACCTGACGGAAAACCTGATTTTTTGAGTTGCAAATTTACTCTTAAAGTACTAAAAGACAAAAGAATTCTCCTTTCTTAAAAATTGTGACTAATTTTAATTGTAAAAAAGTAAATTATATGGGGTTATGGCTAAGAAAATAGGTTTGATCTTATCCGGAGGCGGAGTCAGATCGATGGCACATATCGGCTTGATCAAATGCCTTAATGAGGAGAATATAAAAATTAATGCCATTGGAGGAACCAGTGCCGGAGCTGTAGTAGCAGCGATGTATGCAAAGGGTTACGAGGCAACACAGATGCTCGACTTCTTTAAAAATACTTCCCTTTTTAAGTATTCTCTATATACATTCTCCAAACCTGGCATTATTGATAGTGAAAAATTTATTTCAACCTTCAAAAAAATTTTCCCTGAAGATACCTTTGATGCATTGAAAATTCCAACCTTTGTTACGGCAACGAACTTACACAGCGGGAAACTGACGTATTTTTCGCAAGGAGAATTGATCAGACCTCTTATTGCCTCATCGGCCCTACCTCCGGTTTTTTCACCGATCGAAATTAACGGGAATTTATATTGTGACGGCGGACTCCTCGATAATTTCCCTATTGAACCTATAAAAAGATCAAACGATATTCTAATCGGGAGCTTTATCAATCCTCTGGAAGAAATTTCCAAGGAACAAATAGACACGACCTTAAAACTAATTTACAGAGTGTATCAAATTGGATTAGATGCTAAAGACATTGAAAAATTTGATCATTGTCATTATGTCTTTAAACCACAAAATTTAAAAAAGATTGGTGTTTTAGACACTAAAGCCATAGAACAGTCTTTCCAAATAGGTTATGAGCATGCCAAAAAAGAAATCGATCAGATAAAATTGGCAGTCAATTAATAATTTTATTTTAGCAAAAAATTAAACCATGAGAAATCTATTCGTCTTTTGCCTGCTGATTATGTGCTATTCTTGTTCTGATTCAAAAACTACGGCAGAATTAATTGTTATCAACGGAAACATCTATACAGTAAACGAAGAATTTGGAAAAGCTGAAGCTTTCGCAGTTGCTAATGGGAAATTTCTCGCTGTGGGCTCAAATGAAGAAATCACTGAGCAATTCAAAAGTGATCAAATAATCGATGTAAAAAACCAAACCATCGTCCCGGGCCTGATAGATGCACATTGCCACTTTTACAATTATGGTTTCGACCTTCAAGAACTCGATTTGGTGGGTACAAAGAGTTTTAAAGAAATCGTTCAAAAAATTGTCGATTTTCAAAAAGAAAAAAACAGATCCTTCATTCTGGGTCGGGGTTGGGACCAAAACGATTGGGAAATAAAAGAATTCCCAACAAAAGATACATTGGACGTTCTTTTTCCTGATACACCTATTGCCTTAGGAAGAATTGACGGACACGCTCTTTTGGTAAATCAAAAAGCGTTAGACTTGGCGGGTATCGATGAAAGCACAGAAGTTTTTGGCGGAGAAATAATAAAGGTCAATGGAAAAATAAGTGGGGTTTTAGTTGACAATGCAGAAGAATTAGTGAACAAAATTATCCCTAAAAGAACCACAGAGAATGCGATCGACGCTTTGTTAGCGGCTCAAAAAGTGTGTTTTTCCCTGGGATTAACGACCGTTGATGATGCCGGTTTGAGTAAATATGCCATCGAATTGATAGACAGTTTACAACAAGCCGAAAAGTTAAAAATGAGGGTGTACGCCATGGTCTCTGTGAGTGATGAAAATTTAGATCATTTTATCAATAATGGTATTATTAAAACCGACCGATTAAATGTGCGTTCATTTAAAGTTTATTCCGACGGTGCTTTAGGTTCTCGAGGTGCAGCCATGAGAGCTCCTTATTCCGACAGAGAAAATCATTATGGGGCTCTGGTTACCGGTGTTCAAAAAACAAGAGAAATCGCCCAGAGAATTGCCAATTCTGATTATCAAATGAATACACATGCCATAGGAGACTCTGCCAATACTTTTTTATTGAAAACCTATAATGAGGTTTTAAAGAATAAGGTAGACAGGAGGTGGAGAATTGAGCATGCACAAATTGTGTCGCCTGAAGATTTTGACCTATACAAAGATGTCATTCCTTCCGTTCAACCTACTCATGCTACAAGTGATATGTATTGGGCAGAGGACAGAATTGGAAGTGAACGAATCAAAGGTGCCTACGCCTATCAAAAATTATTAAATGAGTATGGAAAAATAGCCCTGGGCACAGATTTTCCGGTTGAGCAAGTCAACCCGATGCTCACATTTTACGCAGCAGTGTCAAGAAAAGACCTTGAAGGTTATCCGGAAAATGGATTCAATTCAAAAGAAGCACTATCCAGAGAAGAAACGCTAAAAGGAATGACAATTTGGGCGGCTTATTCAAATTTTGAAGAAAATGAAAAAGGAAGTATTCAAACCGGTAAGTTTGCTGATTTTGTGATTTTGGATAAAGATATTATGGAGGAAGAATTGGAAAAAATTCCTGGAACTAAAGTTTTATCTACCTATGTAAACGGAGAATTGGTTTATGATGCTAAGAAATAGGTACAATCACTCTTGTTGTATCCCATCCAAAAATCATATTGATTTCTTTACCTTTTTCTTTAAATCCAATGGAAAAAACTTCGATTTCTTCTGCTTTACGAACCTTCGTTTTTATTCTGGCAACATCAAATTTTTCTTGATAGGAAGATGAACCCCAAGTGTCTAAATTAGAACTTAAAATGATGGTCCATTCGTCCGCTTCGGGAATGGCATAGAGTGTATACGTTCCTTTTTTTACTTCCTGACCGCCAAAAACTACGTCCTCGTAAAAAGTTATTTCTGTGGTTTCGTTTGCGCCAAGCCGCCATACTTCACCATAGGGAACAAGATTCCCGAAAATCTCTCTGCCTTTTTTTTGAGGTCGGCCGTAAAGCACTTTGACCAAAGGTGGCATTAAATTGGTTTTGCGATAATAAACGATATCGTGCGGACTTTTGTCTACCAACTGAAAATTCTGGGCTTCGGTCTCAGTTGAGAAAAAAAAACTCAACAATACAAAAAACAACAAATATAGATTCTTCATAAGCTATGTAGATGAGTTCAACAAATTTTTAAAGTTCTGCCAAGAATGTAGAATAAGTTTCTACAGGAATATTAACTCGAGTAGTATCCCAGGCCAAAACCATGAAATTTCGATTGTAACTTTGATTAAACGCAATAGAAAAAATATCGATTGGTTCTCCCTTCTTTACCGGTATTTTTATTCTCGCAACATCTTTCGATTCATCATAAAAAAATGCGCCCCAGGTATCATTATTGCTATTTAAAATGATCGTCCATTCTTTCTCACCCGGTATGGTATGCAGAATGTATGTTCCCGCCTTTACGAGCTCATCACCAAATTTAGTATCAGAATAAAATTTAATTTCGGTAGCCTCATTATCGCCGGTTCGCCAAATTTCTTCGAACGGAATTTGTTTTCCAAAAACTTCAGCTTCAGATTTGATTGGACGACTGTAAATTACCCTAATTAATGGTTTAGAAAGTTTGTTCGCTCTCAAATAAGCAATATCTGTTGGGTTTTTGTCTAAGGGCGAAAATTTTTGTGCATCGATGTGATTGCATACCAATAGCATCATCATCATAACACCAAAATACATTTTTTTCATAGCAATTGAATAACTTTTTGGAGATGTTATGTATACTCTAAACGTGAATTATGCATTGTTATTGCGCAAACGACAATTCATAAAGTTCATTTTTATTTATTCTATTATACCTATACCATTCGTCCGTATTGAAAATAGCAGGATTTAAATTTCAATTTTAATTATATTGCGCCACCAAAACATATACTCAACTAAATCTAGGCTTTTTCAATTTGTTCCTCCTCAAACACAATAAAACAAGTTACACTCAACTTATCGTCCTCTTAGTTCTTCTCGGACTTAATGACCGATCTTTTGGGCAAACTGTTTATTCCGATTCAACCATAACACAGTCGAAAAAAGAACCTGAGCATAGTTTAGAATTACAAACCAAATTTGAATTTGGCGGGGTTATCTCTGCACTTGAAGAGAGGGGGATCTACGAATATTACGGAACAGATATAAGGTTGGGGTTTAGAAGACAAGAAGACAATGTTTATTCCACTTTGTATCGGTCGCCTGTTTTTGGTATCGGACTTTATGCAGCCACCTTTAAAGATGAAGCTTTTGGAAATCCATATGCCTTTGATGGTTTTGTTGATATTCCTGTTATGCATATGCCGGAAAATTGGGAGTGGATTTATAGTATTGGCCTCGGATTAGCTACAAATTTCAACTTTTACGACCCCATTGACAATCCCAAAAACGAAATTATCGGTTCGAGGAGAAATGTGTACATCGCTCTGTCTACAGAAATCAGATACTACCTTACGCCACATTGGAAAGTTGGAGCCGGTGCCGGTTTTAAACATTTTTCGAACGGAAGAATTCGCTTACCGAATAAAAGTATCAACGTACTTCCCATTTCGGTTATGGCGGCTTATGATATTGAAGGTACAAAACCGGCACAGGATAAGTCAAAAATCAGCAAATTTATACCATTTAATATGTATAGTTTCTTTGGTGCAGTGGGCAATCGAAATTTTGAATATGGAAAAGCAGACTATTTCAAATCTACGCTCAGTGCCAACTTTTTACATCAATTCAACTATAAATATAGGTTTGGTGTAGGTTTTGAATTTTTTTATACGGCCGGAGCATTAGATAGGGTAACAGAAGATAAAAGCGACTTTAAAAAACAGTACAGCTATGGTTTTGTCGGGCTTTGGGAATGGGTATTGACCGATAGAGTTTATGTGCCTTTAAATGTGGGTGTTTATTTAAATCGGAATGAAGAAAATGAAGAAAGTGCCGTTTATAAAAGACTGGGTGTACGATACTTGTTAGGCCAGCAAAAAAAGATGTTTCTGGGTGTAAGTTTAAAGGTGACAGAAACAAGATCAGATTATGTTGAATGGACCTTCGGTTATACGTTCAAAAAAGATCCTAACAAATATGATCTCCTATTCTAGCCCAATTATTACTCCTCTCCCTTGGCCGGTTTCAAATTTAACAGTCCCTTTGCAAAGCAAGTAATATTAATTAAATAACTTGCATCTTTTCAAGAAATTATACTTTTTAAGTTTTACTTACATGAAAATATTGGTCGTTGAAGACGAAATGGATTTGGTTCAGGTAACTTGCAATTACCTTCAGAAAGCTGAGTTTATCTGCGAAAATGCAACCGATTTTTTGAGCGCAGAAGATAAATTAGTGACATATGATTACGATGTAGTGATCTTGGACATCAATTTGCCGGGAGGTAATGGTCTGGATTTATTGAAATACATCAAAAAAAATAAGCCGAGAACTGGAGTGCTGATCGTTTCCGCTAAAAATTCACTGGATGACAAGTTAAAGGGCCTCGACCTTGGCGCCGACGATTATATAACAAAACCATTTCATTTAGCAGAGCTGAACTCTAGAATAAATTCGCTTATCCGCAGACGTCATTATGATGGTGATAAGAAAATCAGTTTTAATGAAATTGAAATAGATCCGGAAGCCAGGTCAGTAAAAGTCTTAGATAAACCTGTCGATCTAACAAAAAAGGAATATCACCTATTACTGTATTTTGTCACCAATAGAGGCCGCGTTCTCACCAAAGAAAGTATAGCCGAACATTTGTGGGGAGATAATGCCGATATGTTAGACAATTTTGATTTTATCTATACCCACATGCGGAATCTAAGAAAGAAATTAAGCCTTTTGGGTTGTCCTGATTACCTTCAAACAATTTATGGATTGGGCTATAAATTTGGTGATTAATGAAGCTGCTCAATAAAACCCGACAAACTTATTTTATCTATTCTGCCATCATTTTTGTGCTTTCAAGTACAACCATCTTTTTTGTTTTAAAAAAAGTTATGGCCAAAAGACAAGATGAAAAACTGCTTTGGGATAAAGAGCTTATTGCTCAAAGATTAAAATACGATTACCCTTTACCCATTCTCGAGGTTGATGATTACGAATTAGACTATCCCGTAAAGGATACTATTTATTTCAAAGACACCATGCTTTACCAAATTATTGGCGGAGTTGAGAATTATGAGCTATACAGACAACTTACCTCTATAGAAACCCTTCAGGGAAAAACTTACAAAATTGTAACGCGGAGTTCACAAGTTAAAAACCACGAATTTATACTTGGTATAACAATTTCGGTTGCAGTGGTGGTCTTTTTATTAATTCTTTCTGTGTATGTACTCAATACCTATGTTGCAAAAAAATTTTGGAATCCATTCTACAAAAATCTCGACAAATTAAAGAATTACTCTTTCGAAAATGCAGAACCCATCGCTTTGGAAGAATCTCAAATTGACGAGTTCAAAGAGTTAAATCAATCCCTGTATAAACTTACGGACAAATTGAGTACAGATTTTCAAAATTTAAAAGAGTTTACCGAAAATGCATCGCACGAAATGCAAACACCTCTGGCAATCATACAGTCTAAACTGGAATATTTGATGCAAAGTGAAAATCTCAATATAGAAGACAAACAGACAATTAGTACTGTATTTAGTGCAACAAAAAGACTCTCCAAATTAAATAAAACCCTGTTGATGCTCTCGAAAATAGAAAATCAACAATACAGTCAGAAAAAAGAAATTAATATTAATGAAGTAGTAGATCAACAGTTAGAAATTTTTGAAGATTTTATCGCTAACAAAGATTTAACAGTGGGTAAGAATCTTACGCTTGACTCTAAAGTAAAAGCTAATCCATTATTATTCGAAATGGTGGTTTCAAACCTAATCAGTAACGCCATTAAACACAATTCAGAAGGTGGCAGTATAGAGATCCAAACCAATGAATTGTTTATCTCTGTGGCCAATACTGGCAAACCAACTAAAACATCCTCTGAAATGTTATTTGATCGTTTTAAAAAAGAAAGTACTTCATCAGACTCATTTGGCCTCGGACTGGCTATCGTAAAAAAGATTTGTGACGTACACGAATGGGAGATCAAACATAACTACAATGAGGGAAAACACTACTTTTCTATTTATTTTTGAAACTTTTTTTAAATTCTGAGTAAAACTTCAGATTCTCTTAAGAATTCCCACATACATTTGCTACTGTTAATAATTGATAACGTTATAATATTATTTCAGAAAGTTCAAAGTCCGGACTTACCGGATACTGAAATAAGATCACAAAAGTGATCATTGTGGGAGGGAGTTGTTTTTATCTGAGGGGAATAAAATGACGAACGAACACAAAAAGCAAATACATTGAAATATTAAGCTATTTTAATTTGCACCAAGACCTGATACTACAAAGTGTCAGGTCTTTTTTCTTTAGAATTGAATAAGATTTTAGCTTCATATTTGCAAAAATTCATACAACAATAGGACTAATCCATTGATTTTTATGCGCTAAAAAAATGCTCGTCTCCGCGAGCATTTTTTATTGGAATGAAAAGAATGTTCTAAAGGCAAAAAAGAAGGGAATTTTACAAACATTTGTTAATAACTTCAGATGATTAAGCTTAAAATAAACCCTTATAAACACTGTGTTTTGTTATATTTGTACTTTCTAAATTTCAGAGAAAAAATAATTAAAAAAATATGAGCGAAGAAGCAAAAAAAGATCAATATTCAGCGGATAGTATCCAGGCCCTAGAGGGAATGGAACATGTGAGAATGAGACCCTCTATGTATATCGGTGATGTGAGCTCAAGAGGTCTGCATCATTTGGTCTACGAAGTAGTGGATAATTCCATCGATGAGGCCATGGCGGGATATTGTTCTCAGATTGATGTGATCATTAATGAAGACAATTCGATTACTGTAAAAGATAATGGTCGTGGTATTCCAGTTGGTCTGCATAAAAAAGAGGGAGTTTCTGCTCTGCAGGTGGTAATGACCAAGATTGGTGCAGGTGGTAAATTTGATAAAGATTCTTATAAGGTTTCGGGAGGCTTACACGGTGTGGGCGTTTCTTGTGTAAATGCACTATCAAATCATCTGACTGCAACCGTAGAAAGAGAAGGGAAAATTTGGCAACAAGAATATGAAAAAGGAAAAGCGCTTTATCCCGTAAAAGTTATTGGAGAATCTGATAAAACCGGAACGGAAGTGACCTTCTGGGCGGATGATACCATTTTTCAAACTGACATTGTTTTCAGTTATGATATTTTAGCCGCCAGATTAAGAGAATTATCTTATCTGAATCAGGGAGTTAGGATAACCCTTACCGATAAGAGAAACAAAGACGATGAAGGTAATTTTATTCACGAAGAATTTTATAGTCAAGAAGGACTTAAGGAATTTGTTCGCTACCTCGATTCTACTAGAGAACAACTCACTGCGGATGTTATCAGTATGGAGGGTGAAAAAAATGGCATTCCTGTTGAAGTTGCTATGGTATACAACACTTCGTTCAATGAAAATTTGCACTCTTATGTAAACAATATCAATACGCATGAAGGTGGTACACACCTCAGTGGATTTAGAAGAGGGTTGACTAATACTTTAAAAAAATATGCAGAGACTTCAGGCCTGTTAAGCAAGTTAAAGTTTGAAATCTCCGGTGACGATTTCCGCGAAGGCTTAACCGCCATTATCTCTGTAAAAGTGGCTGAACCTCAATTTGAGGGTCAAACCAAGACAAAATTAGGGAATAGAGATGTCACCTCAGCCGTTAGTCAGGCAGTAAGCGAAATGCTGACCGATTATTTGGAAGAAAATCCAAATGATGCTAAGATAATCGTTCAAAAGGTGATTCTTGCTGCTCAGGCAAGACATGCTGCGAATAAAGCGCGGGAGATGGTTCAACGAAAAACGGTCATGCACGGTGGTGGTTTACCGGGTAAATTATCTGATTGTGCCTGGAGTGATCCTGAAAAATGTGAAATATTCCTGGTCGAGGGAGATTCTGCAGGTGGAACAGCAAAACAAGGCCGGGATAGAAATTTTCAAGCCATTCTGCCATTGAGGGGTAAAATCTTGAATGTGGAAAAAGCCATGCAGCACAAAGTTTTTGAAAATGAAGAAATCAAAAACATGTATACGGCATTAGGTGTTTCTATTGGAACGGAAGAAGACCCAAGAGCATTGAATCTGTCAAAATTGCGATACCATAAAATTGTAATTATGTGTGACGCCGATGTCGATGGCAGCCACATTGCCACCCTCATCCTCACTTTCTTCTTCAGATATATGCGCGAATTAGTCGAAAATGGCAATATATATATTGCTGCTCCTCCACTATATTTAGTCAAAAAGGGAGCAAAAAAAGAATATGCATGGAATGATAAACAACGTGACAAACTGCTCGATGCTTTTGGTAGCGGAGCATCTATCCAGCGATATAAAGGTCTTGGTGAGATGAATGCTGAACAATTATGGGATACAACCATGAATCCGGAATTTAGAACCATGAGACAGGTTTCCATAGAAAATGGAACAGAAGCAGATCGGGTATTCTCAATGCTGATGGGTGATGATGTACCACCTAGAAGAGAGTTCATAGAAAAGAATGCGGTTTACGCAAACATAGATATATAGTAATTTTAAATAAAACCAAATGAAAGTAACAGTAGTAGGAGCAGGTGCAGTGGGCGCGAGTTGTGCTGAATACATTGCCATTAAAGATTTCGCTTCTGAAGTAGTACTAATAGATATTAAAGAAGATTTTGCTGAAGGAAAAGCCATGGATTTGATGCAGTGCGCTTCGCTAAACGGATTTGATACCAAAATATCAGGAGCCACAAACGATTATACAAAAACTGCCAATAGCGATATCGCTGTCATAACCAGCGGAATTCCGAGAAAACCAGGTATGACTCGTGAAGAATTAATCGGGATCAATGCAGGAATCGTAAAAACCGTAGCTGAAAACTTATTGAAGCATTCTCCAAATGTAATTTTGATCGTAGTGAGCAATCCGATGGATACTATGGCCTATTTGGCTCATAAAGCAACCGGACTTCCAAAAAATAGAATTATTGGAATGGGTGGCGCCCTAGACAGTGCAAGATTTAAGTACCGGTTAGCAGAAGCCTTAGGTTGTCCTGCTTCAGATGTGGATGGAATGGTGATTGGCGGACATAGTGATACTGGAATGATTCCTCTGACAAGATTAGCCGTAAGAAATAGCGTACCGGTTACAAAATTCTTATCCGAAGAAAGGTTAAATGAAGTAAAAGAAGCTACAAAGGTTGGTGGTGCTACATTGACCAAAATGTTAGGAACAAGTGCTTGGTATGCACCGGGAGCAGCTGTTTCAGCCATGGTTCAAGCCATCGCCTGTGATCAAAAGAAAATGTTCCCTTGTTCTGCTCTTTTGAACGGAGAATACGGCCTAAAAGATATCTCAATAGGAGTTCCTTGTATCATTGGAAAAAATGGTATCGAAAAAATTGTTGAGATCGATTTAACAGATGCCGAAAAAACAAATTTAAAAGAAAGTGCCGATGCAGTTCGTGTGGTAAACGGATTGTTGTAAACAACATAAAGAATGTAAAAAAGGGGCTTTGAAGCCCCTTTTTTTTATGATAATCCTGAGATTTTACCATTCTTGTCGATCTGCATTTTCTCACTAGCCGGCTGTGCGGGTAGTCCCGGCATTCGCATCATGACACCCAGTATGGGGATAATGAACTTGGCCCCTGAGGCAATCTCTATTTCTCTGACCGTAATGACAAAGTCTTTGGGCCTCCCCCTTAAACTCTCATTATCTGAAAAAGATTTTTGTGTCTTAGCCATGCAAATGGCAAAATTTTGAAATCCTAATTTTTCTATTCTGTTCAAATTGAGCTTTGCTTTTTTGTCATAATCCACACCACTGGCACCATATATTTCTTTGGCTATTTTCTCTATTTTATCTTTCACGGGCATGTTCCAATCATAGAGCGGCTTAAAATCGGACGGTTTATTCTCCACTACATCAACAACTGCCCTCGCCAAATCTTCAGCTCCCTCACCTCCTTTCGCCCAACCTTTGAACAAAACAGCTTGAATGTCTAACTTTGCGCAACACTCTTTTACTATAGCTATTTCCTCTGCAGTATCGTTACTGAAAGCATTGATCGCTACAACCGGCTCAACATTAAATTTTCTGATATTTTCAATATGCTTTTCTACATTCACGAAACCTTTTTTTACAAAATCCGCATTGGGTTCGTTTATTTTGGCAGGTTCAGCACCACCATGATGTCTCAGTGCTTTAATGGTGACAACCAACACAACAGCTTTTGGCTTCAATCCAGAAGCTACACACTTTATGTCAAAGAATTTCTCTGCTCCCAGATCAGCCCCAAATCCCGCTTCGGTCACAACATAATCTGATAAAGACATACCCATTTTTGTGGCTAAAATCGTATTGGTTCCTTGAGCAATATTAGCAAAGGGGCCACCATGAAGAATGGCAGGGTTTTTTTCTAAAGTTTGAACCAAATTGGGCTTGATGGCATCCTTTAATAAAATAGCCATGGCATCCTCCGCTTTCAGATCACGGGCAAAAACAGGTTTTTTGTCAAAGGTAAATCCAACAATAATATCGCCCAACCTTTTCTTGAGATCCTCCAAATCATTCGCCATACACAAAATTGCCATCACCTCAGAAGCGGGTGTTATATTAAATCCGTCTTCCCTTGGGATGCCATTTTGTGCGCCGCCAAGTCCAATAATGATGTTGCGTAATGACCTGTCGTTCATATCTATCACTCTCTTCCACAAAATTGTTCTTGGATCTAAATTAAGTGAACAAGGGCACTGTAAATTATTATCGATGAGGGCCGCAAGCAAATTATTTGCTTTTTCAACGGCATTAAAATCCCCGGTAAAATGCAGGTTGATATCCTCCATCGGAACGACTTGTGAATATCCTCCACCGGCAGCACCTCCTTTTATTCCAAAAACAGGTCCCAGTGACGGTTCCCTTAAAACTACGGTAGTGAGTTTTCCTATTCTGTTCAAACCCTCAGATAACCCTATAGATACCGTTGTTTTTCCTTCTCCTGCAGGTGTGGGAGTTAAAGCTGTGACTAAAATCAATTTGCTCTGATCTACTTTATCCTGATCAATTAAATGCAGTGGTAGTTTTGCTTTGTACTTTCCAAATAATTCAAGATCATCCTCCTCAATTTTCAATCTCTTTGCAACGTCCTTAATCGGCAACATGCTATTTTGCTGGGCTATTTCAATATCTGTAAACATCTTTTCATTACTATTTAAAGACACGAAAATAGCTAAAAAAAATGGTTTTTAACCAACCGAAAAACAGAGCTGGAATCAGTTGCGATTTTTCTTTCAAACCTAAATTAAATCAGTATATTTGCGCGTTTAAAAAATTTATGGATTAAAAATTAGTAATAATGCAAAACAAAGGTCTTATTAGAACTTTTGCAATCTTGTTTAGTTTAGTTTGTATTTACCAACTGTCCTTTACATATTTTGCAAAAAATGTGGAGAAAGATGCCGAAGCCTATGCACAAACAAATTCTGCAGTAAATAGCTTAGAAGAAAAAGCCCAATTACAGAGAGATTATTTAGATTCTGTCGCTAATGTCCCTGTATTGAATTTAGGCTTTGCCGACTACACCTACAACGAGTTAAAAGAAAAAGAAATCAATCTTGGTCTTGACTTAAAAGGGGGAATCAATGCAATTCTGGAAGTTTCTGTAAGGGATATTTTGTATGGACTTTCAAACAAATCAACAAATCCTGTATTTAACGAAGCGCTAAATGCTGCAACCGCTGCACAAAGAGATAGTGACAAAGATTATCTATCCCTCTTCTTTGAAGCCTTTGAAAATGCGAGTAAAGGATCTGTAAAACTTGGAGACCCAAGTATTTTTGGAAATAAATCATTAAAAGATAAGATCAACTTTAAAATGACTGATGAAGAGGTAATGCCTCTTCTTAAATTAGAAGTCGAAGGTTCTATTAATACTGCTTTTGAAGTTTTAAGAAGTCGTATAGACAGATTTGGGGTAACTTCTCCAAGTATTCAAAGGATTGGTGAAACAGGAAGAATTTTAATTGAATTGCCTGGTGCTAAAGATATTGACCGTGTAAGAAAATTATTACAAAGTACTGCTGAGCTGCAATTTTGGGAAGTTTACACCAACCAAGAAATGTCTCAATTTTTGATAAGCGCAAATGGTGTTTTGGCTACTTTGGTTGAAGAAGAAATTAGTCAGACGGCAGATACTACCAAAATTGAAAATGAAATTGATGAACTATTAGGAGAGGTAAAGGATTCTGTAGACACAAAAGCAGCTAATCCTTTATTCTCTATTTTGATGCCAAATATCCCTCAATCGGCTAACCAATTGAGCTCGGTTATAGGATCGGCTACCGTATCAGACACGGCAAAAATCAATGGTTATTTAGCGCAAAAAGAAGTGCGTAATTTATTGCCTTCTGAAATGAAATACGCCAAATTCTTGTGGGACCACAAACCTATCGAGAATACTGAAGTAATTAACCTGTATGCCATCAAATCAAATAGAGATGATATCGCCCCAATTCAAGGAGATGTAATCTCTGATGCCGCACAAGTTTTTGATCAATTAGGTGCCAATCCCGAGGTAACCATGTCTATGAATTCTGTTGGTACAAAAGAATGGGCAAAAATGACATCTGAAAATGTCGGAAAATTTGTGGCTGTAGTATTAGACGATTTTGTTTACTCAGCTCCCCGAGTTAATGACGCAATCACAGGTGGAAGAACTTCTATAACCGGACAGTTTTCTATTGAAGAAGCACAGGATTTAGCCAATGCTCTAAAATCAGGTAAATTACCTGCTGCTGCGCGTATCATCCAGTCAGACGTCGTAGGTCCTTCTCTAGGTAAAGAAGCCATTCATTCAGGAACAATATCTTTTATCATCGCTTTGATTTTGGTATTATTATGGATGATCTTCTACTACGGAAAAGCCGGTATTTTCTCGGACATTGCTTTGGTACTTAATATTCTTTTCATCTTTGGAACACTTGCCTCCTTTGGTGCCGTGTTAACATTGCCCGGTATTGCCGGTATTGTATTGACAATTGGTATGGCGGTAGATGCGAACGTACTTATCTATGAAAGAATTAAAGAAGAACTCTCTTTAGGAAAACATCTCAAAGAAGCCATTGATGATGGATTTAGCAATGCTTTGTCTTCTATCATCGACGCGAATATTACTACTTTATTAACAGGTATTATTCTTTATATTTTTGGAACTGGACCGGTAAAAGGTTTTGCAACTACCTTAATGATCGGTATTGTAACCTCTTTATTTGCCGCTATTTTCATCACAAGATTGTTGTTAGAATGGTATGTAGGAAAGGGAAACAAACTTACTTTCAATACTTCGATCACCAAAAATTGGTTCACTAATTTTAACATCGATTTCTTGAAGAAAAGAAAAATGGCCTATATAGTATCAGGAACAATTCTCGTTTTGGGTATCGGATCGCTTTTGACCAATGGCCTAAATTATGGTGTTGATTTTAAGGGTGGTAGAACATATACAGTGAGATTTTCTGAAGCCGTAAGTGCTCCTGAAGTTGCCGCTAGTTTAAAAGATGCTTTTGGAAGTTCTCCCGAGGTGAAAACTTTTGGTAATGCAAGCCAGTTAAAAATTACGACAAAATTTAAGATCGATGATACCGATTTGGGTGTCGATGATGAGATACAAAATCTACTTTATACTAATCTGAAACCTTATTTACCTGCAGATATCAGTTATGATCAATTTAAAGGTGCTGACAATGAAGGAAATATTGGTATTGTTCAATCTATTAAGGTAGGTCCTACCATCGCAGATGACATTAAACAAGCAGCGATCTTTGCCATTATCGGCGCGCTTATTGTGGTGTTCCTGTACATCTTATTACGTTTTAGAAAATGGCAATATAGTTTAGGTGCTGTTGCGGCTGTTTTCCATGATGTTTTAATTGTACTCGCTATTTTCTCTATTTTCTATAAGGTTTTGCCTTTTGATATGGAAATTGACCAATCATTTATCGCTGCCATACTAACTGTAGTAGGTTATTCCTTGAATGACACTGTTGTAATTTTTGATAGGATTCGAGAATTTACAAAAATACATAGTGGTTGGCCTTTTAGTAAAATTGTTAATACGGCTTTAAATAGTACCATTGGCAGAACATTAAATACCTCGATGACCACCTTGATCGTTTTGTTGGCAATCTTTTTCTTCGGAGGAGATTCTATCAAAGGATTTATGTTCGCCTTAATTGTTGGTGTTATTGTAGGAACCTATTCATCATTGTTCGTTGCCACACCTATTATGTATGACGCAACAAAAGACAAAGACACAAAAAAGATGAAAGGGTAAATTTACCTTATCTCTATATAAAGCCTTTTTGAATATTCAGTCAAAAAGGCTTTTCTTTTTTAGGGCAAATTATTTTTACCTTAGCAAAAAAATTAAAGATGGACCAAATTACCATTCATAACCTTAAATTCAAGCCTTTTGTATCAAGCGACAAAATCGCCAGAACAAATGAGTTTTTAGCTAAAACTATCTCGGAAGATATTGGACCGGATGAAGAACCCGTATTTGTTGGTATATTAAATGGTTCATTTATGTTCGTTTCCGATTTCATCAGACATTATCCGCACCCTTGCCACGTGTCATTTGTAAAACTCTCTTCTTACAAGAGTTTGGATTCAACGGGAACCATCAAAAAACTGATCGGTATAAATGAAGACCTGACCAATAGAACAGTTATTATTTTAGAAGACATTATTGATACAGGGACCACACTCGAAGAAATCTATCGACTTTTTAATGAGCAAAATCTAAAACAATTAAAAATTGCCACGCTTTTTTTTAAGCCGGATGCCTATAAAAAAGAATTGCCTATTGACTATGTAGGTCTGGAAATTGAGGATAAATTTATAGTGGGTTATGGATTAGATTTTGACGGACTGGGCAGAAATTTACGCGATGTTTATCAAATTGATCAATAGGACATTCAAAAGGATGAGAACTGACAACTAAAAACAATGTTGTACTTTTGTAAACCAATATTCATAATAGATAATTAAAAATGAAAAACATCGTTTTATTTGGCCCTCCCGGTGCAGGAAAAGGAACGCAAGCAGAATTATTAAGAGACCATTATAAACTTGTACACATATCTACTGGGGATGTTTTTAGATACAATATGAAAGGGGAAACAGAATTGGGTAAATTGGCAAAAAGTTATATCGATAACGGAGATTTAGTACCGGATCAGGTAACCATTGATATGTTAAAAGCCGAAGTAGAGAAAAACCCGAAAGCTAAAGGATTTATCTTTGACGGATTTCCAAGAACAGAATCACAGGCCATTGCTTTGGATGAATTTCTTTCCAAAAAAGGCAGTGGGATTAATGCGATGATCGCTCTTGAAGTACCTGAAAATCTGCTCGTTGAAAGAATTTTACTAAGAGGTAAAAGCAGTGGAAGATCTGATGATCAGGATGAATCTAAAATAAGGAATCGATTCAAAGAATACCAAACCAAAACCGCTGTCTTACAAGATTTCTACCAAAAACAACAAAAATATTTCGGTATAAACGGCGTGGGATCCATTGAGGATATTACCTCAAGATTAAAAGAGGTAATCGACCAACTATAATAAGAACAACCAAATGACCGAAGGCAATTTTGTTGATTATGTAAAAATATTTGCTGCATCAGGAAACGGAGGTAGCGGATCTTCTCATTTACACAGAGAAAAATACGTTGCCAAAGGAGGTCCCGACGGAGGTGATGGAGGCAGAGGTGGTCATATCATCGTTCGTGGAGACAAAAATATGTGGACTCTGATCCACTTAAAATTTAAAACACATATCCGCGCTGAACATGGAGGAAGCGGTTCAAAAAATCGAAGTACCGGAAAATCAGGTGAAGATCAATATATTGATGTCCCTTTAGGAACTATTGTAAGAGATGCGGAAACGGATGAAATTCTCTTTGAAATTACCGAAAACGGACAAGAAATTATTTTGGCTGAAGGTGGTATGGGGGGATTGGGAAACTGGCATTTTAAATCTTCTACCAACCAAACTCCGAGGTATAAACAACCCGGTATTCCCGGTGTTGAGGGATGGTTTAGATTAGAACTTAAACTTCTGGCTGACGTCGGATTAGTCGGTTTTCCCAATGCAGGCAAATCTACTTTGCTTTCAGTTCTCACAAGCGCAAAACCGAAAATAGCCGATTATCCCTTTACCACTCTAAAACCCAATTTGGGGATAGTGAAATACCGCGATTTTCAAAGTTTTGTCATGGCTGATATCCCCGGCATCATAGAAGGTGCAGCAGAAGGAAAAGGCCTTGGTCATCGTTTTTTACGTCACATTGAAAGAAATTCTTTGTTGCTTTTTATGATAGCCGCAGATAGTCTGGATATTGCTGAAGAATACAAAATTTTGCTCAATGAGCTCAAGAAACACAATCCGGAATTGTTAGATAAAGAAAGAATTCTGGCCATTTCCAAATGTGATCTTTTAGATGAAGAATTGAAAAAAGAGGTCGAAAAAACTTTGCCGAAAAAAATTCCTCACATTTTTATTTCGTCAGTAGCTCAAATAAATTTAGATCAACTTAAAGATTTGATCTGGAAAAAATTAAATAACTAAAATTTCTTTTCCCTTTTTAAACTTATCTTAGTGCTCGACCAAAGAAAGAGCCCTCATGATTCATATACTCAACGGAGATAGTCTTTTTAATAAATTCCCGGGAGAATTAAAGGGAGAAAGAATAGTGGCCAGAGAATGTCTTATTGAAGGGGATGTGTCAGCCGACAATCTTTCCGCATTCTTTAACAACCGTGCTTCTTTTCTCCATAAGACTTATGGCACCGGTAAAACTGATTATGTCAAAAAAACAAGATCAGAATTTGAAAAAATTATCCAATTAAACCCCGAAGAAGAAGTTTTTTGTTGGTTTGAAAAGGATTTATTTTGCCAAGCTAACTTTTGGTTTGTCTGTGATTTACTTCATCGAAATGATCAAAAAAATGTCTCGCTCGTACTGGCAGAAAATCTCGATTCAGGTTTTGGGGCTCTTTCAACTCATGAGCTGAAACAATCTATTGACACAAGTATTCACATGAGCCATTCCGATTTAGCCAATTTTTCAAAACTATGGAAAGCTTATCAAGCTAAAAATTTTGATAAATTGCTGGAGATCGAAAAGAAACTGCGTACAAAATACTCCTTTTTGAAGGAAGCCATTCAAGCAGAAATTCTCAAAAATCCTCAGGATAAGAAAGGAAAACCCATGGAAGTGCTGGAGGAGTTGATTTTGTTAAAACAATCTACCGACCTAAAAGAGATCTTTCCGGAATTTTCTAAACGATTACCCATTTATGGATATGGCGATTTGCAGGTAAAGGGCATGATTAAAGAATGGGAGAATAAATATCGATCTTTGAATAAGGCCTTGTGGAATAAAAAAGTACCTGTACATTTCGATTCGAAATTTTATGATAATCCCTCTTTTCTTAAATCACTAAATTCCCTGAATTCGATTGAAATGAATTTATTGGGAAATCTGGTTGGAAAGAAAGTGCTTCACTTGCAATGCCATTTCGGACAAGATACTATTTCACTTCAAAAGTTAGGTGCTGACGCTACCGGGATAGATTTTTCCGAAGAAGCAATCGAAAAAGCAAAGGTTTTGAGTGAAAAAAGTCAAATTTTTCCTGATTTTGTATGCAGTGATATTTATGAATTAGATGAAAATTTAGAGGGTCATTTCGATTTGATTTTTACAAGTTATGGAACGATCGGTTGGCTGCCAGACCTAAAAAAATGGGCTGAGATCATAGATCATTTTTTAAAACCAGGAGGTACATTTCTGATCGTAGAATTTCATCCTGTGATTTGGGTATTCGATGAACATTTTAAAAAAATCGTTTATCCTTATTTTAATAGAGCGGCCATTGTCGAAAAAGAAGTATATTCTTATACAGATGGTGACGCAATTGACTTAAATTCGGTCACTTGGAACCACCCGTTTTCTGAAGTATTTGGTGCACTTTTAGGGCAAAATCTGGTGATTGATGACTTACAAGAATATGACTATTCTCCTTATGATTGTTTTTCGAATACCGTAAAAATAGGGGAAAACAAATATCAAATAAAAGGGATGGAAGGCAAATTGCCCATGGTTTACAGTTTAAAAGTAACTAAACCCGCATAAAATGAATGACAAAAGAGATTTGGTCGATAAAAAAATTAGGCATAAAGTGCGATTCTATGTCCTCATGTTTATCATATCGCTAACTCTTGCAATAAATGCTGTATTTACAGAGACAGTGCCGGTAAAATATCCCATGATGGCTTTTTTAATTGGATTGGGAATAGGGATGATATTGAGCCGAATTCAAAAAGTAACCTGGGATAAAGATGGTGAAAGAATCATCAAAGAATTTGATCTGATAAGTGGAATTTTGCTGTTTTTCCTGATTCTACTGTTCATTTTTAAAGAAAAGCTCGTTCAGGAGTTTGTTCATTTTCCCAAAATAAACAGTGTCCTTTTTGCACTAAATGCAGGAATCATGCTAGGGCGAACAATTTTCATTCGCCATAAAATCATCAAAATATTAAAAAGCAATACCTGATCTATTCTTGAATGGTCAAAAATCCTTCTAAAATTCTATCCAGATTAAAAAACAAAAACAAGATCAACACGAGAACAATTAACAAAATCAACATCCTTTTGTTATTTGGCTTTTTTCTTTTTACAAATTTGGTATCCATGATATATCCAATTATTTTTTTGGTTTAGTCGCCCTTAACATTTCCCTTTTTCCAGGCGGTCCCGGTAATTTTTCCACCTCAAACCCACTGATCAGCATGGCCCTTCTTACACTTCCTTTGGCTGCATAAGTTACCAAGACACCTCCTTCTGCCAAGGCTTCGAACATTTGTTGAAAAATAGTTTCTGTCCACAATTCAGGCTGTACCCTAGCCCCAAAAGCGTCGAAATAAATCAAATTGTATCTATTCTTTTCATTGAAATATTGAAATTTTTGTTGTCTTTTGGTGAGAAAAAAGCTATCCGAAATTATCAACTTTTCTTCCCAGTTCCCCTCATGCATGTTAACAAACTCTAACTCCTTTTCTTCGGCATCGAGCAAAGCCAAATAGTTCAATTGTTTCATTTCTTTCAAAGAAACCGGATATGCCTCAAGCCCGGTATAATTGATAGATATATTCATTTTTTGTCCTTCTATCAGAGTAATTAAAGCATTTAAACCCGTACCAAAACCCATTTCCAATAACTCTATCTCTTTTTCATCTTTAAACAATGACAATCCATGCTTGATAAAAACATGGTAGGCTTCTTGTATAGCCCCGTGAATGGAATGATAATGCTCATTCCATTCGGGCAAATAAATACTCGAACTTCCATCCTGCGTAATTATAACTTTTCTCTCCATGAAAATATTTAGCTCCCAATTTTGGGATAAATTCAGCCTAAAACAAATCCAAATTTAACCATTATTAAGTACTTTTGTAGGAAAATATAACTCCATGCAAGTAGAAATGAAGCCAGTAATTAGTATAGAAAAGACAAAAAACTCCAAAATTTCTAAAGTAGATTTTAATAACCTGCCTTTTGGCAAAGTTTATACAGACCATATGTTCATTTGTGAATACAGTGATGGGCAATGGCAAAACCCTAAAGTTATTCCTTACCAAAATATCAGTCTTGAGCCCTCATCTAAGATATTTCATTACGGACAGTCAGTTTTTGAGGGGATGAAAGCTTATAAAGACAATGAAGGAAAAGTTTGGCTTTTTAGACCTTTAGAAAATCAAAAAAGATTGAATATTTCATCCAAAAGATTGGCAATTCCTGAATTGCCGGAAGAAATATTTATGGAAGGGTTAAAAGAATTACTCAAAATAGATAGAGATTGGATTCCTCAATCAGAGGGTAGCTCTCTTTACATTCGTCCTTTTGTTTTTGCTTCCGGAAATGGATTACATGCTTCACCTTCAGACAAATATACTTTTATCATTGCCTGTTCACCTTCCGGATCATATTTCGCAGGAAAAGTAAAGGTGTTGATAGAACAAACCTATTCCAGATCTGCCAATGGTGGTGTAGGTTTTGCAAAAGCCGGAGGGAATTATGCAGGGCAATTTTACCCTACCCAGCTCGCAGTTGAAAAAGGATTTCAGCAAGTGATATGGACAGATGACACTGCACATGAATTTATAGAAGAAGCCGGAGCAATGAATATTTTTGTGCGAATTAATGATACCTTATTAACTGCACCAACGAGTGATAGAATTTTAGATGGTGTAACTAGAAAAAGTATCATAGACATTGCAAAAGATGAGGGAATTGATGTGGAAGTGAGAAAAATTCGTGTAAAAGAAATAGTAGAAGCAGCACAAAATGGCTCATTAAAAGAATTGTTCGGCGCAGGGACTGCAGCCGTTATTTCTCCCATCTCAGGTTTTGGTTACCAGGATCAATCTTTCGACATCCCAGAATTGGAAAATTCTTATGCGAAACTGTTTAAGAAACGAATTACCGATATCCAATACAACCGAGCTGAAGATAAGTTCGGTTGGAGATACGAAGTCAAATAAAAAAAGGCTCAAGAGCCTTTTTTTATTTGTTTAGAACAGCCGCAATATCAGGCTTAAAATAATTTGGTCCTTTCAGTACTTTTCCATCCTCTCTATAGATGGGCTTTCCATCTTCACCCAATTTACTCATATTACTCCGCTGGATTTCCTCAAATACTTCTTCAATTTTATCTTGCATTCCGTGTTCTATTATTGTTCCACACAAAATATAAAGCATATCTCCTAATGCATC
Organism: uncultured Flavobacteriaceae bacterium; assembly: GCA_964631875.1. Lineage (GTDB taxonomy): Bacteria > Bacteroidota > Bacteroidia > Flavobacteriales > Flavobacteriaceae > Namhaeicola. The sequence continues at coordinate 99,982 of CAZWAN010000001.1, forward strand.
GGCCACTTCTACCAAATCATTATTCAAGGCTGCTTCGAGGTATTCTTCGTTTTCTTCTTTCATCAGGTCATACCTCAATTGCAATGTTTTAGGTGCTAAATTTGCCGTGGGTGTATGTCGTACTCCTAGTCCGAATGCTTTGTGAAAATCTTGCACTGCACTTATTTTATTTTTCATTTAAATTTCATTTTGAAATACAACGATACAACTTCAACAGTATAATTACAAATCATGAAATAAATATTTAACTATATTTGAAATCTTTTCATCAAATGATTTTGCTATGAAATTGCTTTACAAACTGCGACTTTTAATCTTTGGCTTGTTGATAGTGGCTTGCTCAGATGGCGATTCTGAACCAATTATAACACCTCCAACTGATAGTACGCTTCCTCCTGCCAATACAGATTATGAGATGACTAAATTACTGCCCTATTCTCAGCGAAGCGGAGATGCACAAAAAGGATATAACTATTTGATTACCGGAGACTACATGAGTTCAGGCATACCCTATAATGCATTTTTGATTGGAAACGGTCAGAATACTGAAAACATTTTGAACAGAGAAGGAGAAAATGCCAAAATACCTCACGAATTTAATGCAGTAAAAGCAACGAATGGAACTACGGTTGTGGCACCAAATTGCTTGCAATGTCATTCTGCAGAAATCAATAATAATCTCATCATCGGTCTCGGTAATTCTACATTAGATTTTTCAGTGAATCGAATAGACTATTTAAATACCCTGGTCAATGGAGTTCGGTTGCTTTATGGAGAAAACAGCAAAGAATGGGATGCTTTCAACACTTTTAAAAGAAATTTAGAAGCGGTAGCGCCTAAAACAGTCACAAAATCAAGAGGTGTAAATGTGGCGGATAAATCCACAATTGCCATTATTTCTATTCGAGATAAAAATACCTTGGAATTATTAAACGAACCGGCGATAGAAGTGAGTGATGAAGTAATTCCATCAGACGTGCCTGCTTGGTGGTTGCTAAAAAAGAAAAACGCCATGTTCTATCCGGCGATTGGAAGAAATGATTATTGTAGGATTATGATAACCATGATCTTATCTACCCTGGACGATGTGGAAAAAGCAAAAGAAGTAGACGCTAATTTTCCGGATATTTTGGCCTATATCAAAAACCTGGAGGCACCTGAATATCCTTATGAAATAGATCAAGGACTAGCAGATCAAGGGAAGTCAATCTTTTTGGAAAAGTGCTCTATTTGCCATGGAACTTATGGCCCTTCATCCAGTTATCCAAATTTTTTAGTGTCATTAAATACAATCGGTACCGACCCTGCCCTTTCAAATTTTTACAGTCAACCTTCGGTTGAGATGGATTATTTCAAAGATTGGTTTAACAATGGATGGTTCGGTCAAGGCACTAACGCACTCAAAGGTGTAACGGATGGAGGTTATATTGCCCCACCACTAGATGGTGTTTGGGCAACTGCACCTTATTTACACAATGCGTCAGTTCCTACCATTGAGGATGTGTTAAATAGTAAAAAACGTCCAAAATTCTGGCGTAGAACTTATGAAAGTACTGACTATGACAAGGATAAATTAGGTTGGAAATATACATCAGAATCCAGCCAACAAGATAGCAATACATACGATACAACACAAAATGGTTACGGAAATCAGGGACATACCTTTGGCGACGATCTTACCGATGCGCAAAGAAAATCACTTATTGAATATTTAAAAACGCTATAAACCGAATCAAGTTTTGTTGATAGTCTTTTCAATTAAATTGCCTTATTTTTGCAGCAAAAAAGATGTTTAGTCAGGGACAAATTACCTTTGGAATCATTTTCGCAATTGTCTTTATCATTGCCATGATCTTCAGTTATAGAAAAGACATTAAACTTCACAAGTATTATTATAAAAACGTATGGGTCGTAGGATTGGGGGTTATCCTGGCCATCATTCTTTTTGCGACTATTACTTTTTGGCTGAACGACTAATCTACCTTTTCCAGTTCCTTGTCGGCTGCTACAATTTTATATAATTTATCGCTGGGTCTTACCCTGAAATCAGTTCTAAAGGTAACTGAATCACCTCTGTTCGCTTGTTCTGCCGGCCTGTCATTTACAAACATTGCGGTAATATCCATCTCCTTAGCACCTGTCGTTGGACCCGTAATAAGTATTTGATCTCCAACACTTAAATCGTAGGCTTCCAATTTAAACTCGGCAATATTTGTTTTAGGGAAAAAATGCATTCCTTTTCCAATATAGACCTTTTTTTGCGTAGCACTCGAACCGGGGCCATCACTCCACTCACCCATTTTTTGACCTAAATAATAACCGCTCCAAAATCCACGATTGTACACTTTTTCTAATTCTGCCATCCAACCAGGAACCATTTCTTTAGAATAGTTTCCATTCTCAATACAGTCCAGGGCCTCCCTGTAAGTTTTTATGACCTTAGCCACGTATTCCGGTGCTCTTCCTCTTCCTTCAATTTTCAACACACTAATACCCGCATCAGCCACCTGATCGAGAATATCAATCGTACATAGATCTTTTGGCGACATGATATACTCGTTATCTAACTCCATCTCCACACCGGTCTCTTGATCGATTACCGTATATTTCTTTCTGCAATTTTGTTTACATGCTCCTCGATTGGCACTAGAATTATAGGCATGCAAACTCATGTAACATTTGCCAGATACCGCCATACATAAAGCACCATGTCCGAAAATTTCAATTTCGACTAACTTTCCGGAAGGACCCTTGATTCCCTCCTTTTCTATCTGACTGGTAATTTTCTTCACCTGACGCAAACTGAGTTCCCTACTCAGTACTATTGTATCCGCAAACATGGCATAAAACCTCACAGTCTCAATATTTGTAATATTGATTTGAGTTGAAATATGCACTTCCATCCCCACTTGTCTGGCGATGGCTATGACAGCCTGATCCATAGCAATTACTGCAGTTATATCTGCCTTTTTTGCCGCGTTGATGAGTGTCTTTACAATGCTCAAATCATGATCGTATATGATCGTATTTAAGGTAAGATAACTCCTGACATTTTTCTCTTTACACCTTCTTGAAATTTCAGATAAATCATCCAAAGTAAAATTTATAGATGCTCTGGCGCGCATGTTTAATTGTTCTACACCAAAATATACCGAGTCTGCACCGTTATCTAAAGCCGCCTGCAATGATTCAAAGTTTCCGGCCGGAGCCATTAATTCTATCTTTTTCATGTATTTATCTTATTTCGATATCCTAAAACAGGATCTTTTTTTGGATGCGCAAAAATACAATTATTAATTCAACTAAATTTTTACCTGTTTAATTTTAACAGTTATTGATCATTATTGAATTATTTTAAACAAATGAATATAATTTTGAACTTTTACTTATTAGACATCCCAAATAATTAGCATCTTTGCGCCCGGTATTTTAAATCTTAATAAAAATGAAATTAGCAGTGGTTGGTGCAACCGGTATGGTAGGCAACGTGATGTTGCAAGTTTTGGAAGAAAGAAATTTTCCTTTTGATGAATTGTTATTAGTGGCTTCGGAAAGATCAGTAGGTAAAAAGTTTTCTTTTAAAGGAAAAGATTATACGGTGATCGGTTTACAAGAAGCTGTTGAACAAAAGCCCGATATAGCTGTTTTTTCGGCTGGCGGAGGCACCTCGTTAGAATGGGCACCCAAATTTGCCGAAGCAGGCACAACAGTAGTGGATAATTCTTCTGCCTGGAGAATGGATCCGACTAAAAAATTAGTCGTACCTGAGATCAACGCAAATGTATTGACCAAAGAAGATAAGATCATAGCAAACCCAAATTGTTCTACCATTCAAATGGTAGTAGCTTTGGCACCTCTCCATAAAAAATACGGCATTAAAAGATTAGTGATCTCAACCTATCAATCTATCACCGGAACCGGAGTAAAAGCCGTCAAACAATTAGAAAACGAATTTAAAGGTGAACAAGGTGAAATGGCCTATGCTTATCAAATCCATAAGAATGCCATTCCTCAATGTGATGTTTTTGAAGAAAACGGCTATACCAAAGAAGAGATGAAATTAGTGAGAGAAACCAAAAAGATCCTGAACGATAATGCCATTGCGGTGACTGCAACGGCAGTTAGGATTCCTGTTGTTGGCGGACATTCTGAAAGCATCAATATCGAATTCAATACGGAAGTAAATGTGGCGGATATCAAAAAATTATTGAGTGAATCTCGAGGAGTGGTATTGCAAGACAATCCGGCAAACGCTGAATACCCGATGCCTTTATATGCTCACGGCAAAGATGATGTCTTTGTAGGGAGAATCAGATTAGATGAATCTCAACCCAACACCATAAATATGTGGGTGGTCAGTGATAACCTTCGAAAGGGTGCTGCTACAAATACAATTCAAATTGCCGAATATCTTTTAAAAAATAATTTGATCTAACAAAAATCCCCGCTAAAACGGGGATTTTTGTTTCTATTTTTCAATTTTCAACACATCTTTAATCACTTCCTCCAGATTGTGTTTAGGCAAAGCGCCTTGTGCCATCTGAGGCTGCTCGCTCATCGGACAAAAAAGCATCGAAGGTATACTTCTAATACCAAATGCCGCAGACAATTCTTGCTCAACTTCTGTATCAACCTTATAAATATCTATTTTCCCGGCGTACTCATCAGATAGCTCTTCTAAAATAGGAGCGACCATTTTACAAGGGCCACACCAGTCTGCATAAAAATCTATGATACATGGCTTATCGCCTTCAAACTTCCATTCTTTATTTTCTTCGTAATTAAAAACTTTCTTTAAGAAAGTCTCTTTTGTCAATAATTCTGTCATTTTTCTTATTTAAATATGAATAATCGATTTCTTTCTTACAATAAACATACCCTTTTTTATTGCAGTACAAAATGACAGAAAAAAAATAAACATCTTTGTCATAAGTGTTACACCCTTTTAATTAAAAATTACTAATAAAAAAACCCCGGTCTTAGCCGGGGTTTCAAATACTATAATGTTTGTTTCCTAAAATTAAGTTCAAATTCCTGATATAATTCTAACAAACTCATAACAGCCTGTATCAAATCTTTTGTCTCCAATAAATTACCAAAGTACAAGGTGGTATTTTTCGGACTTGACTCTTCCGTACGAATTCTGTTCACCTGTCTCTCTATAATTTCAGTAACATGATTTACCAAGTCTCTCCGTTCTTCAATAATTTTTCCGATATCACTAAAATTTCTTTTTTCAAACACTTCACTGATCTCTTGCAACATTGATGACAATTCATTGTCAATCTCCTTTAAGTCTTTAATCTGACCTTTTTTCAATACTTTATGATTATTGTTCACGTGCTTGTAACTCGCCGATGAAATATAACTAATAGACTGTGATATATCCTGTAAATACCTCAACACCAATAAATAAAATCTACTCGCTTCTACGGAAGCATCATCAAGAGATTTGATAAAATAAAACGCACCGTCTTTGAGTTCATCTACCTCATCATTCAATTTTTTTACATGTTTGGTGTTTTTCTTCAATTTATTCAGGTCATGACGCGAAAGATCGTTTACCACGTTGGTATAGAGCTTTTCTACGCGATTTAATACCTCTGAAATATGATCTGAAGTTTCCTCGACCACCCCTTTTATCGAAGTTAACTCGGCACCTTTCATGATACGTTTGGCTGCTTTATCCTTTTCTTCGTTTCTGTGTTTTACGAAATTTCTAAACAATAAGATACACACCAGTAATAATACCAAACTCAAAGCCACACCTCCGCCTAAATGAAGCAAATAGGTAAACACACCTGCCACTAAGAAAGCGACTATGGCTGTAACGAACCATCCTCCTATCACATTTAATACACCGGCCACTCTATAAACAGCGCTTTCTCTATCCCAGGCTCTATCAGCTAATGATGTACCCATTGCTACCATAAACGTAACATAAGTGGTTGATAACGGCAGTTTCAAAGAGGTGGCAAAAGCGATCAAAATACCTGATACCATGATATTGGTACTCGCTCTCACAGCATCAAAAGCCGGCAATTCGTAAATTTTGTGTTTCGGTAAGGAGATAACAGGTTTTTCAAATCGCTTATCGATCTTTTCGATCCAAGAAGTAGGTAGAATTTTGTCAAAACCGTAAGACATCCCAACCGAACCTCTAACGATGGCCCTTGACAATTCATTGGGTTGAAATTTTTCATGACCTTCACTTTGACGTGCCAAATTTACTTCTGTATCTGAGACCTTTCTGGCCTTAGAAGAAAAAATAAGGGTTACAACCATGACTGCCCCTGACACAAATAAAAATAATTGGGGGGTTGGCACCTTTCCGGCCAAAACACTCATATCAAATTCTGAAGCCGGAATTCCAGATCCCACCCATGCATTGTAAGAGTTCCATGCCGCCATGGGAACTCCGATAAAGTTCACCAAATCATTACCTGCAAAGGCTAATGCCAAGGAAAATGTTCCAACAGTGATGATCACTTTATAGATATTGACCTTAAGAAACTTGGTCAAAACGTACGAAAGTAATACCCAAAAGACCAATAAGCCCACAGCTATTAAATTTTCATGACTATCTAAAACATGTCCAATTTCGTCACCGTAAGGCGTTCCTTTTATTCCTTTTAAAATGATAAAATAGGTAATCCCTGTCAAGGCTATTCCACCAAAAACAGCACCGTATATTTTTGGTTTTTGCTCAAAATTAAACGTTAAAAACAATCGGGTAATATATTGCACCAAGACCCCTACGGTGAAGGATATGATCACCGATAGAAAAATTCCCGATATAATTTGTAATGCTTTTTCTGAATTGATGTACTTGGCTAATTCATTTACTGTTTCAGTGTCTGACATCGCAATTTTGATCAAAGCCATGGCTACAGCTGCACCTAACAATTCAAATACGATGGAAACGGTAGTAGAAGTTGGCATGCCCAAGGTATTAAAAAAGTCGAGCAAGAGCACATCAGTGACCATCACCGCCATAAAAATGATCATAATCTCATCGAAGTAAAACTCGCCGGGATTAAAAATTCCCTTTCGAGCAACTTCCATCATTCCACTCGAAAAGATTGCCCCAATTCCAATACCTAAGCTGGCCACAATCATAATGGTTTTCATCGACACAACTTTCGAGCCAATGGCAGAATTCAAAAAGTTTACAGCATCGTTGCTCACACCTACAACCAAATCCACAATTGCCAGTCCGATCAACGCAATAAGCATTAAAACGTAAATATTTTCCATTATTCATTAATTAATTAAACTCATGCAAAATTAGTATAGATAACCACTTGTAATGTTATCATAATGTTATCAAATTTAACATAAGTCTTCAAAGATATAACATTTACTTAACCTCAAGTTCAATTAATCTTTACTTTTTGCGCTGATTACTCGAAATCAATCTCTTGAAGAATATTAAATATTTCTTTGAACTGCTGTATTTATTCGTTTTACAAACGACTATCCAATGCATCTTATGACCTTGGGTTTTCATTAGACATCTTAAAATATTGAAAGATCCGCTCAAAAGCTTAAAAGAATGATCTATTTCCGTACAAGTTGAATTTCTATTTTCACAATAAATTTCGTAACTTTAGGATTTAACTAAACCCCTAATATTATGTCAGTACTAAAAGTAATCGAAATCATGGCGAACTCAACGGAAGGTTGGGAAGACGCAACAAGAAATGCAATAAAACATGCTGCTAAAAGTGTAAAAGGGATAAAATCAGCTTTCGTTCAATCACAGAGTGCAGTTGTCGATGATAACATGATCACTCAATTCAGAGTTAATGTAAAAATTACATTTGAAGTCAAAGATTAAATTGTCTTTATATTCCTTTAAAACCCCGTTAGTCGGGGTTTTTTTGTACTACATTTGAAAAAAATACAAAATGGGGAGATCTTTACTTTTACTCATGATCCTGTTAAGTCTTATGAGTTGTAAAAATAAAATTGAACAAGAAATGAATGAACACATCCATACCAACCAATTAATCAATGAAACGAGTCCCTATTTATTGCAGCATGCACACAATCCTGTAGATTGGCATCCATGGAATGAGGAGACACTGGCATTGGCAAAAAAAGAAAACAAATTGATGCTTATTTCCATCGGATATGCAGCTTGTCATTGGTGCCATGTAATGGAAAACGAAAGTTTTGAAGATTCTACCGTGGCCCAAGTGATGAATAAATATTTCATCAATATCAAGGTAGATAGAGAGGAGAGACCGGATGTAGATCAAATTTACATGAATGCTGTGCAACTATTGACCGGTAGAGGAGGATGGCCATTAAACGCCATTGCCCTGCCGGATGGAAGACCTGTCTGGGGAGGAACTTATTTTCCAAAAGAAAACTGGATTCAAACCATAGAACAAGTTGCCAAGTTATATGAAGAAGATCCTGAAAAACTGAAAGAATATGCAGCAAATTTAACTGAAGGGATCAAACAGTCCTCGCTGGTTACACTAAACGAATCTCCGGCTGATTTTACTCTGTCAGAAATCTATAGAGGACTAGACAAATGGTATCCTTACCTAGATATGGAGAAAGGTGGAAGCAAGGGTGCTCCTAAATTTCCAATGCCCGTCAATTTAGAATTTTTGCTGCGTTTTGGTTTTCAAATGCAAAATGACAGCATCCTGGACTATGTAAATACCTCACTCACACAAATGGCAAATGGGGGTATTTACGATCAAGTCGGCGGGGGTTTTGCCAGGTACTCTGTTGATAATCGTTGGCATATTCCGCACTTCGAAAAAATGCTTTATGACAATGCGCAGTTGGTCAGCTTATACGCAAATGCCTACAGAATCAATCCGAACGAGCAGTATAAAAATGTAGTTTTTGAAACACTGCAATTTGTTGAAAGAGAACTTTACCATGAATCAGGAGCTTTTTATTCTTCGCTGGACGCAGATAGTGTGAACGAGGAGGGTGAATTAGAAGAGGGTGCTTATTATGTATGGAAAAAAGAAGAATTACTGTCTGCTTTAGGCGAGGATTTTGACCTTTTCGCAGATTTTTTCAATGTAAACTTAAATGGAAAATGGGAAAACGACACCTATCACCTAATTAAAACGAAGTCAGTTGAAGAATTTGCCCAAATCAATGGCTTAGCTAAGGAAGTTCTAATTCAAAAGATCAATATTTGGAAGGAAATCCTTTATCAAATAAGGGAAGAGAAACCTCGTCCGAGATTAGATGATAAAACCCTAACCTCTTGGAATGCCTTGATGCTCAAAGGTTATGTTGACGCCTATACAGCCTTCGAGGAAAAGCACTTTTTAGAAATGGCATTAAAAAATGCTCATTTTTTAATAAGCAACCAATTCAAAGAAGATGGAAGCTTGTTTAGAAATTATAAAAACGGACAAAGTACTATTGAAGCCTATTTGGAAGATTACGCTGCGCTTGCCGAAGCTTTTATCAGTTTATACCAGGTAACTTTAGATGAAAATTGGTTGAGAACGGCAAAACAATTGACAGATTATTGCTTTGATCAATTTTTTGATGAAACCTCCAAAATGTTCTATTTTACCTCTCAAAAAAGTAAAGACCTCATCACGCGAAAAATAGAAATCGAAGACAATGTCATACCCTCGTCCAATTCAATCATGGCTAACAACCTGTTTCTATTAGGTCATTATTTTTACAATAAGAATTATCTTGATACAGCCTCAGCCATGCTCAACAATGTAAAAGAACAGGGGCTGGGCTATATGGGTGCCAGTGCGAACTGGTTTTTATTGTATACCAACTATTTAGGAGAGTTTTATGAAATTGCTGTGGTTGGAAATGATGCCTTGTCTAAAATAAAAGAGATCAACCAAACATATATTCCCAATAAACTTTTGGCAGGGAGTCTAAAAAACAGTGATCTTCCTCTTTTAGAAGGGAAATATAATCCTGACAATACAACTATTTTTATCTGTATTGATGGCGCTTGTCAACTTCCGGAACAAGACACTGAAAAGGCGCTAAAACAGGTGAGTACAATTATAGAAAAGCAGAAATAAGAAAAACTATTATAAAATTTTAATTTTATGAGAATCAAATTGCAAAACATAATTTTTCTTTGCTTGATTGGGAATATTCTTACAATTGATGCGCAGAATACAGGAAGCAGAAGTGAAGGCTATAAAGCTTTTGACGCAATTACAAGGCAACTAAATTCTGATAACCTTGTAGATCTGTCAAAAGCAAAGGGATCACCTTATGCGAATGATGACTTTATACCGGGTCAGATCTTTTTTCAAGAGAAAAATATAAAAATTGATGCAAATCTGAGGTATAATGTTTTTAATGATGAATTTGAGGTGAAAGAGGATGTACAAAGTGAAAATCCTTCCGCATTGATTAAATCGAATGATCTAGAAGTTTTTTTAGCTAACAAACGTTATATTTTAAGACCCTTTATGGAAAAAGGAATAGAGAAAGAAGGCTATTTCATCGTAATTTCCGAGGCAAAAGGTTTGGATATATACGAAAGAAAAACAAAAGTCTTTAAAGAAGGTAAAAAGGCCGCTGATTCTTTCCATATAGATTTTCCTCCTTCTTTTACAGACGAAAGTGAATTGTATTATGAGAAGAATGGTCTTATGGTTGCCTATCCTAAAAACAAAAAAGACCTGCTCAATTTGTGTTCAGACCATGAGAAAGAATTAACAAGTTTTATGAAAAAGTCAAAGATAAATACGAAATCAAATGAGGATCTGATTAAAATAATTGACTATTATAATTCACTTAATTAGAAATACTTTTTCGACTTACCTGCAATGAAATCTTTTAGATAAAATGGTTCAAAATAGGCCAGATCCTCAAAGTCTTTATGTTTGAATTTTTCTTCACTTAAGAAAGACATCGTTTTAGCCGAAGGAAAACTGTTTTCTATAAACACAGCATTCTCATGTGTTATGATTTCCTTCACTTTTTTTGCCCCATCACCCAAAAACACAACTTCTCCTCTTAAAAGTTCCTCCGCAAATGAATCTTCAGTTATAATTTCAGCTTTGGTCTCTCTTATTTGTGAAAAAGTAGCATCAAACACAGCACTATACACCTCCATTCGTCTGGCGTCAAGCAACGGAACAATCAACCCATTTTTAGTAGGAACAGCACTATGTGCCAAAACATCTAATGTGGCAACGGCAATTAAAGGTATGTCCAGGGCAAAACAAAGACCTTTTGCCGCAGAAACACCTATTCTTAATCCGGTATAGGAACCCGGACCTTTGCTCACCGCAACCGCCTCTAATTCTCTCAGGGAGATTTCTGCCTTCTCACAGACTTCTTCAATTAAAAGGTGTAATTTTTCTGCATGGGAATACTGCGCTTCATTCTCTTCTAAAAAAGTAAGAACGCGTCCCTCTTTGGCTAAGCTGACAGAGCAATTTTTTGTAGCAGTTTCTATATTTAAAATGATTCCCAAAGTCTAAATTTTATCGACAAAAATAGACAATAAAAAAAAGTCCGCAAAGACTAACTCCTTGTGGACCTTTATTTATGACAATCCTTTAATTTTTGGTGGGTAAAATTCAAAAAAGATACATGTTAAAACCACCCTTTTTTATTCAATTGATAGTTTTTATAAAACTCTTCATCAGTTTGTGTGAGGTAAACTATCCCTTCAACTAAGCCGATAATTCCCATGATTCCAGCCCCGATTCCACAGGTCAAAACGCTTACCAATAGCATGATCAATCCTTCTTTACTATATCCCAAAATAAATTTATGAATTCCAAGTGCCCCCAATAAAATGGCAAACACGCCCGCAATTATTCTTTTATTCTCTTGTGTGGGTTGAGGGATTGCTCTACCCTGTTCGTCTACTATCTCCATAAATTAATATTAAAACCAAGGTCTTTTATTCTTTTGATACGTATTGTAAAAATCTTCATCGCTTTTTGTTAGGTAAATAATTCCTTCAACAAATCCGATAGCGGCCATTAACAGACCTCCTAGTCCTAGCAAGAAAGAACCCAAAACCGTCAAGACCAACATAATCAATCCTTCTTTATTATAACCCAAAATAAACTTATGCGCCCCTAAAGAACCAAAAAGAATGGCCAAAACACCGGCAATAATTTTTTTGTTATTTTCCTTTTTCACCAAATCTTCATAGGCATCTTTTGCTCCTTTTGTAAACTCATTGGCAGTAGATTTTGCCTCTTCCTGAAATTCTTTGGTACTCTTATCCAAACCCTCTAAAATCTCCTTGGCTTCTTTTTTGACCTTTTCTGCAGTTTCATTAAAACCCTTTTTCAGATCCTCACTTTCAACACCTATGTCCTCTGCAATTTTCTTAGCTCCACTTTTGAGTTTCTCACCGGCCTTTTTCAAATCGTCCACTACATCTTCTGCGGCTTCTTCTGTTTCATCAGCTATGTTCTCTATTTTTTTTTCTACTTTTTTAACCGTTTTTTTTGTAGTTTTTTTCGCGGAAGCTGCCGTTTTGGAGGTAGTTTTCTTAACAGCTTTTGCTGTTTTCTCTCCTTCTTCCTTGATCGTATTTGCCACTTTCTTGAGACTTTCTTTTGCTTGTTCTACAGCGTCCTTATCAAGTGGAGTCTGATTTTCATCCTTTTTAGCCATGGTAATCGGTTTAGTATTAGTTCATTGATAAACAAATCTATAAAATTTCATCTTTAAATCCTAAGTTTTCTGGATTAGTTAAAATTGAGTAATTTTGGCTATTCTTAATAGCTTAGATGAAATGTGATCACAAAATAGCCGTTTTTGGCGGAGGAAGTTGGGCTACAGCCATTGTGAAAATGCTATCGGAAAATGTAGACCCCATTGGTTGGTATATGCGCAGTGTGTATATTACCGAACACATTAAACACAACAGACACAACCCAACCTATTTGAGTTCGGTTGAGTTTGACACAAATCAGTTGAAACTATCCAACGATATCAACGAAATAGTGGCATACGCTGACCTATTAATTTTTGCTATTCCTTCCGCTTTTTTAAAAGGAGAGTTAGAAAAAATCACTGTACCTCTTAAAGACAAAATCATCTTTTCGGCCATTAAAGGGATTGTTCCTGAAACCGGTTTGATTGTGGGAGAGCACTTCCATAAAATCTATGATATTCCCTACGAAAACATAGGCGTTATTACCGGACCGTGTCATGCAGAAGAAGTGGCAATGGAGAAATTATCCTATATTACTTTGGCTTGTCAGGATACCGAAAAAGCGAGTTGCTTGGGCAGATATCTTTCAAGCAGGTATATCAATGTAAAAATTTCTGATGATATTGTTGGTACAGAATACGCTGCCGTGTTAAAAAATATTTATGCTATCGCGGCCGGAATAGCGCATGGTTTGGGATATGGTGATAATTTTCAAGCCGTCCTTATCTCCAATTCGATAAGAGAAATGAAAAGTTTCATCAAAAAAGTCCATAAGATGAAGCGAAACATCAATAATTCTGCGTACCTGGGTGATCTGCTTGTTACGGGATATTCTATTTTTAGTCGTAACCGCATGTTTGGAAATATGATTGGGAAAGGATACACTGTGAAATCTGCTATGCTAGAAATGAATATGATAGCAGAAGGCTACTACGCCACAAAAAGTGCTTATAAGATCAATCAGGAAAATGGTGCCAAAACACCTATTATCGATACCGTTTATAGGATTTTATATGAAAATAAAGATCCTAAAAAAGAATTTCAGAAGTTAACCGATTTATTGAATTAAATTTTTAGGAAGCACAGGTTTATTTAAACACGATACCTCTTTTGTTCATGGCCTTGATCATCCTCAGTTTTCCTTGCTTGACCGTGGATTTAGGTATAACGAATTTCTTTTCAAACAAACTGTTATCTGCAAAGAAAGAAAGCCTGAATTCATTATTCAGTTCCAGCACCTCTTCTTGTAGCAACTCAATTTTTGCGAAAGATCCGGCAGGTAAAACCTCAATTTTATGACGCAATACCGCAGTTTCTCTTTCCTCATCAAAACCCTTGGTCACTATTAATACCGTGCTTAAATCCAAGTTGCTCTCATTCAACAAATATGCATGCCAGTCATTCGTCTTGTAAATCTCGTTATAATTATAAATAACAACCAAAGACAGGCCTTTAAACTCCTTGATTTCAATATCCTTTTTCATAAAGTCTCAATCTTCCTTAGATTCTTTGTCTCTTCGTTTTTTAGCCAAGTAAAAAAAGAAATAGGCCAGACCAACTAATAATAGGAAAGGCAGATAGGTACCAATTACCACGCCAATTTCATAACTGCTATCCGGAGCATTTTTTATCTTTTCTTCAATATCAACTTGTAGCAAAAGTACATTCATGATTTATTTTTGAATTTTTTCAAGGCATTTTTTGTAAACTCGGAGAGAACTAATTTTCCGTTGAGGGCCGCATATTCAGGTAAAAGTGTATCCCAATCCTCAGTTCCTCTCCAGAGAACTGCTTTTAAAGCAGTTAGCCCTTCTGCACTGTATCCCGATATTTTTGACGAAAACAATTCAATTTCTTTATCCATTTCGCGTATATTTTCGAAAACTTTAGCGTATAGACCTTTTTCTTTTGCCCAATAGGCTGTTTGCCATTCGTGTGCAGCAAGTGTTAATTGGGTTAAAGCCGATTTTCCAATCTTCCTCTCTACAGCCGGAGCGATGACAAATGGCCCTAAACCAATGCTCAATTCTGATAATTTTACATCTGCCCGCTCGGTGGCGTAACAATAATCTGCAGCCGCAACAATGCCTACCCCACCGCCAACGGTTTTTCCTTGCACCCTGGCCATAATTATTTTTGGAGATTTGCGCATGGTATTCATCAAATCAGCAAAACCATTAAAAAAAGCTGTGCCTTGTTCCTCGTTTTCTATGGCTAAAAGTTCATCAAAAAAGGCACCTGCACAAAAACTTTTCTCATCCTCACTTTTTAAAATGATCATATTGATATCCTTATCCTCAGATACTCTTTGGATACTTTCTATCAATTTGCGGAGTAATTCTGTGGGAAAAGAATTACTCGCCGGATGTCCGAAAGTAATCGTTGCAATTTTTTGATTTTTACTGGTGAAGACCGTTCCCGAACTCATGCTAAATTATTTAGGAAATACTCTCTGCTGAAACAGTATTGTCTATTTTTTTTACTAAGCCTTGCAAAACTTTTCCAGGTCCTATTTCTATAAATTCAGTGGCTCCGTCAGCTACCATTTGTTTAATGGTTTGAGTCCATTTTACCGGTGCCGTTAACTGAGCAATTAAATTCTGCTTAATTTCCACAGGATCAATAACAGCTGTAGCAGTAACGTTTTGATAAATAGGGCATATAGGTTTATGGAAAGTAGTTTCTTTGATCGCTTCGGCCAATTTTTCTCTGGCTGGCTCCATCATTGGCGAGTGAAAACCACCCCCTACCGGTAATACAAGAGCCCGCTTTGCCCCTTTGGCCTTCATTCCTTCACAAGCGGCATTCACCGCCTCAACTTCTCCTGAAATAACTAATTGACCCGGACAATTATAATTTGCGGCAACAACTACACCTGGGGTATCTGCACAAACCTGTTCTACGATGCTATCTTCTAATCCGAGTACGGCTGCCATCGTAGAGGCTTGCAATTCGCAAGCACTTTGCATAGCCAAAGCCCTTTGGAAAACTAATTTTAAAGCAGAGGTAAAATCTAGTGTTTCATTCGCAACCAGGGCCGAAAACTCTCCCAATGAATGTCCGGCAACCATCTCCGGCCTAAACTGATCTCCCATTGTTTTAGCTAAAATGACCGAATGCAAAAAAATGGCAGGTTGGGTCACACGGGTTTGCTTCAGGTCTTCAGCAGAACCTTTAAACATAATTTCAGTGATATCAAAACCCAATATTTTATTGGCTTCGTGAAAGTATTCCTTGGCTAAAGAAGATTTTTCGTACAACTCGAATCCCATTCCGGAGAATTGTGCTCCCTGTCCGGGGAAAATATATGCTGTCATCTTATCAATTTAAATTAAAAAACAAAATTAAGGAAAAGAAATTGGAGTATAGAGATCAAATAGAGGAGAAATGAAAAGTTAGAACAAAGTATGGGTAGAATTTTCAAATAAACATTTCTTATTCTACAAAACCATAGAAAACCCTAAAATTAAGGCAAAAAAGAACCAAGAAATTGCCATTATTTTTGTAACTTTATGTGACTTTTTAGCAAAAGTATACATCCTTTTTTGGTTTATGAAAACTTTTTATAAAACATATCACCACCTCGACCTATCCTCGTAAAGGTTGGCACTTGTGGGCCAACATTCATATTCTTACAATTTTACATTTTCCTTTTAATAGCTTGGATTTAATTGATTTCCATTTTATACGATTCCCCTAAATCTTTATTCCATGAAAAATTATATCATACCATTCGTACTTATTCTTGCTGGATTTGGTTTTTTTGCTTGCAGCGAAGATTCAGTAGACGACCTTCTAGAAAAGGATCTTTCTATTTCTGAGAAAATTGAGATTCCTGTTCACATTGACAAAACCGACGGAACCTGGGCTACTTTTGACAATACAAAAGAAATTAGTATTGACAATGCCCAAACCCATCAATACCTCAACAGGATCAGAGAGGTAAAAATTAAGAGCTTAACCTACCGGATCATGAATTTTAATGGTGATCCAAACGGACAAGTAGAATGCGATTTTCAATGTGCTAATCAACTGTCTTTACAAAACACTTTTATGGTTCAAACATCGGCCCAAAACATGGTGCAATACCGTATCACTGAAGTGGCTGAATTGAATAGAATCGGACAAGCCCTTAAAAACGGTAAAAAAATTCAAGTCCGATATTCAGGGAAGGCCCTTTGCAACGACGCAGATATGGATTTCACAGTTGAAGTCACTATGGATGCCACAGTAACTGTAGGCCTCTGATCTAAATTTAAGCGTTAATTCAACCACTCAACAATCAGATCTTAAAAGCCCGGACTTACAGTCCGGGCTTTTACATGATTTAAATCCCAAGGTCGGTTTTACTGATCTTTTTTACTTATTTTCGTTCTACAAAAACAATCAATGACCGAATCTAAAAGAAACCTGGCCTTTTCTATCTATTTAGGACTCGCTGCAGTTTTTATTGCTTCACTTGTTGTCTCTAATCTTATTTTTCAAAAATTCTTTAGCTGGAATTTTTTGGGCTGGTATAATTTTGAGATCTCTGTGGGTATTTTACCATATCCCGTGACATTCCTGGTGACCGATCTGATCTCAGAAATTTACGGAAAAAAACGTGCTAATCAAGTTGTAACCGCGGGTATTTTTGCATCCGTTTTTTCTTTGATGATCATCATGGTTTCTGATGCAGCTCCGGCGACAGAATGGTCTCCGGTAAGTGATGAAACTTTTCATTCAGTTTTTGGTTTATCTGCTCTAGCGGTTTTTGCCTCTGCCATGGCCTATTTGATTGCCCAATATGTCGATATAAGAATTTATCATTTTTGGAAAACAAAAACCAAAGGGAAACATTTATGGTTGAGAAATAATTTTTCTACAATTAGCTCTCAGTTCTTAGATACTTTTTCTGTTCTTTTTTTACTCTGCTCCTTTAGTGTAATTCAATGGAATTTGTTCGGAATATTACTGCTTAACGGATTTTTATTTAAGCTAATCGTGGCCCTTTCAGACACCCCACTACTCTATTTCTTTGTTCATTTATTCAGAAAACAGTTCAATTTGGAGGTTGGTGAAGAGATCGAACTATTTGCTTTATCGCCGGATGAAATCATCGAAGAAAGATTTTAGGGCTAAAATTGAATGAAATAAACCTTTAACTTTTTCAATACCCTCTAAGGGTATTGACTATTTCTCCGTTTTTTATTATATTTAGGTCATAACAATTTTCCTGAAATTGAGGTGATTTCGAATAATCTCAAAAAAAGGGATTTTATGAGAGGTCTTCGGACCTCTTTTTTATGTCCAATTTTATTCCTGTTCTTTTACAAACGAAATCTCCACCTCTACCACATAACCCTCATAATTGCGAACATTAAATGCAGTGCCATCTTCAAAGATCAAATATTGCCCTTTGATCCCTTTTAAAATACCTGAATATTGTTGTGTTTTGTCCAGATTTAAGCTTTTGATCTTTTTGGGATATTGTAGAACAGGAAAATCCAACTCTACTTCTTTACTGTGCATTTCTCGGAAATAAGGTTTTACCTCTTCGGGAATGTAGGCAGATAGTTTTTCTTTTTCTGCATTTAGATCGAGGTCTTCAATCTCATTGGTCAACATTTTTCGCCAATTGGTTTTATCAGAAACGTGCTCTTTTAAGGCAACTTCAGTGATCCCGGCCAGATATCGATTCGGTACTTCTACAATTTCTATCGCCTCATGCGCGCCTTGATCTATCCAGCGCGTAGGGATTTGTGCCTTTCTGGTTACACCCACTTTTACATTACTCGAATTAGCTAAATACACCACATGCGGCTGCAATTGCATACTTTTTTCAAATTCAAGATCCCGATCTTCTATTTCTAAATGTGCCTGACTCAATTCCGGACGCATGACCCAATCACCGGCTTGTGGCATTTTATAAAAACAATCATAACAAAATCCCTGGCGAAAGATTTTTTTGTCTTCTCCGCAACTCAGGCATTGGTATTTTTGAAAAATTAGTTCAATTCTTTTATCCAATAACTGATTGACTACCAAAAAATCATCTTCCATATCCAGATAATACTGAATTGGATTTCCAATTTCTGTCGACATTTTCCTTAAGACACCTGAATATTTCATCGATTAAATTTTTTAGCGGTTAAAATTGAAATCAGGGATATGTATTGAGCTAATTGTAGCATAATGAGGTACTATTCGTGAATCTTTGTTTTCATAATCCAATAAAATTATGTCAACCTATTTCAGTATAAGACACAAATCTCAATACTCATTTCTACATACTCACTTCTAAATTCTGAATTTAGCTGCTCCTCACCACGATCGTTTTCTTCACCATCGCTGCAATCCTCCTTGCTTCTTCCATGTTTTCATTGACAATAGTGACATGGCCCATTTTTCTGAACGGTCGCGTTTCCTTTTTTCCATAAATATGCGGAGTAACTCCCTCAATCTCCATGATTTTTTCCATATTTTCATATACTACCGCTCCGGAATAACCTTCTGCTCCTACCAAATTGACCATAACTCCCGCTACTTTGCTCTCAGTTTTCCCAAGTGGCAAATTCAAGATCGCACGCAAATGCTGCTCAAACTGACTTGTATAAGAAGCCTCAATACTGTAATGCCCGCTATTATGAGTTCTCGGTGCCACCTCATTGATCAATATGTCATCGTTTTCTGTCTGAAACATTTCTACAGCCAATAAACCGATATGTCCAAAAGCTTCTGCTACCCTCATGGCCGTTTCTCTGGCTTTTTGAGCAATCGTATCGTGGATTCTTGCAGGACAAAGTACATATTCAACTTGATTTGCCACCGGATGAAACTCCATTTCAACCACCGGGTAAGTCCTCACCTCTCCTTTTTCATTTCTGGCCACAATTACGGCTAATTCATTTTTAAAGGGAATCAATTCCTCAGCTATACATTCCCCTTCTTGCAGACCGATCAGGTCATCTTTTTGTCGAATTACTTTCACCCCGTTTCCATCATAACCAAATTGGGCCGATTTCCAAACAAAGGGAAGGTCCAAATTTTGTAACTCTACGACATTTTCAAATACCCTGAAAGGTGCGGTCGGGATGCCATTTTTTTGATAGAACTGCTTTTGTCTGGCCTTATTTTGGATGATCTCAAGCACTTTGGGTTGAGGATAAACTTTTTTACCTTCTTTTTCCAATTGTTTAAGGGCGTCAATATTGACATGCTCGATCTCTATCGTCAGCAGATCTACACTTTTTCCAAACTCATAGACCGTATCATAATCCATTAAATCTCCACTATGAAATTCATTACAAATTTCGCTGCAAGGTGCGTTTTTAGCCGGGTCTAACATCACCGTATAAACATCGTATTTCTGAGTTTCTGTCAGCAACATCCGGCCCAGTTGCCCGCCGCCTAAAACGCCCAATCTAAAATCAGATGAAAAGTAATTTTTCAAAATTCTTTCTTTTAATAATTTGTAATTCGCAACACATTACCTCCTTGTAGTTCTGTTCTGTACTGTCTGGCAGCTACTTTGATACCCTCTGTTAACGGACCACCATCTAGTATACTAAACTCGCTTTTGTCACAACCACATTGCATGAGTATGCTATTTCTGACGACCATAACCGAGCAAGCTTGTGGCTCTAAATGCGGTGCGCTTCTTTCAAATGCCACAAAATTATTAATGCCTGAACGATAAATAACAATACCCGAAATACCACCATTGGTATATGCCCATCCACCTACAACCTGCAAATTGATATATTCAGGATTATTTAAAAATACCGTTACATTCACCGGTACATTAGGTAAAATTTGATTTGGATCATCATTGCTGTCAGAACAGGCCGCCATGATCAAAAAAAGAAATCCAAACAAAATTTTTCGGGTTATCATAATGTAGACGTTAAAATCTGATGACAAAAATAAGGCTTGCAGAGCAATTAGCTCGACAAGTTACAAATATTTTAATTTTAAAAATTATTCGTACATTTGTAATGAAATCTCATTCCAGCATGTTGGATTTGAGATTTTTTGTATTTATATCACCTTTCAAAATGACGAATTATGAGTGAAGTTTCTTATTACACTGCGGCGGGATTAAAAAAATTACGTGACGAATTGGAACATTTAGAACATGTGGAACGCCCACGTGTAACAAATGAAATAGCTGAGGCACGCGATAAAGGGGATTTAAGTGAAAATGCGGAATATCATGCAGCAAAAGAAGAGCAGTCTCATTTGGAATATAAAATTGCTCAGCTTAAAAACACGCTTTCAAAAGCGAGATTGATCGATGAATCTCAACTGGACAACTCGAAGGTATTGGCCCTTTCTACGGTTAAGATAAAGAACCTCGACAATAAAATGGAGTTTTCTTATACACTCGTCGCAGATGCTATCGCGAATTTGGCAGAGGGAAAAATATCCGTAAATTCTCCCATTGGCAAAGGGCTTTTGGGTAAAAAAGTTGGGGAGATCGCAGAAGTACAAGCGCCTAAAGGTATCATGAAGTTTGAAATTTTAGAAATCACAAGATCTTAATCCCCACAGTATGAGCAGTATTTTTACTAAAATTATCAATGGAGAAATTCCAAGCTACAAAATAGCCGAGAACGAACAATTTTATGCCTTTTTAGATATCAATCCGAACGCTATTGGTCACACCTTAGTGGTACCTAAAAAGGAAGTGAACAAGATATTTGAATTGGACAAAGAAACTTACAGGGGTTTAATGGATTATTCCTATGATATCGCAAGAGCAATTGAAAAAGTAGTGCCTTGTAAAAGAGTAGGCATGACCGTCATAGGGTTAGAGGTTCCACATGTACATGTACATTTGATTCCTTTAAATGAAATGAGTGATGCTACTTTCGGTAAAAAAGTAAAAATGGGTGAAGAAGATTTTAAGAAATTAGCAAAAAGAATTGCTGCGGAACTTTAAATATTAGCCGATTAGCTTTAACTCAATGGCAAAGGTAGTTCCCTTACCAATCTCAGAATTCTTTACATAAATTCTGCCATTATGATAGTCTTCAATAATTCTTTTGGTCAAAGACAAGCCCAATCCCCATCCTCTTTTCTTCGTGGTATACCCCGGGTCAAATATTTTTTTGTGAAGACGTTTGAGAATCCCCTTACCCGTATCAGAAACTAAAACCAGGGCATGGTTATTTTCTCTTGAAATGGTTACTGTCAAATTTCCTTTTCCTTGCATGGCATCTATGGCATTTTTAACCAGATTTTCAATTACCCAACTATACAACTGTTGATTTAAATTAACCATTAAAGGTTCACCGCAATCATCCTTAAAATCAAAGGTTATTTGTTTAAAACTTCGCGATTTAATATAACCAAAAGCATTTTTAGTTTCTTCAACCAAGTCGGTTGGTTCCAATTTTGGAATTGATCCTATCTTAGAAAATCTATCAGCAATCGTATTAAGTCTATCTACATCTTTTTCTATTTCTGTCACGATATCTTCACTCGTGTTTTCAAGGCGCAAAAGTTCGACCCATCCGAGTAAAGAAGAAAGTGGTGTCCCGATTTGATGTGCGGTTTCCTTGGCCATTCCGGCCCAGAGTTTATTTTGTTCCGCAACTTTATTTTGCTGGAAAACGAGATAGATAATCGTCCCAAACAAAAGTAAAATAAGCAACAAGCCTAAAGGATAAAACTGCAAACGATTGAGTAAATCAGAATCTCTGTAATAAATTCTTTGGGTAACATTTACATTGTCTTGTTTGTAATTTACTACCAGAGGTTCGTTTTCGGCTTGCATTTTACGCAATTGCTTGTGCAGGTATAATCGATCTTTTTCGGGTAAAGAAGTAAACTTACTCGAATTGGGAACTCCTAAATTGGCCCAACGATATATATCTCCATTATCGTAAGTGACAATCATTGGAATACTGCTGTTACTGGCAATGATCTTTTCTTCCAGACTTACATCAACATCGAGATCTATATTATTGAAATTTTCGTAAGCGATGGCTAAAACCTCCATCTTTAATCGCTCCTCATTCTTAAACTTCTGAAAAAACTGATTTGTATTCCATAGAATTAAGGCCACTATTAAAAAAGAAGCAATCGTAAGCGCCCACCGAATAATGGTCTTGGTTTCAGGGAAGTTCATATACAGCCTTAAGAATTCTAATATCTAAACTTTAAAAAGTGATAGTTATTATTTGATTTACAAATATTAGTTACTTTTGTTAAAAAATCAATACAATTGTTAACAATTCTTCCTAAAAATATTTCAACGCCTAAATTACACCAATATTTACTAAGTTCAGTGGCGCCCAGACCCATTGCTTTTGCCAGTACCATCGATGAGAATGGTAATCCGAATTTATCGCCGTTCAGTTTTTTCAATGTGTTCAGTGCTAATCCTCCGATCCTGATTTTTTCTCCGGCAAGAAGGGTGCGCGACAATACCACGAAACACACTTTGGAAAACATTTTAAAGACCAAAGAAGTTGTGATTAATGTTGTAAATTACAATTTGGTGCAACAAACCTCTTTGGCGAGTGTGGAATACCCAGAAGGAACCAATGAATTTATCAAAGCCGGTTTAACCATGCTCAAATCCGATCTGGTCAAACCTTTTCGTGTAGCCGAATCGCCCATTCAATTCGAGTGTAAAGTAAACGAGGTAATTGCCTTGGGAAAAGAAGGTGGCGCAGGAAATTTGGTGATGGCAGAGATACTTTGTATGCACATTCATGAAAGTGTTTTAAATGATGAAAATGAAATAGACCAGCTTGCTTTGGATCTGGTAGCGCGAGCAGGGGCTAATGAATATTGCAGAGCAAAAGACGGATTCTTCACCGTACCTAAACCTGTGTCTAAATTGGGTATAGGGATAGACAATTTACCCGAAGAGGTGCGATTGAGTAAATGGCTCAGTGGAAATGATCTGGGCAAACTGGGAAATACGGAAAACCTGCCGGAAAAGCTCGATGTTGATAAGTTTTTGAAAGAGAACCCTCAGTTTCTGGGGCTAAAAACGAAAGAAAAACATATTTTTGCCAAAGAGTTTTTAGAAAAAAATGACATTGAAAGCGCACTAAAAGTGCTTTTAATAAATGAGATTTAACTTATGGAAATAAACGGAAAAATTAAAAAAATTGACGCCACTAAAACTTTTGGCAATAACGGATTTAGAAAAAGAGAAGTAGTTATAGTGACCGACGAACAATATCCGCAGTTTTTATTGGTCGAATTCACTCAAGACAAATGTGATTTGTTAAACAGTTTTACTGAAGGTGATTTGGTAAAGATCAGTATCAATTTAAGAGGTAGAGAATGGATCAATCCTGAAGGAGAAGCCAAATATTTTAATTCTATTCAAGGCTGGAGAATTGAAAAAGCCCAGGCATCGCACAGTTCAATTCCTCCGATGGAAGCGCAAAGTTTTGTACCGGCCGACAATTACAAAGATGAAGAACCGGATGATCTTCCGTTTTAAAAGAAAACAACACTTAAAAGCCTAAAACTGCACAGAATATTTCTTTGCAGTTTTTTTGTATGTATCTACTTGGTAAAAAAATCTACTTTCCGCCACCCTCTGCAGCTGATAAAAATGGTTTATTAGCTATAGGTGGAGATCTTTCTGCAGAAAGATTGATTTTTGCTTATCAAAATGGGATTTTTCCATGGTATAACCCCGGTGAACCCATAATTTGGTATTGTCCGCCAAAGCGTATGGTGCTGTATTTTGATGAGTTAAAAGTGAGTAAAAGCATGAAACAACTCATCCGGAGTAAACGATTCGACCTTACATGTAATACAAACTTCGGGGAGGTGATTAAACAATGTAAATCTATTTACAGACCCGACCAAGGGGGCACTTGGATAACGGATGAAATGGAAAAAGCATATATCGAATTGCATAAAAAAGGGATTGCAAAATCTGTTGAAGTATGGGAAAAGGGAGAATTAGTTGGCGGACTTTACGGTATAGATCTCGGACATGTCTTTACCGGAGAAAGTATGTTCAGCAAAGTGAGCAACACTTCAAAACTGGCTTTTCTTTTTCTATGCGACCTATTGCAAAAGGAAAATTATGCCCTGCTCGATTGTCAGGTGTATAATCCCCATCTGCAAAGTTTAGGGGCAAGAGAGATCCCTCGAGAAGATTTCTTAAAAGTGCTAAAGACTACAACAAAATAAAATCCTTGATTTCTCTATATTTGCTGATAAAAGAACCTATTTATGGATATTAAAAATGCCCAAATTCAAGTCGATAATTGGATCAAACAACACGGAGTTCGTTATTTCAATGAACTCACAAATATGGCGCAATTAACAGAAGAAGTCGGTGAAGTGGCGAGAATTATCGCAAGAAGATACGGCGAACAAAGCGAAAAAGAAAGCGATAAATCTAAAGACCTGGGTGAAGAACTGGCCGATGTCTTATTCGTTTTGGTCTGTTTAGCGAATCAAACTGGCATCGATCTTCAAGCCTCTTTCGATAAAAAAATGGATTTTAAAGCCAAACGTGACCACGATCGTCATCATAATAATGAAAAACTAAAACCATGACTTTTACAGAAAAAATAAAACATCCTCAATTTTGGCAATTAACTTTCAAAGTTGCATTGACTTTTTTCGGAATATTGATCATTATTTCACTATTATTCAATAGTTTTTCGGCACTGATCCGCTTTGATTTTGCCAAAGTAGCCGAAGAGAATTTTACCGACGGGAAATGGATAAATTTCTTCGGCATTAAACTTTTGGTCTCATTGGTTTATGCCATCTGGACAACCTCAAGAAACATCAAATAAATTAGTCCTCATTCAATTGGATTAAGTCGATATCACTTTGCTTTACTTTTTGATTTAAAGCCGGGATATCTGTTTTGAATATTTTATGCAGCTTAGTCAGCTCCTTATCAATATCCCCTATTACCTCGTTTTTAAAAGCTACCGCCTGATCGGTTGGTTTGTAATCTCCCATTGAGGTAAGGGAGTTCAAATGTCCCAATTTATTATTTAATTTGATAGGATAATTTAAAGGATCCTGACCACTTTTACTCTTAGTTTGATATAGATTGTTCTCGATTTCTGTCATTTCCTTTTTCACTCTATCCGCCTCAGCCAACAATTCTTTGTGTTTTTCTTTGTCAACTATACTTCCTTCCAGTTTGGTGATCTGCTCCTTGGCTTTGGTTACATTTTTTAAGGCCAAATGCGTTTCCGTCATTTTATCTCTTACCCCGATCATAAAATCAAACTGCTGCTTCAGATCTTGTTCAGTACTTTTACTCCTCGGATCTTTAAGCAGTTGGAACGGCTGTTCGATTTTTTCTTTGTTTTTCTGCAAAACCACCCAGTATTTGCCCGGCAAAGCCGTTGGTCCGCTCAGAGAGGCCCACCATAAAATCATCCCCTCCACCTTTTCTGCAGAAGGATAACTCATGTCCCAATGAAAAACATTGCTTCCAGGTTTCACTTTTAATTCTTCTTCATTTTTCTTTTTATCGGGATGAGTAGAATATTTATTGATCAGCTGTTTCTTTGCGTCGTAAAAAGCTAAACTGAGTGTATCCATTTTAGCCGTGTCTTTGACATAATAATAAACAGGCAATCCACCATAATGATTTTCACCGGAAGATTTCGATTTTGCCCCTTTACCTCCGGACATGCGATAGGCATCTTTTGGCTGATATAAAATCATAGATTTATCACCCATACTCTGTTCGGTTTGATGCAAAGGTGTTAGATCATCAATTAACCAAAAGGCTCTTCCTTGTGTAGCAGCAATCAATTGATCATCTTTGATCGCCAAATCAGTAATGGGAACCATGGGTAAATTCAACTGAAATTTTTGCCAGTTCAAACCATCGTCAAAACTTATATACATTCCTCTTTCAGTACCTGCATAGAGTAAGCCTTTTCTTTTTGGATCTGCCCTTAAGGCGCGAGTAAAATCTTCGCTACCGATTCCATTTACGATCAAATTCCATGATTTTCCGTAATTCTCTGTTTTATAAATATAGGGCTTATAATCACCGGATTTATATTTTGTACCTACTATATAAGCACCGCCTTTAACGAATGGATCAACTTCTATACAATTGATCATCATCCATTCGGGCATATTTTTCGGACTTACATTTTGCCAATCTTTTCCTCCGTTTCGTGTAACATGAACAAGTCCATCATCAGAGCCCGTCCAGATCAGCCCATTTTCGTAAGATGACTCTGTTGCTGCGAAAATGGTTCCATAATACTCTACCCCTGTGTTGTCTTGAGTTATAGGTCCGCCTGAAGACTTCAATGTTTTTGGATCATTTCTGGTAAGATCAGGACTAATCACCTCCCAAGATTGGCCTTCATTGATTGTCAGATGTAAATGATTTGAGGCAGCATATAATTTTTTAGGCTCATTGGGTGAGAAAAAAATTGGAAAATTCCACTGAAAACGATACTTAAAATCTTCTGCTCCATGTCCCATAGGATTATCCGGCCAAACATTTATCGCTCTTGACTCATTCGTTTTATGATCTACCCTTGTTAAAAATCCACCATAACTTCCTCCATAAACAATATCGTTGTTCAGAGGGTCTACCGCGATATGGGCACTCTCACTCCCTGCAGTTTCTTCCCAATCACTTTCATCAATATACCTGCCGTCGGTTCTATGGCTTATTCTCACGGTTGAATTGTCTTGTTGAGCTCCGTAAATGCGGTAAGGAAAATGATCATCTGTGACAACCCTGTAAAACTGGGCGGTTGGTTGATTTTCATAGGTAGACCAGTTCTTTCCGGCATCAAAACTCACCTGTGCACCGCCGTCATCTGCAATGATCATGCGTTGATTGTCTTCTGGAGCGATCCATAAATCATGATGATCGCCATGGGGAGCATTAAAACTTGCAAAGGTTTTCCCGCCATCTTTTGATACGTGATATTGAACATTCATCACATACACTATACTTTCATCCTGGGTATCGGCATAAATACGGGTATAATACCAGGCTCTTTGTCTCAGATCTCTTTCACTGTTCAGCAATTTCCATGTTTTTCCTCCATCATTGGATTTATATACTCCTCCATTTTCGTTTTCGATCAGGGCCCAAACATTATCTGAGTTTTGATAAGAAACGGCAACACCGACAATTCCCCATACCCCTTTGGGTAAACCTTCATTTGCCGATAAATTTGTCCATGTATCTCCTCCGTCAACACTTTTCCATAACGCTGAACCTTCCCCTCCACTCGACAAACTATAAGGTGTTCTTCTCACATTCCAGGTTGTGGCGAATAAAATCCTGGGGTTATTTGGGTCCATTAATAAATCTACTGCCCCGGCATCCTTATTGGCAAACAAGACTTTTTTCCATGTCTTACCGCCGTCGATGCTTTTATACACACCTCGTTCCTCAGAGGATTTGTACAAATCGCCTAAGACAGCCGCATATACAATCTCATCATTTTTGGGATGAATACGCACTCTCGTAATGTGTCTGGAATTAGGCAGACCCATATGATTCCATGTTTTTCCTGCATCTACAGACTTCCACATGCCATCACCTGAAGATACATTTCCTCGAACCGTCACTTCACCCATACCCACATAGATCACGTTATTATCCCA
This sequence comes from uncultured Flavobacteriaceae bacterium, assembly GCA_964631875.1. GTDB lineage: Bacteria > Bacteroidota > Bacteroidia > Flavobacteriales > Flavobacteriaceae > Namhaeicola. The sequence continues at coordinate 128,225 of CAZWAN010000001.1, forward strand.
TTCACTCACAGACACTGCCCCAACAGAACCTCCAAAAAAACCATCGGAAATATTCTCCCATGAATTCCCTGCATCTGTTGTTCTCCAAACACCCCCACCGGTAGCACCCATATAAAATAAATTGGCTTTACCTGGTACTCCTGTAACAGCTGCACTCCGACCCCCGCGAAAAGGGCCAATGTTTCGCCATTGAATGGCCTCATAAATTTGTTCGGGATATTTGTTTAATTTCTTTTGTGCGTTAACTTTGTGCGCCATTGTTAAAAGCAGGCAACAAACCAATAGTATTATTTTTTTCATAAATTTCGTCCGTTAACGGTTTTTGAGTTAAAAGTAAGTAAAAAATGAAGTTTCTAAAATATGGATTTAAGTCTTGATTACACAAATAAATCACTCAAAAATATCGAAATCATAATCTCAGGATCAAAAAGCGAATCGAACAGGTTATTGATCCTTCAAAAATTATTTCCAAACATTACTTTAGAAAATGTATCAGACTCTGATGATACGCTGCATTTGCACCATGCTTTGAATTCTAAAGGAGAAACTATCGACATAGGACATGCCGGAACGGCGATGCGATTTTTGACTGCTTTTTTTGCGACTGATCCCGACAGCCAAGTCATTCTGACGGGCTCCGCAAGAATGCAGGAAAGACCCATTCAGGTCTTAGTGGAGGCTTTGAGAGATCTCGGTGCAGAGATCAGCTATGTTCATCAAGAGGGGTTTCCCCCATTAAAAATACAGGGGAAAAACATTAAAAAAGAAAGGGTAAGGATAAAAGGAAATGTAAGTTCCCAATACATTTCCGCCCTACTGCTTGTGGCCCCTTCACTTCCCCATGGTCTGGAAATAGAATTAGAGGGAGCCATTACTTCTGCTCCTTATTTGCAAATGACGATCACTTTACTGCAAAAATTGGGTGTAAATGTGGAGTGGAAAGGTCAGATCATCAAAGTTTTTCCGAGAAAGCAAATTGCGCCAATTACCCTTACCGTAGAATCTGATTGGAGTTCTGCTTCCTATTTCTATAGTTTGGTCGCTCTTTCCCAAGAAAGCGAATTGAGTCTTTCGGCCTATGACAAAGAAAGCCTTCAAGGAGATAGCCGCTTGGTAGATATCTATAAAGAATTTGGGGTGGAAACCATTTTTTATAACAACGGTATTCATCTCAAAAAAGTAAAGGGTTTTAAACAAAAGAACATCAACCTGGACTTAATTGAACAACCCGATATAGCCCAAACCATTGCGGTAACTTGTTTCGGACTTGGGATAGCCTGTGAATTGACGGGACTTCACACGCTAAAGATCAAAGAAACCGACCGGTTAGAGGCTTTAAAAAAGGAACTCAGCAAATTAGGTGCAGAGATTTCTGTAACTGATAAAAGCCTACATTTAAAGGCTTCCGATAAAATCAATGCGAACATTTCTATTGATACGTATAACGATCACAGAATGGCCATGGCCTTTGCACCATTGGCCATGAAAGTTCCTGTTAAAATATTGGATGCTGAAGTGGTGAGTAAATCATATAAACATTTCTGGCGAGATTTTGACAACGCCTTTACTTCGATTGTCGAATAAGTTGATCTCGAATTTCTCTCCAGGTAATTAACTGAATATTATTTTCTTTGAGTAAATTTTTACATTTTTCGCTGGTAAAAAAGTCCAGATCCTGTTGTCTCCATTTTGCACCGTAATCTTCGTGCCCAATTGTTGCAGCCTCGAGTTCTTCTGTTTGATGAGCTGTATGCATTAAAATAGTATGAACCCCTTCCCCTAAGTTTTGCAGAATTCCGGTATAATAAGCATCCAAACCATTTTGAAAGTCTTGAGGCGTTGCCACAAAGATCTGATCCAGTACTATATCCTCCTCACCCAGCAAGGAGGCCGGCAATCCGTAAGTATCCAGATCACCTTTTGTTAACAAAATGGGTAATTTAAAACTCTTTCCAAGTCGTTTATACACCAAAAACAGATCAGGATTGAGCACCAGGGCACCCATATGTGTATCTAAATGAGTCACATCTACGCCATGAGCTAAAGCGAGTTCAATTTGTGCCTCCAATTCATTTTCAACCTCTGCAGCATTTGCTTTTAGATCAACCGATTCGAGATCTTCATGCAAAAAACCACTTTTGTCTACCAATGTCCTCACCTCATCACTGCCCAGCACAGGTCGCCATTTATACTGTTTCCATTCACTATTTAGCGTTAAGTGAATACCAAAATCGCCATTTGGATGATCTTTGGCATAGGCAGCTATTTCAGAAAACCAGGGGCAGGGTACCATGATACTGGCAGAATTCACTGAACCTTTTTCCATGGCCAATATACTCCCGGAATTTTCGGCATGCGCCATCCCCAGATCATCGGCATGAATGATTAACAATTTCGAGGTCTTGGTATAACCTAATCTTTCCTGTAAAGTGTTTTGTGCGGAAATTGACAGTATATAAAATACGAAAACCAAAAGCATACCATTTCTTCTCATCATAAACGATTTCATTTTAACTTAATTGGAATAAAAACATCTTCTATAGAATCCGGGTTTTGAGGGCCTAAATAGCGATGGTCAAACACTTCAAAATGTGGATGGTTTTCTAGAACATAGTCTGAATTCGGCAGCCACTGCGAGAAAAAATAATACAAAGATTTTGAAAAATCCATCACAGTTCCTCTGTGAACAAAAGTAGCGTAAATACCCGCGGGAATAACGAGCTTTTGCATCCCTTCCGGTAGTTTATCCTCATTTTCCACCTCTACAGCCGCCCATTTATCGAAAACCGTTTCTGAAGTAAATTGAATTGGATCAAACTCAAAATAATTCTGAACAGAATAAAAGCGATCATTCTTTTTGTGGCTAATTTCTTTGACCCTAGGCTTAAATTTTTTCCATAGAGCAACTGATTCATTTTTTTGAAGATTCGTCTCTATTTTTATGCCTACAAGAGAAATGGGGGCTAATTTTATAATGCTTATTGTATGCGGTTCGGCCATGTCAGAGGTTTTAAAAGCCTAAAAATGCCCTAATTATTTGTTATACACAAGTATTTTTACGGGAAATTAGGTATGGAAAATATGAAATAGTTCTGATGAAATGTATCAAAAAGAATATCTTGGTCTGGAAAATAAAAATCTATGGAGAGTATATTTCATAAGTCAATGAAAGTCGCAAGAATAGTACCTATTTTCTTCTTGCTCTTATCAACAAACTTCCATGCTCAGGAAAATCGCCCGCAAAATGATGTTTTTGTAGATCAAAACGGTGTAATGAGATGGGGTAAAAATAATAAAGAGGTGCATGGTTTTGGTGTAAATTATACAGTTCCGTTCGCCCATGCCTACCGGCAGGCCAAAAAAATGGGGATAGACCCCAAAAAAGCGATTGATCAGGATGTCTATCATTTTTCACGCCTGGGCTTTGATTTGTACCGGGTGCATGTTTGGGATACCCAGATCAGCGATGTAAAAGGAAATCTTTTGGAAAATGAATACTTAGAAACTTTTGATTATTTGCTGCATAAATTAAAAGAATACAAGATCAATTATGTCATCACCCCTATTGCATTTTGGGGAGATGGCTGGCCTGAAAAGGATAGTGAAACACCCGGGTTTTCACATTTTTACGGGAAAGACGAATGTTTGGTCAATGAAGAAGCGATCAAAGCACAGGAAAATTATTTATACCAGTTTTTAAATCATAAAAATCCCTACACAGGTCTTACCTATATAGAAGACCCAAGTGTCATTGCTTTTGAGGTGAGCAATGAACCACACCACCGGGGAAGGACTGAAGAAGTTCGAAGTTTTGTTGCCGGAATGGTAAAATCAATACAAAAAACAGGAAACCAAAAACCCGTTTTTTACAATATGAGCCATGCCATTCAGTATGCAGCAGATTATTTGGCAGGAGGTATTCAAGGGGGAACATTTCAATGGTATCCCACCGGATTGGGTTATCAAAGAGAACTTACAGGGAATTTATTACCCAATGTCAACGAATACCCAATCCCTTTCGAAAAAGAAATTGGTGCTAAAGGAGCTGCAAAACTTGTGTATGAATTCGACGCAGCCGATGTAGATAAATCTTATATCTATCCGGCGATGGCGAGAAGCTTTAGAACCGCAGGTATCCAAATTGCCACACACTTTTCTTACGACCCAACTTTTTTGGCTCCTTTTAATACCGAATACAACACGCACTACATGAATCTTGTCTATGCACCTCAAAAGGCATTGAGTTTAAAAATTTCCTCGGAAGTATTTCATGAAATTCCTCTTTATCAAAAGTTCGATCAATATCCCAACAATCTTCATTTCAATGGTTTTGTTATTGATTATCAAAACGACCTGGCAGTATACAGCTCTGATACTAAATTCTTTTATACCAACCACACGCAATCTGTGCCCAAAAACCGGAAAGAACTATTGGAAATAGCGGGATTTGGAAACTCAGTTATTGTTCGATACAATGGTACAGGAGCCTATTTTCTGGATAAAGTGGAAACGGGTATTTGGCGCTTGGAAGTGATGCCTGATGCTGTTCGCGTACAAGATCCTTTTGGAAAGAACAGCCCTCAGAAAATTGTTTCAGTGGTACAATGGAATGAAAATCTTATGAAGATCATGTTAGACGATTTAGGAAATGAGTTTGCTGTAAGTGGAATCAATATAGGAAATGAATTTGCCGGTGAAACGACAAACGGAGAGTTTAAAATTAAACCCGGAACCTATTTTCTGATCGCAAAGAACAAAAAAAACAATCATAAGGCTACGGATAAATTCAAGTCTTTTCAATTAAATGATTTTTATGCACCTAAAATGAGTGTAGATCAGAACTGGTTTCAACATAAACCACAAAAAGTGGCCATTGAAAATGATCCGCTGAAGATAAAGACTCAATTTATTGCCCCCGGTGCCGTAAAGAAAATGGAAGTCATCGGTTATGTCAATAACCAATATATGTCATTCGCTATGGAAAAAACCGGAGCTTTCGATTATGAAGTTGAAATTCCATCAGACACCCTTCCCTCGGGTTATTTCAGGTACAATATACTCGTTCAGGAAAATGAAGAAGATTTTTACACCTATCCCTCAGGTAAAAAAGGCAGACCCTATGATTGGGATTTCGTTGATAAATCGACTTATGAAACAGAAATAATTCCCAAATCATATCCGATTGAATTATTTAATGCAGAACAGGAAGCCAATTTACTCATTGCCCCCTGGAGAAAAACATTTAAGCTTGTTCCACACAAATCCGGCACCGCAGCTTACCAAATAAATTTGGATTCATTATTTGTGAAAGATCCTGAAAATACAGAGGCAAAACCTTTGTATGATTATTCATTCAAACATTTTGTCTTAGATAAGATCCAATCGGCGGCAGCCGCTTTGCCTACCAAAACAAAACTGATCTTTTATGGAAATTCACTCCATGAAAAACCGTGTATATTGCAGATTGCCTTGGTGATGAACGACGGACATGCCTATGGAAAAGTAATTGAAATAACCCCAAAAACAAGAGATTACAGTCTAAATTTAACAGATTTAAAACCCGTGAAAACGGTTACCCTACCCAGACCCTATCCTACTTTTTTGCCCTATTATTTGGATCACCAACTCAGATCTGCGTTCGATCTGAGCAAAGTGGAAAGCATACAATTTTCAATAGGTCCAGAAATACCGGCAGTACAACTCCAAGAAAAACACGGTATCGAACTTATACATATTCGTCTTGAATAAATTGGATACTATTGTCTATTTTCTCTCGAATGAGCTAATATTTCCTGCTTTTGAAACAGCCTCTAAGCTAGAAATGTTCACAGCATCCACGTTGTCTGCAGGAATGACGACCACCCTAAAAACCTGGTTTTGCGTCCATTCACTACCCAACAAACCAAAATCAATGGTACCGTCTAAAAAAATACTTACATCATCACGCGTAAAATCAAAATTGTATTGTAATTGGCCTTCTTGAAATTCTACAATTTGTGGTAATAATCTCCAGATGGGTTGTCCACCTGCTGAATCCCATTGTATATAAACAAGTGTTACATCCGACGGAAATACTTCAAACCCATAAGGTTCTACGATACTATACCCGTTCTGAGCTGTAAAATCAACTTCAATTTCAAAAGCACTTGCTAAAAAAATAACCTCCTCACCCGGTAAACCGGGAGGACCGGGAGGGCCGGCCGGACCTTCACAAGAAATAAACAAAAGTACAGTAACAAAAAGGGAAAGAAATTTTTTCATGATGGTATAAATATTTTTCTAAAGATACAATTTCTCCTGAATAGTTAAAAATCCACAGGAAAACTTCAAGTACTTATTAAAATTGACCCGATTTAATGAATTTGAATAATAATTCAAACTCACTAAAATACAGATGAGAGTGCACGGAGAGTGCACGGAGATTGCACGGAGAGCGCACGGAGAGTGCACGGAGAATGCACGGAGAGCGCACAGAGAGTGCACAGAGAGTGCACGGAGAGTGCACTAAAACAGCACTGAGATCCAAAGAGTACAGGATGATAAAG
>CAZWAN010000002.1:0-88935 GCA_964631875.1 uncultured Flavobacteriaceae bacterium
GTGGAGCTAACGGGAGTCGAACCCGTGACCTCTTGACTGCCAGTCAAGCACTCTAGCCAGCTGAGCTATAGCCCCAAACGGAAACGCAAATTAAGCGATTCCTTTTAATATAAGCAAAGGAATTGTTGCTTCAAAATCAATTTTTTTAACGCGGTCTTCTTCCCAAAGCTTTGCAAAAAAACCACGTTTTCGTCTAATAACACAAAGCATATCGGGTGCTTCTTCGTGAAGATATTCCAAAACCCCCTGGAAAACAGTTGCATTACGTGTAGAGATACGTTCCTTTATCATTTTCTCCAGTGTTTCGTCTAAGGCATTGTCTTCCTCATTAAACTTAGGTGTTTTAACCTGTAACAAGTTAATTTCGGTATTGAACTTTTTCTGAATTGTAATTAAAGGGTCTAAAGTAGTGACAGATTTGATGGAACCTGATTTTAAGGTCATCAATATTTTATGTATTGCCACAAATTTTGATTTCTTGGGAACAACAATAATGGGTGTCGCTGTATCCTTGATTAGTGCACCGGTAATTTTACCTATAAAATAGGTCTTGTCTGAATCGTCATTTTTGGCAGAAGAAATGATCAAATCAATATTGTAATGGTCGATGATCATTTTTAAACTGTCCAAAACGTCGTATCCTTTCAACGAAGCGCTAAAAATTTCAACTCCTTTTTGATCTACCTTATCCAAATATTCCTGAAGAATTTTGTTTGATTCATCAAGCATTAATTTGTCTATATTCAAAAAAGAACCGGTTACCCTGGTGCTGGAGAATACATGAACTAAGTAAATTTTGGCATCAAATGCTTTGGCAAAATCTATGGCGTAGTTAAGCGTGTTTAATGCACTTTTTCTATGTCCAATAGGAACAAGAATATTTTTCATAAAAACTATTTTAGAAGAATTAGTATCTGTAATATTCAGGTTTAAACGGACCATTAACCTCTACACCAATATACTTGGCCTGGTCTACACTTAATTCATCTAATTCCACACCAATTTTCTCCAAATGCAAACGAGCAACTTTTTCGTCCAGATGTTTAGGTAACATATAAACTTTATTTTCATATTGATCTCCATTCTTCCAAAGTTCTATTTGGGCGAGTGTTTGGTTTGTAAATGAGTTACTCATTACAAAACTGGGATGACCGGTGGCACAGCCTAAATTCACCAATCTGCCCTCTGCCAGCAACAATATATCTTTGCCCTTAATGGTGTATTTATCTACCTGAGGTTTTATTTCCACTTTGGTAGATCCGTAATGCTTATTCAACCATGCCACATCTATTTCATTATCAAAATGACCGATGTTGCAAACAATGGCTTTGTCTTTTAATCTTTCAAAGTGTTTACCAACAACAATGTCTTTATTCCCTGTTGTGGTAATAACAATGTCTGCTTTGTCGATTACATTATCCATTTTTTTCACTTCAAAACCTTCCATAGCAGCTTGCAAGGCACAAATAGGATCAATTTCTGTAACAATAACTCTTGCTCCTGTTCCTTTGAACGAAGCGGCAGTTCCTTTTCCAACGTCGCCATAACCGGCAACCACAACAACCTTACCCGCTAGCATGATATCGGTAGCTCTTCTGATCGCATCTACAGCACTTTCTCTACAACCATACTTATTATCAAATTTCGATTTGGTCACTGAATCGTTTACATTGATCACAGGAAGAGGTAAGGTTCCATCCTTCATTCTGTCGTATAAACGGTGAACTCCTGTAGTGGTCTCCTCCGAAATTCCTTTGATTCCTTTTACCAGTTCAGGGTATCTGTCTAAAACCATATTGGTTAAATCTCCTCCATCATCCAAGATCATATTCAAGGGTCTTTGGTCTTCACCAAAAAATAAGGTTTGCTCTATACACCAATCAAATTCTTCTTCATTCATTCCTTTCCATGCATAGACCTGAATTCCTTTAGCGGCAATTGCGGCAGCAGCGTGATCTTGGGTTGAAAAGATATTGCAAGAACTCCAAGTAACTTCTGCACCTAATTCAACCAAAGTTTCAATTAACACGGCAGTTTGAATGGTCATGTGTAAACAGCCGGCAATTCTTGCTCCTTTTAATGGTTTTTCGTTTTTATATTCTTCACGTAAACTCATCAAACCCGGCATTTCAGCCTCTGCAAGTTCAATTTCCTTTCTTCCCCAGTCTGCTAAACGGATGTCTTTTACCTTAAAATTTACATATGTTGATGTATCTGATGCCATAATCTTTATATTTGTTTTTCTTTTGCAAAAATACAAAATACCTTTGATTAAATAATGCCCATATATCGTTCAATAAAACCCAACGAACACACGGCTGTATATGTGTGGAAAATTGAAGAAACCCTTGAGGAACTGCTTTGGGATACTCCCTTGAAAGAAAACAGCAAAGCGAGAATGCAAAACATGCGCAGTCAAATTCACCAAATGGGATTTTTGAGTGTTCGACACTTATTAAAAGCGGCCGGTTATTCTGACTTCGATTTGTATTACAATGAACACGGCAAGCCGTTTTTACAAGACGGGAAGTATATTTCGATTACCCATAGTCACAATTTTTCGGGGATCATAGTAAGCGATCATGAAGTAGGCATTGATATTGAAATGAATCGTCCAAAAATCGTTCACATTCAGGATAAATTTGTGAACACCGAGGTGGATTCACTTTCAGACGAGGACCTTGTAAAACAGCTAACTGTAGTATGGGGAGCCAAAGAAGCCATGTATAAAATGTATCCCTTTGGCGGAATCAGTTTTAAACAACATATCGCTATCGATCCTTTTTTATTTTCCGATAAAAGATCAAAAGGAAGAGTTGAGTTTGGAGAATGGAAACGCAAATTCTCCATTTATTTTGATTTTTTTGTTGAAGATTTTACGCTGGTCTACGCAATGCCTGAATGATGAAGATGCATAAAATATACCAGGAAATAGTAGAAGCGAAAAGAAAAGGTGAGAAATTACTCGCCGTTTTGCTCGATCCGGATAAAATTTCTTTGGCAGAGCTCCCTAATTTGATAAAACAAATACAATCTGCAGAGGTGGATATCCTATTGGTAGGAGGCAGCACTGTTGAATTGGGCCTTACTGAAAAGTTGATCGAGCGAATTAAAGCTTTATCCCTAATTCCGGTCATTCTGTTTCCGGGGGATTATACCCAAATTACTGAGAATGCTGATGCCATTTTATTTCTCTCTCTCTTGTCGGGCAGAAATCCCGAGTATTTAATTGAGCAGCAGCTAAAAGCTGTTCCCATGCTCGAAAAATGTGATTTTGAAATTATTCCCACAGGATATATTTTAATTGATGGAGGGCGCGAATCTGCCGTGCAACGGGTAAGTGAGACTTTACCAATTCCCCAAAATCAAGTAGAGAAAATTGTTTGTACAGCAAAAGCAGCGATGTACCTGGGCAAGCAATTGGTATACCTCGAAGCGGGGAGTGGCGCGATAAATTCTGTAGATAATGAAATCATCAAACAGGTAAGTGCGCAGGTGGACATTCCCATTATCGTTGGCGGTGGAATCAAGAATAGGACGCAACTTTTAGAAGCCTATGAAAATGGTGCTGATATTGTGGTGATAGGAACTGCATTTGAGAAAGATCATTCTGTTTTGCACGAATTAATTCTTAAAAAAAATGAAAGTTTCCATTGATATTTCTATGTATCCTTTACACAAGGATTTTGAACAACCCATTATTGATTTTATCAAAAAGCTTCGTAATTCAAATTTTGTTGTCGAAGAAAACGGTTTGAGTACACAGATCTTTGGCGAATATGTAGAGGTAATGGACTTCATCAATCAGCATATACACCAAGCGCTACTCGACCAGAAAAATTGTGTTTTTGTTTTAAAAATTGTAACCGAAGATCGCAGTCATCATGGGCCAACTTATTGATTCTCTTTTTGAACAATACGCCGGTTACGAAACCACAGACATCATTCTTGAAATAGTTGCCGTTATATTTGGTTTCTTATCTGTTTGGTATTCCAAACAAAATAAAATATTGGTTTTCCCAACCGGAATGATCAGTACAGCCATTTTTGTTTACCTCTTGTACAAGTGGGATCTGCTTGGAGATATGCTCATCAATGGTTATTATTTTATCATGAGTGTATACGGTTGGTATATTTGGACGAGAAAAGTTGATACTACCCATGTTACACCCATTTCAAGAACCACACCAAAAGAAAAAAGATGGTCTGCCCTTATTTTTGTACTCACTTTAATTTTTGTTTTTATCGTCTATAAAATCAATGATAAATGGCATAGTTGGCCGGCTTACGTTGATACCCTCACTACAGCCATCTTTTTTGTAGGGATGTGGTTGATGGCAAAAAGGAAAATAGAGAATTGGATCTTTTGGATCATTGGAGATCTGATTTCTGTGCCTCTTTATCTGTATAAAGGCTTTGCATTTACCAGTTTTCAGTATTTTGTTTTTACCTTTATCGCTATTCTTGGATATTTGGCATGGAAAAAAGACTTAAACAAAACCCCGCAAATATTATAAAAGTGGTTCTTTTCGGGCCCGAATCTACAGGGAAAACTACCTTGTCAGAATTGCTTGCCATTCATTATAATACGGTTTGGGCCCCTGAATTTGCCAGAGATTATTTACAGAATAAGTGGAATAATGAAAGAAAGACCTGTGAGGCTGAGGATCTGATTCCTATTGCGATCGGACAAATGGAATTGGAAAATAAATTGGCGAAAAAGGCGGATAAAGTGCTGTTTTGTGATACAGATCTTTTGGAAACAATGGTTTATTCTGAAGAATACTATGGTGGATTTGTGAATCCTGATCTTGAAGAAGCAGCGATCGAGAATAGTTATGATCTTTATTTGTTGACTTATATAGATACACCCTGGGAAGCCGATGATCTGCGAGACAGACCTGAACAGCGAGAAGAAATGTTTCGGGCTTTTGAAAATGCCCTGCTAAAATACAATAGGCCCTATATTAAATTGACGGGAAATGTCAAGAAAAGACTTACCACTGCGATAAAGGCCATTGATGAAATTTTAGATCAAAGGGAAAACCTCGACCAATATTCGCAACTTATTCATTAAAAGATGGATAAAGAAATCATTCTAAAGGAACTCAATTATAGCGCTGTGCGCTCAGGAGGCCCCGGAGGTCAGCATGTTAATAAAGTTGCAACGAAAGTGATTCTGACCTTTGATCTGATCAATTCATCGGGCTTGACCGAGGAGGAAAAAGCCTTACTTCAAAATACTTTAAAGAATAAACTTACAAAAGAAGGTTTGTTAATTCTAGCAAGTTATGACAGCCGAAGTCAATACAAAAACAAGGAAACAGTTACGCTCAAGCTTTTAAAACTCTTGCAAAAAGGGTTGATGAAACCAAAAGAGAGAAGAGTTACCAAACCTACGGGATCCTCAGTATTAAAACGATTGGAATCAAAAAAGAAAAAGGCCCGGATCAAACAATTGAGAAAAAAATTAGAGTGAATAAATTTATTTTTTAAGTTAATTTCTTTCGTACTTTTGTCAGGTATTTTTTTGAGGGGTGCTGAAACATATTTCGGCTGAGATAATACCCAATGAACCTGAACAGGTAATGCTGTTAAGGGAATATTCTCTCCGCGCCAACTAGGCAACACCCTTTTAAATTTTAGGAATTTGTAAAATTTTTAAGGTAAACCATGAAAAAAATTATTCTTTATTTGTTTTTGATTCAGGCCACGGCTTGGGCCCAAGACCTATCTGTTTTACAAGATACAGTGCAACTGGAAGAAGTGGTAGTAAAGTCTGTAAGGATAGATGAAAAAGCACCATTTGCACAATCTACCGTTACGAAAAAGGAAATTGAAAAGCGAAATTTAGGGCAAGATGTACCTATTTTGATGAATTTTTTGCCTTCAGTTGTAACCACTTCCGATGCAGGTGCAGGAATAGGCTATACAGGAATTCGTGTGAGAGGTAGCGATGCCACTCGAGTTAATGTTACGATCAATGGAATTCCGTATAATGACGCAGAATCGCAAGGTACTTTCTGGGTAAATATTTCTGACTTTGCCTCCTCGGTGGAAGATTTACAATTGCAACGTGGCGTAGGCACTTCTACCAATGGATCCGGTGCGTTTGGTGCCAGTTTGAATCTCTTAACTGAGTCGATATCTAATCGCGCAAGGGCAGAAATCAATAGTAGTTTTGGTTCGTTCAATACCTTTAAAAACAATGTAAAATTTAGCACCGGACTTTTAGGAGATCATTTTGAATTGGCCGGAAGACTTTCAGTGATCACTTCGGATGGATATATCGACAGGGCAAGTTCAGACTTGAAATCGTATTTTCTTCAAGGAGCTTATAAAGACGATAATACCTTGATAAAAGCACTCACATTTGGAGGACATGAAATTACCTATCAGGCCTGGTACGGGATAGATGCAGAAACACTTAAAACAGATAGAACTTTTAACTTTGCGGGTATCTATACCGATGAAAATGGAGATACCCAATTTTACGACAATGAAGTAGATAATTATCAACAAGACCATTTTCAATTGCATTGGACCCAAAGGTTGAATAATTATTGGTCTACAAATATTGGTTTAAATTATACCAAAGGAAAGGGGTATTTTGAACAGTACAGAGAAGATGAATCTTTAGAAGACTACGATATCGATCCGATTCAACTTGGCGATGAAACAATTGAAACGACCGATTTGATAAGAAGAAGGTGGTTAGACAATGATTTTTATGTGATGAACGCCACTGGAAATTATAAAAATTCTAAGTTAGATCTTATATTTGGCGGTTCATATAGCTTGTATGACGGAGATCATTTTGGTGAAGTGATTTGGGCCCGTTTTGCAGGAGACTCTGAAATCAGGGATCGGTATTACCAAGGAAATGGTACCAAGCAAGACGTGAGCGTTTTTGCAAAAGCAACATTCAAACTCAGCGAGAATTGGAAAGTTTACGGTGACCTTCAAGAGCGATTTGTCGGATATAAAACAACAGGATTAACTTCGGATCGAATACCGCTTGAGGTGGACGAAAATTATGCATTTTTCAATCCTAAATTCGGAATGACCTATGATATTGACGAAGTGCAAAATATTTATTTTTCATATGCCAGAGCTCATCGTGAACCAAACAGGAATGATTTTGAAAATGGGGTGGAAGAAGCAGAAAAATTAAATGATTTTGAATTGGGATGGAGATTCAATAAGCCTGATATACAAATAAATGCTAATCTTTACTATATGGCTTATGAGGATCAATTGGTCTTAACCGGAGAGTTGGATGATGTTGGTAATCCTATCAGAACAAATTCAGGGGAAAGTTACAGGCTGGGCTTAGAATTAGACGCCAGATGGAGGTTCTTAGATCATTGGACTCTAATTCCAAGTATTACATTTAGCAAGAATAAGAATATTGATTTTGTGGCAACGATTGATGGTGAAATAACTGATTTGGGAAAGACAAATATTGCGTTTTCGCCCGAGGTTGTCGCGTCTAATATGCTTCTCTATCAACCTAATGAACAGTGGTATTTTGGATTGCTCTCTAAATTTATAGGAGAACAATACATGGGCAATATTGATAGCCAAGGTTCTAAATTAGACAGTTATTTGATCAATGACTTAAATATAGGTTATACATTAAATGATTTTTGGATCTTTAAGTCCCTTGATTTTAACCTTCTCGTCAATAATATCTTTGATCAAAAATATGTATCAAACGGATATTTTTACACCTATGAAGACACCTGGACTAATCCCGGAGAAACCATTACGATAGAAGGAGCAGGCTATTATCCTCAAGCTGAGATCAACTTTTTAGCGGGGATAAGTTTAAAATTTTAATAAAGGGAAAGGTTTATACTTCTTCACCTTTCATCATTTTATTCCAGTAAATATAGGGCAGAATATATTTTTTTAAAATCCAAAGGCGCCAATGTTCTTTTGAAGAATCATTTATAAATAATCTGGTTTTTAGTTTAGGATCAGGTTTAAATTCTTTGCTATAATCAAATTCGGCCAAAACCATTTTGCCGTAACCTGTAACTAACGGGCATGACGAATAGCCATCGTATTCTTTGGTTCCGAGTTTTTTTGCCTGTATCATTCCTAAAATGTTTGATACAACAACCGGAACTTGTTTTCTAATTGCCGCACCAGTTTTGGCTGTGGGCAGCTGTGCAACATCTCCCAAACCAAAAATATTTGGAAAATTTGTGTGTTGAAGCGTTTTATCGTTAACAGATAACCAACCATCAGCTGTTGCCAAAGGAGATTTGGCAATAAATTTTGGTGCCGCCTGTGGAGGTGCAAGGTGCATCATATCAAAATAGATACCGTATAAATTACCCTCGATTTCTGTTTTTACATTTTTGTAATTGTACTGAATTTCTTTGTCCAAAGTCTTGGTATCATCATCAGACATAATCACACAACCTCCGGCACTTAGATCCTTGTCTATTTCATACCAGGCAATTTTTTTCTCGGCATCGACCTTCACTAGTTTATGAAAAAAGCGCACATTGATGTCTTTTCTATCCACTATCTCCATGAGGGTTTTTGCAATGGGTTTTACAGCAAAAATCACTCCGCCCGGAAGTGCAAAAATGATGTCCGTTTTATCTCTTATACCACTCTTTTTAAAATATTCATCGGCCAGATACATGATCTTCTGTGGGGCGCCTCCACATTTGATTGGGGTGGTTGGCATTGTAAAAAGAGCCGTACCTCCTTTAAAATTTTGAAGTACTTCCCAAGTGTGTTTTGGATCGGTGTAGTTGCTGCAAACAATTCCTTTTTCCATCGCTTCGGTCAAGCCGGGAACTAATTCCGGAGCCATTCTTAGACCCGGACAAACAACAAGAAAATCGTAAGTGAGTTCGCTACCCTCCGCAGTAATGACCTTATTTTGATCAGGCACAAAAGTATCGGCATGTTCTTTAATCCATTTCACACCAACAGGTATAAGGGAGCCCATATCTCGTTCCGTCTTGTCGAATTCATAGGTATTGGCACCTACTAATGTCCAAGCGGGTTGATAGTAATGCTTTTCAGATGGTTCTATCAATCCTATAACCACATTGTTATTTTTTCTTTTCAATTGTGAAGCCACCATAATACCGGCAGTTCCACCTCCGATGATCAAGACCTGATAATGAGCAGACATAACTTTTATTTTTTGATTTTACAGGAATTGATTCCCAATAAAGAAAACAATGGACAAACCCCGGTTACGGCAGTGACCACTAAAATCAAGGCAACTACATAAAGTAGATAGTTCCATGGACTAGCTAGAGCCCCGGTATAAGCAAAGTAAAGTGCAACGACCGCTAATATATATCGGATGATCTTATCGGTACTACCAACATTTTTTGTCATTTTTATAAAATTAAGTTATACATATGAATCTAAGATAGAAATAAGCTGATTTGCCTGCATTACCCCTGATTGCCTCCAAGAGGGTTTTCCCTCTTTAAAAAGGATCATCGTAGGTACACCCCTAATACCAAATTTTTGGGCTACCGCCGGATTTTGATCGATATCGATTTTAACGATTTTGAGCTTGTCCTTATAATGGTCTTTTACCTCTTTTAAAATTGGTGCCATCATTTTACAAGGACCACACCAATCTGCCTTAAAATCGACCAGCACAGGTGTTTTTTGGTTGATGATATCATTAAAACTAGACATTTTAGACTTCTTTACTCATTCTTCCACTAGCACAACTCACAAAAGATTTTGCTTTATGCAGTATTGTATTCGATTCATCTTTAGCAGGATATCCCATATTAGAAAGTTTTTCTTTTACGCTTTTTACGAGATTATCATCTTCAGTATTTATGGTAACAAGTGATTTTTCCAAATCTACGGTCACCTCTAATTGATCGTTCAAACCAAGAAGACCTTTTTTAATAGAATTGGCGCAACCACCACATTTTAAATTTAGTATTTCAATTGATGTTGTCATGTATTTTTTCTTTAAATGTTACCTTCCATACCCCACGTAGGTCACCTGTCTGAAATCCTGTGGCGAGGTCTGCCGGGTATAAGTTTTTAATCAGTGAATCGGTTCGTTTATGCACTTCTTTTCCTACTACTCCATGACAAGTTAAACATTTTTCTTGAGTTATAATAGGGGCATAATATTTCACAAAATTATCATTGCCATCCACAATAGGCTCTAGTTCTTTTCGTTTCTCCACATCGTCAATATAACCATTTATGATTGCCAAATCTTCAGGTGTGGCGATGTTTAAAGGATTTCTATTTCTATGCGATATTCTCTGCACATCCGCATGGTAATTACTCGCTATATTTTCTGTGATCAGGATGGCATTTTCATTGCAAAAAGTCAAGGCATATTCTAAGCCACCTTCAGATAATTTTTGTGTAAGTTGGGTAGTTAATTCTTTTCCGGTGGTGTTGGCAATTTTTGTACCTAATTCTTTATAGGCCTCCGTTTCTTTTTTGGATAGTTTATTCTGACAACCTAATAAGAATAATAGGAATGATAAAATAAAGATCACTCTTTTCATCTACATTATTTTTCTAAAGGTAAGTTAGCTCTTTGCCAGGAAATAATTCCGCCATTAAGGTCGTAAACTTGTGTAAACCCGTTTTCTACGAGAATTTTAGCAGCTTTGTTACTTCTCGATCCAATTTTACAATACACATAGACTTTTTCATTCTTATTGAGTTGTTCAATTTTTTCTTTGAAATTTGAATCAGACACATTGATGTTAATGGCATTTTTAATATGACCACTTTCATATTCCCCCGGAGTTCTTACATCAATGATTACCGAATTTTCAGTCGCTAGTCTAAATTCATCAACATTAATTTTTTGTATTACCTCATTTTTTCCTTTGGAATTTTCACTGTTTTGTCCGCAACTAATCAGAAAAAATAAGATAAATACTAAAAAAGAGATTGCTTTTATTGATTTCATGAGATAGATTTTTGATACATAAATTTAATAAAAAAGGAGGTGCAAACCTCCTTTTTTTCACATTTAAAAACAATTTACTACAACAGTGTGGTTGGGCAAACATATTCTGAAATAGGAACATCGGTTTCTTTTATTTCTTTGAAACCTCCTCGTACATCGAATACATTTTTCACACCATTTGCTTTAAATATAGAGGCGGCAATTAACGATCTGTAGCCTGACGCACAATGTAATACGTAAGTTTTGTCCGGATTGATTTCCGCAAAATTTTGATGGATGAAATCGAGTGGAAAGTTATCAACACCAATGACGTGTTCAGACAAATATTCCGACTCTTTTCTTACATCCAGTGGGTTTTCTATTGTTCCGTCTGCGACTTGTTTCGCGAAAGCAATAGGAGATAAAGATCCAATCTTATCAATTTCATATCCGTGATCTGCCCAATTGACCATTCCACCAAACAAATAACCCAAAGTGTTATCATAACCTACTCTTGAAAAACGGGTGACAATTTCATTTACCCTGTTTTCGTCATCAGCTATAAAAATTATTTTTTGGTTGATATCTTTTATTAAAGCTCCTACCCATGGTGCAAAACTTCCGTCCAAACCAATAAACCAAGCTCCCGGTACAGTTCCAGTTTCTGTGTAGGCTTCTTTAGATCTGGTATCTACGACCAACACATCTTTTTTCTCACTCAATTCTTTAAAGGTTGGAGGGTCTAATGGTGTTGTTCCTTTGTGTAATATCTCATCAATACTTGTATTGATGGATTTGTTCATGCGCACATTATTTGGAAAATACTGTGGTGGTGGTTTTAATCCGGTGGTAACTTCTTTGATGAATTCTTTTTTCGTCATATCCGCTCTAAGCGCATAATTTGTTTTCTTCTGGTTTCCAAGGGTATCAAAAGTTTCAGAGCTCATGTTTTTACCGCAAGCCGAACCGGCACCGTGATTGGGATAAACGATAATATCATCCGGTAAAGTCATGATTTTATTTCGAAGAGAATCGAACAAATGACCGGCGAGGTCTTCTTCAGTTATGTCAGATTTTACGGCTAGATCAGGTCTGCCAACATCGCCAATAAATAAACAATCCCCTGTAAATACATAGGGCATTTTCCCATTTTTGTCGATTAAGACATAAGAGGAAGATTCCATAGTATGTCCGGGGGTATGAAGCAATCGCAATTTAATCTCTCCAATTTTAAATTCTTCTCCGTCTTTTCCATTATAAATGTCGTATTCTGCTTTTGCATTTGGACCAAAAACTATGGTTGCTCCAGTCTTTTGTGCCAAGTCGTATTGCCCTGAGACAAAATCAGCATGGAAATGGGTTAAAAAGATGTATTTTATTTCAGCCTTGTCAGCTTCTGCCATTCTAATGTATGGATCAGTTTCTCTTAGCGGATCAATAATGGCGGCTTCTCCATTCGATTCGATGTAATAAGCCATCTCTGCCAAGCACCCGGTAAATAATTGTTCTACTTTCATATTATGTGATTTTTGTTCATTAACTCAATTCTTTCAAAATTAAAGAATTAGAGCTGATGTCTATGTAACAGATGTTACCAAACTTATCGATTGATCTGCTTGATGAATTCTTGATAGGAATACTGCAGAGGTTTAGTCAGGGTGTTTTTAGAATAACTATCCAATGCTTCCTGAACATTCATAAAACAATGGTCATACCTAATTTTTTTCATCAGTCCTGATTTGGCCAAGGTATCTCTAACCGGACCCTTGATTCCCGTTAAAGCGATGATAATTCCTTTCTTACTGAAAAAATCATGGATCTCTTCCAAGGCATAAATGGCACTGCTATCCAGGTCATTGACACTTTCAAAAACCAGTACAATTAATTTGAGCTTGTTTCCTTTTTCTTCTGCAAAGGCCTGGACCTTGTCTTTAAAAAAAGTAGTGTTGACAAAATACAATTGAGCGTCTAAGCGAACAATTAGAATATCGTCATTGACTTCCAAATGGTTAAATCGGTCTACATTTCTATAAAAATTCGTGTTTGGCACACGCCCTAAAACTGCGATATGCGGTTTAGTCGATTTATAGATCAACATTCCTAAAGAAATGACAATACCCGCTAAAATCCCTTCTTTGATACCAAAAAAAACAGTTGTCAAAAGGGTAGCGGTTAACAATACGAGATCCCTTTTACTGAATACCAATAATTTATTTGGCAGCTTAAAGTCTAACAATCCATACGCCGCTACGATAATGATTGCTGCTAACACCGCAATGGGGAGATAGTAAAAAACAGGTGTGAGAAAAAGCAAAGTAAGTCCAATTAAGATCGATGCAAATAATCCCGCCAAAGGGGTCTTTGCCCCGGCCTGATCATTCACGGCTGTTCTTGCCATTCCGGCTGTTGCGGGGTAAGTTTGAAAAAAAGAGCCTATCATATTGGCAAAACCTAATGCCGCGAGTTCCTGGTTGGGTTTTACCTTGTAATCGTTGTGTTTGGTTTCCATTGTTTTTGCAACGGAGATGGCCTCCATAAAACCAATTAGGGCAAGTGTAAGGGCCAAGGTGCTCAGTTCCTTTAAATTGGATTGATTGATATCCGGAATTTTAAAACTTGGTAATCCATCCGGTATATTTCCAATAACATGTACTCCTATTGTATTGAGCTGAAAAGCAAATGCGATAAGCGTTCCTAAAACTACGACAATAAGGGCTCCCGGTAATTTAGGAGCATATTTCTTTAACAGGATCAATACGAGTATCGAAAAAATCCCAATAACTGCTGTTATCCAATGAATATCTTTTACTGCATGAATAAAATCGAAGAACAAATCCTGAATGTGATTGTTTCTTTTCATATCAAGCCCTAATAAATTTCCGATCTGATTTGAAGCAATAATAATTGCGGAACCACTAGTAAAACCGCTGATTACCGGTCTGGACAGAAAATTGACCACAAAACCCATTTTAAAAAGTCCAAAAATGAGTTGAAAAAGGCCCACAAAAAAGGCTAAAGCTATGGCAAAAGCCACAAAATGTTCTGATCCTACTGCAGCCAAAGTGCTTAAACCGGCTCCAACAATAAGAGAATCCATTGCTGCCGGGCCAATTGACATTTGCCTTGAAGTTCCAAAAAGGGTGTACACAGCAGGAGGAATCAAAGCAGTGTAGAGCCCGTAAATTGGAGGTAAACCGGCAATCATCGCGTAGGCAATTCCTTGTGGAATAAGCATAACACCCACGGTCAAACCTGCGAGCACATCATTTTTGAACCACAATTTATGATAGGATTTTCCCCAATCGAGAAAAGGCAATACAGAATTAAGCTTCATTGTAATACAATTCCATAGCAAAAGTAATACTTTCTCTAAAGAATTTTAACTCAATCATTTTTCACATTCATGAAAAATTCGAACTGTACAATGTTCACAAATTTTTTTATCCAATTTTTTATAGATCTCGGAGATGGCTGTTTTTTTGTCTACAAAAAAATTTGCCTGTCCGATATGATCCTTAAAACCACCTTTATTCAAGACATCCTGACTCACAATTTTTAGTCCGCTAAAGTATATATCTCCTCCCCTTGCTCTCCACTTACTCACTTCGTGTTCTAACCATGTAGCCCCGGCCAAGTCTATAAAATTGATACCCTTAGCAATGACAAGCACATTTTTCACTTCATTTTTTTGATAAAGATTGTTGAAAAAGTCTGAGATTACTTCTAAAGCGCCAAAGTAAATTGACCCATCTATTCTGACAATTTTTAGTTGAGGACATTCCTTTGTATTGGGGTCTCTAATGGTATTGATAAAAAGATGATCTTTATTGAGTCCCATGATCGCAATGTTCGGTTTGGCTGTTCGCTCCAAATAGAAAAACAAGGATAAGGCGATCCCTCCTAACAGTGCTGTTTCCAATTCAAAGAACAAGGTTCCAAATAGGGTTGTTGCCAAAACAAATATTTCACGACGGCTTGTTTTGAAAACTTGCTTTATATGGTCAAAATCGATCAAATTATATCCCACTAAGAGAATAATTCCACCCATTACGGGTGTAGCCAAATAGGCGGCGTAACCCGAGAATAAAAGAAGAACAATGACTAAAAAAAGGCTGGCAAAAATTGCAGCCATAGGAGTTTTTGCACCTGCCTGATAATTTACACCCGAGCGCGTAAACGAACCCGAACCGGCATAGCTTGAAAAGAAACTTCCCACTATATTTGATAATCCCTGACCCAAAAATTCTTGATTGCTATCTATTCTTTGATGCGATTTTAAAGTGATAGATCTTGCGATGGCTACGGCTTCAATTAAACCCAATAGAGCCAGTGTCAATGCCCCCGAACTAAGGGTTCTTACTCTTTCCAGTGAAATTTCCGGAATTCTAAATTGAGGTAATTTACCTGTAATTTCGCCGATCGTCTCAATTCCTTTTGATGCACCTCCCAAAAAATAGGCCAATGCACTACCTAAAATCATGGCAATAAGCATGGAATATCGGGAGAGAAACTTTATTTTTTTGATGATCAAGGCTAGAATTAATGTGCTCATGGCCACAAAAAAAACATACCAGTTTGTTTCTCTTATATGTGCTGCTATATATGCAAGAATTTCATAGAAAGATGAACCTTGAGGAACAGGCAAGCCAAAAATATGCTTGAGTTGTTTGAATGCGATCAAAATTCCAGCTCCGGCCGTAAAACCTAAAATAACCGAATGAGAAACAAAGTTTACCAACTTTCCCATATTCGCCAGACCCATGGATAATTGAAAAACACCTGTCATAAAGGTCAAGACCAAGGTTAACCCAACATAGGCTTCCAGTTCGGTTGTTGGATCTGCAAATTTAGAGATGGTTGCAAAAACCACAATTGACATAGCGGTAGTTGGTCCTGAAATAAGGTGATAAGAGGATCCAAAAAGTGCCGCAATTATTGGGACGATCATTGCTGTATAAAACCCGTATTGCGCCGGTAAACCTGCAATGATCGCAAAGGCAACAGCCTGTGGGATAACAATGATTGTACCTGTTATTCCGGCAATCAAATCATCTTTCCAATGTTTTTTGGCAATAGGAATCCAATTTAAAAAAGGAAAGATTTGATGAAGGGTCATTTTAGCTAATCGGTTCGAGCGATTTATTAATTATTTTCGTCAATTTTAAAGGTTGATTCATCGGGTCTGAAAGCCCGCTTGAACCACAAAGGTCTTCTCAGACCATCGGGTCCCGGTGCCGGGCGAGTCATGGCAAGCCATTCTTTGTACACTGCATGAGCTTTGTTCGTATCCACAAAAATATCTCCGTAATTTTCTCCGGGCCCGGGAATTTCAATTCTTACTCTTTGGTGCCAGGTGTGCATTCCACTGATAGGATCAGGATGAACGGCATGTGTTATGTTTTGATGTACACCACCATCCTTCCAGAAAATTCGTTTGGAATCTTTGTCGTCAGACAAGAAAGGTTTGATTCCGGACAAGGTAGTCATTTTCCATTTTCCTGATTGAACTTGCTCCATTTTAACCGTGTTTACGGCCCATCTGTTCCCCTCTTGGTCTTGTTCTCTTTTCCAGCGGCCAATATGGTGTGAACAAGCCACAACTCCCGGTTTCATCGATTGGGTTACCCATACTTTATCTATAAAGTAACCAATATCAGTGACCATTTTAACTAGATCACCAGTTTTGAGTTTGTATTTATTGGCATCTTCCGGGTGCATCCAGATTGGGTTCCTATTCGAAATTTCTACTAACCATTTCGCATTCCCTGATCTTGAGTGAATTAAGGTAGGTAAACGGAAGGTAGGTACAAGAACGTATTCATTTTTTGATTTGTCTAAGACATCGTTGTGAATATGACTTTTGATATAGCTAGGCAGCGCATATTCCGGCCATTTCCAGTCGACCATGGTTTGCGAATAAAACTCATTTTTACGCGATGGTGTGGGGAAACCGACAACTGCTTTGCCCTCTACCATAACCCCGATGGGTTTGCCTTTTTTACTAATTACTTGTGTTTTGGGATCTACTTTTGAGTCTTGTAATTGTTCTGAAGTGAGTGGGGTTTCATTCTTTTTATAAGATTGGCCTTTTTCAATTTCAAAAGCACCGTATTTCGCCATGTATTCAAATTCTGTTAAACCTTCTTTTTTGGCTACTTCAGGCAATCCTTTTACCCTTTCAAAAATGTATTGGTAGTACTCTTCAATCGTGATTTTTTCTCCTTTTCTGTAGGGCGATTCAACATGTTTTCGGATTCCCATACTTCCATCAGGGTCTATTCTCCAAGTCAATTCTATCCAGAATTCGTCTTCTTCCCACACCTCACCTGGATTTGCCTCATAAGTAAATTGTACTTTTTTACCATTTCTTCTAGCGGCTTCTCTTAGAACAGGTTGTCTGAATGCCACCCAAGTTCCGCCATGTGTTGCATAGCTGTTGATATCATGACGTTCAGAGGCTAGTCCCATGGGGAGAACCAAATCGGCAAAAAAAGCAGTTTCATTCCAAGTTGGCGTTAGAGCTGTATGTAGACCAAAAAGATTTTCATCCATCAAAGTTTCCATCCAGCTAAACCCGTCGGGATAGGTCCAAATAGGATTAAAAACACGGGTAAAATAAACATCCATTTTACCTCTTCCTTCTTTTAAAAAATGAGGTAACAAAAAGCTCATTTCAAAAAAGGCCAATGGATATTCTTTAGGAAAATGTAGTTCATTCCATTTTTTCTGAGGTTTAGCGGGGTTTGGCACATCCGGATGGAATTTATTCCAAGAGTTAGGAGAAGTTCCTCCTTTGGTACCCACAGAACCTGTTAACACTTGTAAAAAGTGTAACGAACGAGAAACGGCCCAACCACCGAGATTCGAGGCTCCGGCACTTCTCCAGTTATGTGAAGCAAATCTTTCACCTGCTTCGCCTATTTTTACCGCAACTTCTCTAATCATTTCTGCTTTTACACCAGATTCTTTTTCTGCGAATTCCGGTGTAAATTCTTTGTAGGTATCGATCATGGCAGCGATATAATTCTCGAAAGTAACTTCCATTTTGGGATGTAAAGCTTCCAAATACTGTTGCCAATTTGTCCAGTTTTCTAAGTATTTTCTATTGTACAGACCCTTTTCAAGAATAATCAAAGCCATTGCCAACAATACCGCTGCTTCGGTTCCGGGGTACGAGGGCATCCAATAGTCACTCATAGAAGCCGTATTTGACAATCTGGGATCCATTGTAGCCAATTTAGCTCCTTTCATTTTACCCTCAATAATTCTTTGGGCATGCGGATTAAAATAATGGCCTGATTCCAAATGCGCAGAAATCAATAAAATGAACTTTGCTTCTGAGTGATCAGGTGAAGGTCTGTCGTACCCGTACCAGAGATTATACCCAAATCGGGCACCTGAAGAACAAACATTGGTATGCGAATTGTGCCCATCTATTCCCCAACTAGGCAACACCCACTCCATAAATCCTTCATGACCGGGTCGGCCTACATGATAGGCAATTTCATTATGTCTATCTTCTTTTAATGCTTTTCTGATTCTCTCGGCAAGGGTATCCAAAGCTTCATCCCACGTAATTCTTTCCCATTGACCATCACCTCTTTTTCCTTTCCGTTTGAGAGGATATAATATACGATCGGGATCTGTAATTTGATTAATAGTAGCAGGACCCTTGGCACAATTTCTACCCCTACTACCGGGATGGTAAGGGTTTCCTTCAAATTTTTTAACCTCTCCGGTTTCTTTATCTATAAAAGCCGTTAAGCCACAGGCACTTTCGCAATTAAAACAAGTTGTTGGCACAATCTGATAATTTCTTTTTTCTTTACGAGGCCAAACTTCAGGGTTATATTCTGTCCAATCATCCCATTTTTCGGGAGGTGGAAAGTTGGCATACATTTGTGCAACTTCTTCCTCTGAAAAAGACATCATGTCTTTTTCAGGTTCTTGATATCCCATTTTGTGCAGATCAGGAATCAATCCAATTTTTTCTGCTATACTCTCTATAAAAGAAGGTTTTTTGTAGCCCATAACTGAGTTTTTATAAATAAGATTTATGCTAGAGGAATTCTTTGTGGGGCTTCAACCCAAATTTTTTCTGTGATATAAATTCCGATAAGGGATAACACAGCTGCAATGGCAGTGAACCAAATATTTCCTGAAAAAATGAGGATAAGAACCGGAATTAAATTCCCAATAATCACCGTACCTAACCAGAATTTATTTTTATACTGTCCTTTTGTAATCATTTTAACAGTTGTTTTAGCGGCCGTGGTTGGATGCGTAATTTTGATTTCCGTAAAAATGGTAAACAAATTCAAAAGGGTAGAGAACAAGAGCGTTGAAGTAAGCAAATATTGCCAATTGTAAGTTCCTGCAAATAAGGAGATCAAAACAAAGACTGCCGATCCGGCCATTAAGCTGTGAATGAGCATATGGAATGGGAGTGCGGGTGATTGCCAAAAATCTCTTCCTTTCGCCTGCGCGAATAAAAATGCCGTATAAATTGCCAAAACAACAGCAAAAAATGCCGTAACCCAAAGCAAGGGTTTCTCTGGAATAGACCAGTCAAAAAATGTGGCAACGCCCCAAAGGGTAACTAAAAGCCCAAAAATAGAAATGGTATAACCACCTTTAACCAGCCAGGACTTCCATTGAGGTCTGAATAGTACATTTAAAAAGCGATCTGGTCTATCTAAATCCATCACTAAGAACAGACCGGTAAGTCCTAAAAAGACTAATGATATGCCGGCCGACCATAATTTTGTTTCTTTCGAAAGGTCATAACCCATTAAAATCGCTAAAAAAGGAACTAAAAAGGCGCCTGCTGAAATAGCTTTGGTCATCACATAAGCCGAAACTTCCCAACCCCAAAGGATACCTTTATCAGGGGTATCATATACTCGTCTTGCAGTTCCATTTAAGACATCAATATAGTTAGGATTTTCGGAATCTTTTCTTTGATAGGCGGCTTGTAACTCATTATCGATACTCATTTGCAACAGGTTTACCTCGTCATTGGTGTTGATCATTTTTTCTGCGGCTTTGGCGTAATGACCAACCCCTCGTGCTTGTGAGTTCCATAATCCCGGACCAGACCTGTCAGTACTTTCAGGGTTTAAACTTTGATAATCTCCGTCTATATAAAATAAATTGGGTTTTGTGCCTTTTTCTGGCTTGCGAACAATGACTTGCTCTCTAGCTAAAAGTTGTGAAATTTCTGTGTTGAAATTTTCCATATCTCCAGCGATAATGGCATGTTCAGGACAAACCTCAACACAAGCCGGCGCTCTTCCTACCTCTACTCGATGTGCGCAATAGTTACATTTTGCTGCAGTATTATTGTCCGGATCGATATAGAGTGCGTCATACGGACAGGCCTGCATACAAGATTTACATCCAATACAACGGTTATTGTCAAAATCAACAATACCATCATCCCTTACAAAAAGAGCTTCTACAGGGCAAATTTCTACACAAGGAGCATCCGTGCAATGATTACATCGCATCACAGAGAAGATTCTTCGGGTATTGGGAAACTCACCTTTTTCAACCTGTTTTACATAAGTTCTATTTACGCCTACAGGAACGTTATGTTCACTTTTACAAGCAGTTGTACAAGCGTGACAACCAATACATTTTCGGTTGTCTATGATGAAGCCAAATTTCATTCTAAGCTTTATTTTTAGAGTTCATTGAGGAAAGTGAATAGGTTAATTGAAGCCATATATCCGCAAAGAGCTGTTTTACTCAAATTTATTAAATTCATGAAGTTATTATGTAACAATAGTTACCATCTTTACAAGATGGTTAAAAGATAGTCAATTGTTTATTGAGTTCAGATTCTAAAACTTTAAAAAATTTAAAATGAGTCTAAATAGCGCCAAAGCTTAGGTGCTTTTTTTAACTTTGTTTTTTATCTTTGTGAAAAACGAAAAGTGAAGGTAAAAACGCTTTTTTTTGGTATCGCAAGCGATATTGTAGGAGAAAATGAACTTTTGATCGATCTGGAAGGGATGAGTACCATTCTGGATTTAGAAAGGCTCCTGATCAGTCAATATCCTAATTTAGCCGACATCAAAAATTTTGCTTTTGCGGTAAATGAAGTCTATGTTGACAGAGATTATTTCATACAACAAAATGACCTTATTGCAATTTTACCGCCAGTTAGCGGAGGATAAATGAACGAAAGCATTTACATAAAGATTTCAGACCAACCTTTAAACATGCAAACGTGTTATGATTTTGTGCGAGATGATGCCTGTGGAGGAATTGCATTATTTGTTGGCACAGTAAGAAATAATACCAAAGAAAAGGGCGTTGAACAACTCGACTTCTCTACCTATGAGCCAATGGCCTTAAAAGAGATGAATAAAATTGCTGAGCAAGCGATAAGCGAATATCCGATCAAAAAAGTAGCCATTCACCATGCCAAAGGATTACTTAAGGTTGGAGAAATTCCAGTTATTATTGCTGTATCTTCCGGGCATAGAGAAGCGGCTTTTGAAGCTTGTCAATTCGCTATCAATAAATTGAAACAAACTGTACCTATTTGGAAGAAGGAATATTTTTCTGACGGAGAGGTATGGGTAAACGCACATCCATAAAATCAACATCATGAAAATCAAACTTTTATTATTCTTGTTGCCTTCACTTCTTTTCGCTCAATTAGAGGAAAAGAGTTTTACCGCTAAGATTGTGAAGGAAGTTTCTATGAACTATGTGATCAATTATCCGGATAATTATAAAAAAATCAAACAGAGATGGCCATTGATTATTTTTTTGCATGGTTCAGGAGAACGTGGAAATGACACATCTTTGTTAAGTGTTCACGGACCCTTAAAATACATCGCCGAGGGTAATTCAATAGATGCGGTAGTTGTAGCCCCTCAGTGCAAAGCAAATGGGCTTTGGGATTCTGATGAATTATACACCCTGTTAGAAGAGGTGGTAAAAAATAATAATATTGACATTAGAAAGGTGTACCTAACCGGCTTGAGCATGGGAGGTTTCGGAACTTGGGATTTTGCGATGGCCAATCCACAATTATTTGCTGCAGTTGCACCCATTTGCGCACCGATCAATTTTGATTTTCCAAGGCGAGCCTATGTTTTAAAGGACAAGCCCATTTGGGTTTTTCATGGAGCAAAAGATAATGTTGTTCCGGTTTCGAGTTCTGAAAGAATGGTTGAGGCAATTAAGGCAGCTGGAGGAAATCCAAAATTCACTGTCGATCCGGAGGCTGATCACGATAGTTGGACTAAACCCTATAGTGATCCGGAATTTTATGCCTGGCTTTTAGCGCAAGAACAAGATTTAACCAAAACGAACTAAACAATTTTCATTTTCTTGAGCAAGAAGGAAGCATTCATGTTCTGACAAATGCCCGGTTTTAATTTGTAATCAAAATGAAGTTCATCATTCAATATTTCAGCATCAAA
This sequence comes from uncultured Flavobacteriaceae bacterium, assembly GCA_964631875.1. GTDB lineage: Bacteria > Bacteroidota > Bacteroidia > Flavobacteriales > Flavobacteriaceae > Namhaeicola. The sequence continues at coordinate 22,366 of CAZWAN010000002.1, forward strand.
ATAGAAATTATTGATGTTATGTACGGATTCTGAAAGAGTACAAATACTTAAGTCGTGAGTCGTGATAAGTCCGGTAGAACCTGATTGTGCTAATCGGCTCAAAAATTTTTGAGAACCTAGCGCTTTGTCTTGGCTATTTGTACCTTTGAGAATCTCATCTAAAATGATGAAATACGGCTTTTTTTCAATCTCGTCTACAATATATTTAAGTCTTTTGATCTCTGAAAAGAAATATGATTCTGCTTTAGAAAGAGAATCATTGGTGCGCATGCTCGATATTAAAGCTATGGGTTTGTAAAGAAATTCTTTTGCGCAAACTGGCAAGCCGCAATTAGCCATTATAATTGATAGGCCGATCGTTCTTAAAAAAGTACTTTTCCCCGCCATATTCGCTCCGGTAATAATAAAAAATTCTTGAGGCTCGATCTCAAATTCATTATCGACTCTTTTTTTCTTGTCGATCATGGGATGTCCAATGTCACTGGCAAAAATGCAAAAGGTATCTGATGATAGGTTTGGAAAAGTAAATTGAGGATGGTTAAAAGCAAAATTTCCCAGACTTATTTGCGCATCAAAAAAGGAGATTGTTTCGAACCATTTTTCAACTTCGTTTTGGTTTTCTCTTAACCAAAGTTCCATTTTCAGGACGAGAAAAATATCTCTCAAAAAAAGGGCATTCCCTATCACACCAATGAATATGTTGTTTCTCTGATCGAATTTATCGAGTAAACGAGCAAATTGAAATAATTTTTTAGAAGCTTTTAAATTGTCCTGATAGAGTTCTCTTTGTTTATTTCGTACTAGAACAGAATCAAAAGTTTCATTTTCTATGCTTTTTATAAGTTCCTCAAACCGGGAAATTGTGCTATATGCTTTTTCAGCATGCCCCGCAAAATCTTGAATTTTCTTTACCCAAATCATCGTAATTCCCAGACCGGTAAAAAACCATAAAGTTAGGATGGAAAAAGGCAAAACAGAAAAATGTATGAGTGCAATTATAGCGAGTGAAATGGTCGAAAAAAAGATTGGCAAAAATCGAAATCTTTGGTTTAAAAATGGCTTGTGATTTTTTATCCAATGTAAAACAGTTTTTTCATTTGTTTCGGTTTTAATGAGTTTAGCGGTTGCGATAAAATCTTGTCGCCATTCAGGTTTTTGAGAAAGTTCTTTTAATGATTCCTGTTTTTCTTTGATATCTGAAGTATCGTTAGAAGACAAGGTCTCGGCCAATTTCTTCTTACCTGATCCTGTTGCTGTTCTATTCAGATAGACAAAAAAAGAATCTTTACAGAAGAGATCTATATCATAGCTGAAAGGATGATCTGGTTCCAGAAATTCATCTCCCGAATCACAATGACTCAAATTTCCATTTGCAATCTCTATTTCTAATTGATTCAGTTGGATCAATTCGAGGTTTTTTTTAAAATCTTTTTGATACTTGTTGTTCAGAAAAATCAAATAAATAAAAAGGCAAATAAACAAAAGAGCAATGGAAAAACTGAGGATGACTTGCCTAAAAGAAAAGTATAATAATACTGCACCTAGCAGGAAAACTAATAACCTCAATGATGCAATCCTTCGAATTTTGCTTTTTAGGATCGCAGCTTTTTCGTGAAAAAAAATTAGTCGTTTGTGATAATAGTCGGAGGGATTTTCCATGCTAAAAATTTTCAATTCCCTTGTCTAAACTATAGATTTTTATATAGGGGTATCTGGCTTTTAATTGACTTGTGGCTGAATAACTATTGATTCCTTTTCGGCAGACCAAAACATATTCCTTGGAAGGATCGAGTTGTATTTGATCAGCATTAAATACGGTAAAAGGAATGGTCTCATTTACACGGAATGGAAGTTTGAGATTAGGATCTTCAATGACAGAAATCAAATGAAATTGCTCCTTTCTCGCTGTTAAATTTTCTTTGCTTATGAGCCATTCTTTCAGCTGAACTTGGCAACGAGCATCTAAATATTGATTTTGATTCCAGAGGATTTCAATGGTTTTTCGATCTGTTTTAGCTTCGCCTTTTATTTTTAGCTGCTGGTTATTGAGGCTGTTATAAACCAATAATTGATTGATAAGAGGTTGACCTAATTCACACAATACTTTGATAACTTCATTTGCTTGCAAAAGACCTATCAATCCTACAATTGGATTTAAGGTGCCAACTTCGGCACAATTAGGAACTTGGTTTTTGGGAGGCTCGGGGAAAAAATCTCTCAAATTAGCTGAATTCCCTTCAGGAGTTTTTAAATTAAAAGTAGAGACATAACCATCAAATTTATATAAAGAGCCATAAATTAAAGGTTTATCCAAAAGTATTGCGGCATCATTGAGCAAGTATTTTGTGGAAAGGCTATCTGTACAATCTACAATTAAATCAATTTCTTCCAATAGTTTAAGCACATTTTCTTTGTTCAATGCCAATGCTTTTGGAAATACCTTGATCAAAGGATTCATCATTCGGAGGTGATTGGCCAATACAAACGCTTTAGGTTTGCCAATATCTTCAGTTTTAAAAAAAACCTGCCGATGCAGATTGGAAACATCTACTTTATCAAAATCTATCAAATAAATTGTTCCTATTCCCGAAGCAGCCAAGTAGCTTGCCACCGGATTTCCTAATCCGCCACAACCGACAATGACTATTTTTGACTTTGAAAGTTTTTGCTGACCTTTTTCTCCAAATACAGGTATAATGGTTTGCCTTTGATAAAGTCTTTTTTCGTTAATTTCCATTGCTTAACTAAAAGATTTTTCAATTTCCTCTTTCACTTTAAGGTACTCGTCGGGCGTATTCACATTAGTGATGAATCTTTTATCAATGTCAATGATTTCCACCTCATTATTGATCAGTACTTTTCTGGGGCAACTCACGCCCAAAGCCAAATATTGCAACAAAATTGGATAGGCCTTAGGTTCCCACAAGGTAATTAAAGGCTCAGGAAAATCATTATCTATGCCTTTAAAAGCTGTGGCAATTTTTTTTGGATCTCGCTTTTGAAGTAATAAATCAAGAACAGTTCTATCTATAAAAGGCAAATCCGTTGCCACAACTAACCAGGCTTTGTTAGGGTCTTTCTGAAAGGCAGAGCAAATGGCCCCGAAAGGGCCTAAACCTATAAAAGTATCTTGGATACAATCGTATCCTGAAATAATTTGTCCGTTTCTTGTAGAAAGGTAAACCTGAAAATGTGATTCTTTGAAGAGGGTATGTAAAAATTCTTGTTGAGGTTTTCCGTGAAAATCTAATTGTGCCTTATCTTTTCCCATTCTTTCGCTCTTTCCGCCCACCAAAATAAGTCCATTTACAGGGGGTATTTCTTGCAAGATCATATTTTCGATAAAAGATGAGATCTCATCAGTTTGCTCAATAAAGTATTGATTTAAATTTTGCAAATAAGGATGTTCATCTAACAAGAAATCAAAAATGTCTATGTTTTCTGTTTTAATGATCAATTGTACATTAGTTAGCTGAGCAGCTCTTTTTTTTACGGAAGTTTCTTTTTTAGGATCGATTATCAAAATCTGTTGGTCTGCCTGAAAATGATTTCCATTAACGAATAAAAAATCGTAACTCGAAAAAAGAATTTTATCATTATAGCGATTTGACATTTGATTTGAATGAGTATGAAAATCACCCGATTTATGAAATGTAAAAGTTTCTAAATTTGGCCCCTCCACTTCTTCATTGTGAGATGCATCAACATAGCCCAATTTGTATTTTTGATTGAGTTTCTCGCTAATTCTCATCGCAAGATGACGGATGTTTTCACAGTTTGAACCTAAAACGGCCACTTCATTAACACCATAATTCCCTCCTTTTTTCCTTGTGAGCGTGGCGTGCTTTCTATGGTTTTTCATTTTTCATTTTCTTTTAAATGATAATCAGATTTACCGCCTGATTTCCTCAGTAATTTGATTTCTTTAATCACCATTTTTTGCGAAAGTGCTTTGCACATATCGTAAACAGTAAGGGCAGAAATGCTAACACCGTGAAGTGCTTCCATTTCAATACCTGTTTTTCCTTCTGTGTAAACGGTACAAAAAATTTCAATATGGGCTGCGTCTGATACCTCAATATTGATTTCAACTCCATTAATCGGTAAAGGATGACACATCGGAATAATATCCCAAGTTTTCTTAACAGCTTGAATACCTGCAATGATGGCTGTCTGAAAAACAGGTCCTTTTTTTGTATTGAGTTCTTCCCCCTGAAAATGAGAAATAATCTCCTCGCCTAAAAACATGAGTGCATAGGCAGTAGCCTTTCTTTTTGAAATGGATTTCTCGCCAACATTCACCATTTTTGGTTGGTTATTTTTATCGATATGTGAAAAGGAATCGGACATATTTTAAAGTATAGATACTCCTACAAGGAGATTTTGGCTTATATATTCAAATTTAAAGATATTATCGGTAATAATATATGGGAAAGACTTCTCCTTTTTTAAAATCATCTCGACCCATAGGTAATTCTAAGAATGCATTACATGCTGTAAGATTCGATAAATCGCCAGAACCCTGTCCGGCAATTGGTTTGGCAAAGATTTTCCCATTTTTACTTTTGGCTGTTACTTGTAAGAAATACACCAAATTTGGTGTAAAGCTGAAGTTCTCTTCTAGGATTGCCGTTTGTTCCGTCAAATGAGTTCCCAATGAACCAAAAAGCCAGGGGCGAAAATATTTGACACAACACATAAAAGTTGAAACAGGATTTCCAGGAAAGGCAAAGAAGGTCTTTGACTCTTTTTTGCCAAACCAAAAAGGTTTTCCAGGCCTTTGGTTTACTCGGTGAAACTTTTTTTCTACGCCAAGTTCTTCTAATACTTCGGGTAAAAAATCGTATTTTCCTTTACTTACTGCTCCGCTAAAAATACAAACATCAAATTGTTGAATAATTTTTCCAATGGAAGCTTTCAACAATTTTTTATCATCATTGATATGAAAACTTTCTGCAGCAATTCCCCAACTTCTCAATTGGGCAGAAAGTGCGTGAACATTACTTCTTCTTATTTGATATGCAAGCGGTTCCTGATCTACCTCTACCAATTCATCTCCCGTAGATATAATGGCAATTTTTGGATTCTTAGAAACTTTAATGAAAGATTTCCCAACGGAAGCCAGCACATTTATTTCGGCAGGGGAGATGATCGTATTTGATGAAATAAGTAAATCTCGCTTTTTTTTGTCTTTACCCTGAAAGTGAACATTTTGATTTCGTTTAACATCAATAGTTTTAAGTTTCGCAATACGGTCTTTTATATCCACTAGTTCATAGGGAATAACCGTATCAGTATTTTCAGGTAAAACAGCACCGGTCATTACTTCGAGACAGTTTTCTTTCTTCGTTAACTTTTTTTGGGCAGAACCCGCGGCTTGAATTTCTTCGATAAAAAATTCCTTTTTTCCGATCTCAAAAGTCTCAAAATTGATGGCTATTCCATCCATACTCACTCTGTTAAATGGAGGAAAATCACGATCTGCAAAAATATTTTCATGTAAAACCCTACCCAGTGATTCAGAGAGTTGAACAGTTTCTGAACCAAATTCTTCGGTGTGCTCCAAAACAATTTCCATGGCCTCTTTAACGGAAATGTTTTCTCTAGAAAAATTACAGTTAATCGTCATAAATTCACTTTTACCCTCCAATTGTAGACATACTTTCAGAGACTTTTTCTGATTTTCTGTTCTTTTCTGCTAAAAAGCCATCTTTTGGTTTTTTTAGAATCGTATCTCGAAAGATCTTTTTTATCTCGTCATCACTTACCCCTGATCTAATAAAATCTCTCAAGTTAAAAACCCCATCATCAAATAAACAGTTCTTAAATAATCCTGTTGCGGTTAATCTAATTCTATTGCAATCGTTGCATATGGTTCTGGTAAAAGCTGGAATTATTCCAAAGCTGCCAACAGAATTGTCCAGTTTGAAATTTTTAGAAGTACCATTCTTTTCATCCGGTAATTTTTCAAAATCAGAAAAATTATTTTTGATATGATTAAAAATACGGGTGTAATCCCAGGTATCCTTAATAGCCCTCTGACCCTTACCGTTAAAAGGCATTTCTTCGATAAATCTTACTGCAACAGGAAGTTCTTGAGTAAACCTGACAAAATCAATAATTTCATCGGTATTTATACCACTTTGGACCACGACATTCAGTTTTAATTTGATACTGCTATTGATCAATTGATAAAATGTTTCCATTGTTTCATCGAAAAGATCTCGTCTTGTGATCGCTTTAAATCGATCTTTTTTAAGCGTATCTAAACTTAAATTGACAGAATGAATACCCAATTCTTCCAGTTTTGGAATATATTTTGATATGAGCACGCCATTGGTGGTAATGCTAATTTGTTTGAGGTTTTTATTAAATGACAAAGATTCCAAAAGGCCGATAAAATCTTTTCTTACGAAAGGCTCACCACCGGTCAACCTCACCTTGTCGACACCAAGTTCGCTCAAAACACGAATAATACGGTAAATCTCTTTAAATGTTAACAAGTCCTTCCTATCAACAATATCAATTCCGTGGGCAGGCATACAATACTGACATCGCAAATTACAACGGTCTGTCACAGCCAGTCTTAAGTAATTTATGTTTCTGCCAAAAGAATCCTGTAGCATTTTTTATTTTTTAGTTGGGAGAACTCAAAGATAGATAAAACTCATTTATCGACTAATGTGGTAATTTATGTTTAATGGCGTGGTAAAAGAAAGTTCCCAAAACGGCACCTAGGAGCACAACCACGATAGAGAGAACACCTTTGCCTAATAAGATAAACATGGGACCCGGACAAGCACCTCCGAGTGCCCAGCCTAAACCAAATATAATTCCACCGATTAAATTTCTGGGGATTCCTTTTTTCTTTTCTTCTACCAAAATATTTTGGTGGGTAATGGACTTTAGTTTTTGATTTTTAAATCCTCTAACAATAAAAAAACCTATCACAACTGCTGATCCAATTACTCCGTACATATGAAAAGATTGGAGTTTGAACATTTCGTAAATTCTATACCAAGAAATAACTTCGGCTTTGCTCAAAACAATTCCAAATATTACACCTACCAAGATAAATTTTAAATATTTCATTTGAACCGGTTTAATAGATTAAAGGAAGAATGAGCCAAGTCATAATTAAACCGCCAATAAAGAACCCCGCAACAGCAATAAATGACTCTGTTGCCAAGCTGCTCAAACCAACAATTCCATGCCCCGAAGTGCAGCCTCCTGCATACCGTGAACCAAAACCAACCAACAATCCTGCCAGTAGTAAAATGATAAAACCTTTAACTGAGAATAACGCGTTTAATCCATAAACTTCATCGGGCAAGTAAGTCTTTCCGGCATTTTCAAAACCTAAAGCAGATAAACTTTCTATTGTTTTGGGATTTAGGGCAATATGTTCATCCGGGGTCATGTATTGACTTGCAATAAAACCACCAATGATTAAACCAAGCACAAATGCTAAATTCCATAAATTCTTTTTCCAATCAAATTTGAAAAAATCGACTAATTTTCCTGCACCGGCCATAGAGCAAAACGTTTCCAAATTTGATGACACCCCAAATTTTTTATCGAAAAAAAACATGAGATACATGCAGAGGGCAATCAATGGACCGGCAACGTACCAAGGCCATGGTTCTAGTAAGAAATTCATAATCAAAAGCTTAAACTTATAAAATTATAAGAAATTCTTGCTTTTACGGTAACAAATGTTACACTAAAAATCGATCACATCAATTTTGTTCCGGTGTAATTTGATTTTCCCCTCATTTTCAAGATGTTTCAACAGTCTCGAAACAACTACTCTAGACGTGTGCAAGTCTGAGGCAATATCCTGATGGGTGATATTTAACTCAGTATTTCTCATTATTTTTACCTTATCAGTGAGGAATTTAAAAATCCGGTCCTCCATTTTCATAAAAGCAAGGGTGTCAATGGCTTCAAACATTTCGTTTATTCTGATGTTGTAGCTGTCGAAGATAAAAGTGCGCCACGATTTATATTTTATCATCCACTCCTCTAATTTTTCAACCGGAATAAAGATAACCTCAGAATCTTTTTCAGCAATTCCTCTCACTTGGCTTTTCATGGTTCCCAAACAGCTTCCAAAAGAAACTGTGCAAGTATCACCCCGCTCTAAAAAGTATAGCACAATTTCCTCTCCATGCTTATCTTCTCGGCTTATTTTGATAGCGCCATTGATCAAGAGTGGAATTTTATCAAATTTATCATTGATATCGATGAGCAATTCATTTTCCTTGATTTTCTTAAAAACACCTACCTCTGCTATTTCATCAATAAGTTCTTCTTCAAATGCAATATGGAAAAAATCACTCAGTTTTTCTTTTAATTCGGTTTTCTTCATGTTGTAAATTTAGACATTATGACTGATGTTTTCTTTTAAATATTTTACAATTATAGCAGTAGCACCTGTATTCTCATCTACATATTTTCTTGCTTTTTCACCTTTTGATAAACGCAGATTTTGATTATCTCTCAAGTTTGATAAAGTTTGATTTGTCGTTTTTTGATCTGTAATAACCTGGCAAGCTCCTAATTGCACGAGATCCTTGGCTTCTTCAAATTTATCGAAGTTGGGTCCGATCAATATAGGAATCCCAAAAGCTGCCGGTTCTAACACATTATGTAAACCACTGGTACCGAAACCGCCGCCAACATAGGCTACATCCGCATAGCTGTATATTTTTGTAAGGATACCTATTGTATCTACGATAAAGACCTGCGTTGTTTCCAGATTTTTTTGATCTGAATAGAGGACGATTTCCTTTTTAACAGCCTTTTTAATTTCATCAATCCTATGTGCTGTTACATTGTGAGGAGCGATAATAAATTTTTCGTTTTTTGTTGATCGGTGATTGATGTACGAAATTAGATGGGCTTCGCCCTCGGGCCATGTACTTCCGGCAACTACCGTAAATCTTTTTTGCTTGAATTTCTCGATATAACTCAAGTGATTGTCCTGTTTTGAAATGTCGGAAACTCGATCAAATCTTGTATCACCACTTATGGTAACATTATTAAAACCAATAGTTTTTAATAGGTTTTCTGACGCTATGTTCTGAACGAAAAAATGGGAAAAAGTTTCCAAAGACTTTTTCATCCAGCGGCCATAATTTTTAAAGAATAATTGGTCCCCTCGAAAAATTCCGCTGACCAATATCGTATTTATTTTTTGCCTTTTAAGTTCTCCCAAATAATTGGGCCAAAATTCATATTTCACAAAAACGGCCATCTCAGGATGAGTAAGTTCAATGAATTTTTTGGCATTTGAAAAAGTATCGATGGGTAAATAGCAAATCACATCGGCTAAGGGATAACTTTTTCTCACTTCATAACCGGAAGGCGAAAAAAATGTAAGGACAATTTTATGTTTTGGCAATGAATTTTTAACTTCTTCCAGTATAGGTCTACCTTGTTCAAATTCTCCTAAAGAAGCACAATGAAACCAAATTACCCTGTCATTTTTGCTAATTTTTGAAGAAATCAAATCAAAACTCTTTTTCCTTCCTTCGACAAAAAGTTTCATTTTAGACGAAAAAAAACCTGAAATCGGAAGCAATTTTTGGGTTAGTTCGGTAGTTATGTTGTAAATCAAATTCATTTCTTTGCGAAAATATAAATTTAGTCTTTGAGGGCGTAAAATATTTGTATTTTTGTTGGTTATGGAACCCCAAATTAACAAGTTCTCTATGAAAAAATTACAAATGGTTGACTTACAAAGTCAATATGAAAAAATACAAACCCAAATTGATGAGGCGGTTTTAGAAGTGATTCGTTCAGCCGCTTTTATCAATGGACCTCAAGTAAAGAATTTTCAAACTTCCCTTGAAAAATATTTAGATGTAAAGCATGTTATTCCTTGTGCGAATGGAACCGATGCCCTGCAAATAGCGATGATGGGTCTAGGATTAGAACAAGGAGATGAAGTGATAACAGTTGATTTTACCTTTGCAGCTACGGTTGAAGTTATTGCCTTGTTAAAATTAACACCCGTTCTGATCGATGTTGAAAAGGATACTTTCAACCTCGATATCGATGCCTTGAAAAGGGCTATTACGCCAAAAACAAAAGCGATTGTTCCTGTTCATTTATTTGGATTGTGCGCCAACATGGAAGCGATCATGGAAGTGGCAAAAGCGCATAATTTATATGTAATCGAAGATACTGCTCAAGGAATTGGTGCCGATTTTACTTTTAGTGATGGTACTAAAAAGAAAGTAGGAACGATTGGCGATGTAGGGACCACTTCATTTTTCCCGTCCAAAAATTTGGGTTGTTATGGGGATGGTGGTGCGATTATGACGAATAATGATGAACTGGCTCATGTGCTAAGAGGAATCGTAAATCATGGAATGTACCAAAGATATTATCACGATGTGGTTGGAGTCAATTCTAGGTTAGATTCTTTACAGGCGGCTATTTTAGACATTAAGTTACCTCATCTGGAAACATATAATCAAAAAAGAAGAGAAGCTGCTCGATATTACAATCGAGGTTTTCAAAACAATCCAAATATTATTACGCCAACTACAAAGAAATGTGGAGAGATCTGTGATACTTGTGATTGTCATGTGTTTCATCAATACACCTTGCAGATTACAAATGGGAAAAGGGATGCCCTGCACCAACATTTAAATGAGTTACAGATTCCCAATGCAATTTATTATCCTGTTGCACTTCATAAGCAAAAGGCCTATGAAGATGACCGCTATAAAGAATCGGACTTTGTTGTAACAAATGAGCTCGTAAAAACGGTTATTTCATTGCCCATGCATACCGAATTAGAATTAGAACAGCAAGATTATATCATCAAAACCATTGTAGATTTTGTCGGTAAGTAAACAAAAAATACTAGTTACAGGTGGCCTGGGATTTATTGGTTCACATACTGTGGTAGCATTGCAGCAAAAAGGATTTGAAGTAATTATTATTGATGACTTGTCCAATTCGCGGATAGAAGTTTTAGAAGGAATCCATTCTATTTCTGGAGTCCAACCCACTTTTTATCAAATAGACCTCCGAGACAAACAAGATGTAAAACAAGTTTTCGGAGATCATAAGATTACTGGGGTAATACATTTTGCAGCCTCAAAAGCTGTCGGAGAAAGTGTAGAAAAGCCATTGCTATATTACGGTAATAACTTGATTTCACTTGTCAATCTTCTGGAGGAAATGGTTGAGAATAAGTCGGAAAATATCATATTCAGTTCTTCATGTACTGTTTATGGTCAGGCCGATAAATTGCCTATTACTGAAAATGCTCCCACAAAACCTGCGGAATCTCCCTATGGAAATACCAAACAAATTGGAGAAGAAATTTTAAGAGATGTAGCTAATGTAGAGATGATGAATGTTATTGCGCTGCGATATTTTAATCCAATAGGTGCTCATGAAACTGCTAAAATTGGTGAATTACCCTTGGGGGTACCTCAGAATTTAATTCCATTTGTCACTCAAACTGCAGCCGGAATTAGAAAAGAATTGTCTGTTTTTGGAGATGATTACCCTACACCTGATGGCACGGCTATTAGAGACTATATTCATGTGGTAGATCTGGCTGAGGCACACGTGGCGGCATTGGGAAGGTTGTTAGAAAGAAAGAATAAATCAAAATTTGAAACTTTTAATGTAGGGACAGGGAAAGGAAGTTCTGTTCTGGAAGTTATTCACGCATTTGAAAAGGTTTCCGGTAAAAAATTAAACTATAAAATTGTAGGCAGAAGAGAAGGGGATGTTATTGCCGCTTATGCGGATACTTCTTTGGTTCATAAAGAGTTGGGCTGGACATCTAAACTCACTTTGGAAGATGCCTTGGATTCAGCCTGGAAATGGCAACAAAAACAAGCATAAATGTACAACAAGAAAATACTAATTACAGGAGGAGCCGGATTTATTGGGTCTCATGTAGTCCGATTATTTGTCAATAAATATCCTGATTATCAGATATTTAATTTGGACGCTTTGACCTATGCGGGAAATTTAGAGAATATAAAGGATATTGAAAACAGGCCTAATTATCAATTCGTTAAAGGAGATATAAAGGATGTTGAATTTATTAACACCCTTTTTGAAGAGAATCAGTTTGATGCTGTCATTCATTTGGCAGCCGAAAGTCATGTGGATCGATCTATCACCCATCCGAATGAATTTATAGAAACCAATGTATTAGGCACAGCAAACTTGCTAAATGCTGCCAGGGTTAATTGGAAAAATAATCATCGAGATAAATTGTTTTACCACGTCTCTACTGATGAGGTATATGGATCGTTGGGCAAAGAAGGATTGTTTACTGAAGAAACTCCCTATGATCCGCAATCACCTTATTCGGCGTCAAAAGCAGCTTCCGATCATTTGGTTCGTGCATATGGCAACACTTACAAAATACCATTTGTAATCAGCAATTGTTCAAATAATTATGGATCTTATCAATTTCCTGAAAAACTTATTCCACTTTTCATCAATAATATTCAACAAGGAAAATCATTACCTGTTTATGGCGATGGAAATTATACAAGAGATTGGTTGTTTGTTGAAGATCACGCGCGTGCCATCGATGTTATTTTCCACAGTAAAAAGTTAGGGGAAACATTTAATATTGGAGGTTTTAACGAATGGACAAACTTAAACTTGATTCATTTGCTGTGTAAACTCATGGATGAAAAGCTAAAAAAGCCGGAAGGCACATCAGCCAGGCTCATTACTTTTGTAAAAGACAGAGCAGGGCACGACAGACGCTATGCCATCGATGCCGGCAAATTAAATCGCGAGTTGGGCTGGAAACCTAGTGTGACTTTCGAGCAAGGTTTATCAAAAACGCTCGATTGGTATTTAGCAAACGAAAAATGGCTCAAAAACGTCACTTCAGGAGATTATCAGTTGTACTATAAAAAAATGTACGAATCATAAACAAGGGGCTTTTGGTCCCTTTTTTTATTCCATATTTTAGAAAACATTATGACTTTCATTTTGTTTTGATGGCGCTTTTTTGTAAATTTAAGGTTCACTTGCCACAAGAAAATGTAGCAATTCTATTAATTCCATCATTAAAATTTTTCCCCATGAAAAAAGTTGGTATTTGGATTGATCAAAAAGCTGCCAATGTCATTAGTATTGATGAAAACCAGGAGCAAACAGAGACTATTTATTCAGAAATAGAAAATCGAGAGAGATTTCCCGGAGAAGGAAAGCAGTACGGACGATTTGGCGACCAATATTTGGTCAAAGAAAAAAAACAAACCAATCAGTTTAATCAACAACTCAAAAAATATTTAAATTCTGTTGTTGATGCAGTAAAAGACAGTGATCAAATTCTGGTATTTGGTCCGGCACAAACAAAAAAGGAATTGGAGAAATTAATGCTCGAAAAACCCGACTTAACGTCGAAATTATCTGCAGTGATTTCTGCCGAGCAAATGACGGACAACCAAAAAGTAGCTTATGTTCGCGATTATTTTAAAAAGACAAAATAATTAGGGATGAAGCACTTCATTACCTTTTAAATTCGCTCAGAATAATTGCTGTAGCCGTTGCTACATTGAGGCTTTCCGCGGACTGCTTATGGCCAAATTGAGGTATAGTAATCCTAGTTTGAATTAGTTTTGCTATTTCAGGAGAAATTCCATTGGCTTCATTGCCCATTACGATGACGGCTTCTTTCTCTAAATCCTTAAGGTAGATGTTTTTTCCTTCTAAAAAAGTTCCATAAATAGGTCTTTTTTCAGTTACTAAATATTCTTCCAGATCTACGTAGTTTATGGAGACCCTTGCAATTGAGCCCATGCTGGCTTGAACAACTTTAGGATTGTAGCAATCAACTGTATTTGTTGAACATACCAATTCCTTGATATCAAACCAATCACAAAGTCGAATAATTGTACCTAAATTCCCCGGATCGTTTATCTCATCTAGGACCAAAGTAATTTTTTCTCTGATTAATTCGCCTTTTTTCGGAATCTCAAATATGCCCAAAACGTCATTTGGAGACTTCAAATTACTGATTTTCTTGAGATCAGATTCAGAAATTTCTATGGCTTTTGGATGATGAAAACTATGGATAAACGCTTTTATCGCAAAAATCTGGTATACTTTAAAATTCTCGTTGATCAGCTCTTTTACACTTTTGATTCCTTCTGCCACAAAAAGATTAAATTCATTTCTGTACTTCTTTTGTTTCAGTTGATTTAATAATTTGAGCTGCTTATTGCTTACCATGTAAATAGTATTATTTTTGATGTGAACTAAAAAACGGAATAATTGCCTCCATCGATTACAAAAATAGTATTCTTTGCGCTATTTTTTGTTGTGATTACTGCATGTAATTCAACAAAATATGTGTTGGATGAGGATCTGCTTCTACGCAGCAATACAATTGTAGTAGACGAGAAGAAGTCGAATGAATCTGAATTGTACAATTATCTTATTCAAAGGCCCAATAGTTATATTTTTGGTATCCCGGTTGCCTTAAGTATTTATAATTTGGGTAATCCAAATTTTGAGCAGAGTTTGTCTGAGTGGTCTGTAAATCATCCAAAAAAATATGATTTTTTCAAAAATGTTTTTTCCGAAAAGCAAACACAAGTTGTTTTTAATACGGAAAAAGGCTTGAACGATTGGTTTTTAAAAAAAGGACGACCACCGGAAATTTATAATAATTTAAAAGCGGCAAGATCTGCTCAATCATTAAAGAGTTATTTTTTTACACAGGGCTATTTTGATGCTGATGTAACCTTTTTAGAAGACTTTTCTGAAGATAAACAGGTAAGCGTGAAATATCAGGTGACAAAAAATGAAAGATATAAAATTGATACATTGCTCACTGAGATTGCCTCACCGATTCTCGATTCAATTTATAAACTAAACGTGAAAGAATCCTTCGTAAGACAGGGAAAACCCTTTATATTTGATTCTTTTGAGGAAGAAAAGGAAAGGTTGGACAAACTTTTTAAAAACTCGGGGATCTACCGATTTAATGCGAGTACCATTGGTTATTATTCCGATTCGTTAGACGAACCAAAAAACAAAAAAGTGGTACTCAAAATACCGGAAAGAATTGTTTCTGAAGGAGATAGTATATTTATTAAACCCTATAAAATTCAAAAGTATAACGAGGTAAATGTTTATGTCGACTTTGATAAAAATACAAATAAAAGTGAAGCTAAAGATTCTGCTTTTTTAGCGAATGTGGGTTATTTTTCGCCAAATAAACTACAGTATAAGCTACACAGACTGGATGATGCATTATTCTTATATCCGGATAGTATTTTTAGAACAGACGATATTAATATTACCTTAAGCAATTTGCGGAAATTACAGAATTTTAGACCCGCGATAGCAGTAAATATTAAAGAAAATCAAGATGAATCTCTTGATGCTGATATTTATCTGCAATCCCTAAAAAAGTATGCCCTAAAGTTTGACCTGGATGCTACTACGTCAAATACAAAACCTTTTGGGATTCTCGGAAAATTTTCCTTTTTAGACAGAAACATCTTTCACGGATTGGAGTTGTTTGAATTATCTTTTCAGGGTTCTTTTCTTAATGTTTCTTATGACCCAACAAACAGCTCACGATTTTTTAATGCTTGGGAGTTCATTACCAAAGCTTCACTTACCATACCGCGAATTTTCTTTCCCATCAACACGGAAAAAATTATTCCAAAAGAAACCTCACCTGTAACCGTTTTTGATCTTTCCGCCGGAACACAAAAAAATATTGGTCTTGACAGGTTAACAGCAACCCTTGGATTGAGTTATGCTTGGCGGGGGAACAAAAATCTGGGACACAAATTGGATTTATATAATTTTCAATTGATCAAAAATCAGAATATTCAGAATTATTTCCAAGTTTATAATTCTGAATATGAGAAAGTTAATTTGGTACATTTGGATATAAAAGGGACAGAATTAAGTGATGATTATGATGAAATAAATCTTTTCATAGATGAAATATTAGACCCTGAAAATGGCTATGAACAAACAAATCCTGGAGATTTTGATATTATTTCGGATGTTGAAGAAAGGAAAATTATATTGACTGAAAATGTTCTCGTCCCTACAATTTCATATGCCATTAATTACAACACAAAAGAAGATCTTTCCGATAAAGATTTTTATTATTTATCTGCAAGGGTCGTTGCCTCGGGTAATATGACTTCAGCAATTTCAACCAAATCTAATGAAAACGGTCAAAAATTGATGTTTGGATTGCCCATTGCTCAATACTTTAAAACGGAATTTGAATTTAAGCGATATTGGAACACTTATGGAAGTAATGTATTTGTGGCCAGATTTTTAGTTGGAGCCGCTATACCCTATGGCAATTCTATCTCAGTTCCATTTAGCCGCAGTTATAGTGCCGGGGGGTCAAATGATAATAGAGCTTGGAGGACTTATGATCTTGGACCTGGAGGTGAATTGAATTTCTTGGAATATAATGTTGGGACCTTTAAAATTGCGTCAAATTTTGAATATAGATTTAAGCTTCTCGATAAAATCTATAGTGCTCTTTTCGTTGATGCAGGGAATATTTGGGATATCACTAATTCGAATCTTACCAGAGAAGAAGGAAAGTTTACCGGTTTTTCATCTCTAAAGTATACGGCAATTGGGTCAGGAGCCGGAATAAGGTATGATTTTGGATTTCTGATATTTAGATTTGATCTGGGTTTTAAAACTTATGAGCCCTATTTACCAGTTGAAAAACGGTGGTTTACAAATTACAATTTTGGCAACGCCGTGTATAATATAGGTATCAATTACCCATTTTAAATCTATTTTATTTACTATTTTTGTCCTTCGAAAAACTCTTAAACCTATCATATGTCTTATAAATTTAAACCTGGAGTCCTTACCGGAGATGATGTTCAGGCAATGTTTAACCTTGCAAAAGAGAAAAAATTTGCAATGCCGGCGGCAAATGTCATCAGTTCCAGCACTATAAATGCAGTTTTAGAAACGTCTAAGGAATTAAATGCTCCTGCCATCATTCAATTTTCTAATGGTGGAGCTCAGTTTAATGCCGGAAAAGGATTAAACAACGATAATCAAGCAGCAGCAATTGCTGGTGCTATTGCCGGAGCAAGACATGTTCATTTGTTAGCAGAAGCCTACAAGGTACCTGTAATTTTACACACAGACCATTGCGCAAAGAAATTGTTACCTTGGATAGATGGGTTGCTAGATGCCGGGGAGGTATTTTTTAAAGAAACAGGTAAGCCCTTGTTCAGTTCTCATATGATCGATCTTTCGGAAGAACCCCTGAAAGAAAATATTGAGATTTGCAAAGAATACCTTAAGCGTATGAGCAAAATGGGTATGACGCTTGAAATCGAATTGGGAATCACGGGTGGAGAAGAAGATGGTGTTGATAATTCGGATGTTGATGCTTCAAAATTGTATACTCAACCGGAAGAAGTTGCCTATGCGTATGAGGAATTAAATAAAGTGAGCAATAGATTTACAATTGCTGCTGCTTTTGGAAACGTCCATGGTGTTTACAAACCTGGAAATGTAAAATTGACTCCTAAGATATTGGACAACTCTCAAAAATATATTGAGAAAAATTACCATACCGGGAAAAACCCTGTCGACTTTGTTTTTCATGGAGGTTCCGGTTCTTCTGTTGAAGAGATTAGAGAAGCGATTGGTTATGGTGTTGTAAAAATGAATATAGATACTGATTTACAATATGCATATCTAGCAGGAGTACGTGATTATATTCAGGGCAAAAAAGATTATTTGCAAGGACAAATAGGAAACCCGGAAGGAGAAGATTCTCCAAATAAGAAATATTATGATCCTAGAGTCTGGATTCGTCAGGGTGAAGTAGTTTTTAAAGAAAGACTAGCTCAGGCGTTTAAAGATCTGAACAATATCAATACGTTGTAAAATGCTTTAGAAACAGAGGATTTTTTTATAAATTCTCTGTTTTTTATTTTCTTCCCCCGCCCAAGAAAACTAAACAAATACTATTATGAGTAATTGGTTTCAAAGAAAGATTAAGGGTATTCAAACGCCTACAGAAAAAAAGATGGATGTACCCAAAGGGTTATGGTACAAATCGCCCAGCGGGAAAGTAATCGATTCAGATGAATTGAAAGAGAATTTATATGTAAGTCCTGAAGACGGATACCATGTAAGAATTGGGAGTGAGCAATATTTCGAAATACTATTTGACAATAATAAATTCAAGGAGCTTGATCCTAAAATTACGTCAAAGGATCCTTTAAAGTTTGTAGATACAAAGAAGTATACTGAACGTTTGAAGGAAGCACAGGAAAAAACGAATTTAAAAGATGCTGTGCGCACTGCTGTTGGGAAATCATATGGAAAAGACCTTGTTATTGCGGCCATGGATTTTGCTTTTATTGGAGGATCTATGGGAAGTGTGGTTGGTGAAAAAATTGCCCGGGCCATAGATTATTCCATCAAACATAAAACTCCTTTTTTGATGATATCAAAATCTGGAGGAGCCAGAATGCAGGAGGCTTCATATTCTTTAATGCAATTGGTAAAAACCTCAGTTAAATTAGCTCAGTTAGCAGAAACTAAGATTCCATATATCTCTTTATGTACTGATCCTACTACTGGTGGAACGACGGCTTCCTATGCGATGTTAGGCGATATAAATATTGCTGAACCCGATGCTCTTATCGGTTTTGCAGGACCTAGAATTGTAAAAGATACGACAGGAAAAGATTTACCTGAAGGATTCCAAAAATCTGAGTTTTTATTGGAGCATGGATTTTTAGATAAGATTGTTGAAAGAAAAGATCTCAAACGAATGGTCAATTTGTATATAGATCTCATTCAAAATAAACCGATTAGGAAGTAATAAAAAAGAGGCTGATTTTTCAGCCTCTTTTTTATTGTTTATTTTCTCAACTTAATTTCATAAAGCTTTCCATTGACCTCAATTGTAGCCAAATCATCACATTCTCCATCTCCATAGTCTAAAATTAATTTTTTGCCTTTACTCTGCATTTCAACAATACCCTTGTTAATATATCGACAGGCATATTCTTTTCTTAAAGGTTCAATAATATTTCCGTTTTGCGACAAACCATTCGGGTGTGTAATACTCCAATTTCCGGTAATCATAAAAGCATCATCATCAAAAGTCCTGGTGGCATAACCTTCAATCCACTCTCTTTTATGGTTTCCCTTTGCCTCAACCGAATACCCATCTTCATTGGTTATTTTGAGATCTCTATGAATTACGGCTTCGGGATTTCCATAATCGTTTAATCTAATTCTATCAACGTTTGTCAAGCCCTCAACTTTATAACTATTGAAGTAAAAATTTTCATAGGTATGTTTTACATTAATAGATGCTGTTGTCAAATCATAGGTAAAAACCGAAATCACTTTTCCTTTGAGCTGGTCGCCGGTAAAGGATGAGCAACCATCACCAAAATCAAGAACAAGTGTTTTTAAATTTCCTTTCATTTCTGAAGAAATCATCACACATTCAGGATACATATAGGTTTTAGACATTTCCGCTTTTTGAGCAACAGACAGGTCTTCTGAGACATAAATTTCTTCCAATAAGGAAGATACTCCTTCTGATACCATCTCGGCGTCAATTTGAATTCTGGCTATTTGTTCGAAATCTGACTGGGCTGAAGCCTCCAGGTCTTCATCGTCTTCATTACAACTCAATACAAGAAGAGCCCCTATCATTAAATACATCGCATATTTAACGAAATTGATTAAATTTTTCCGTTTCATTATAGTTTTTTTTAGCAATTTGTACTTTAAATAAACCTTTCGTTTATCTGAGGAGACTGTATATAAAACGGGAAAGCATTTTTAATATTGTTAATCAAAATAATAATTTTATCTTTGCCGCCTGATATCATTATATCAAAGTCAGTACATAAAAATGATTAAGTAAATTAATGTTAGCATGTATTTAACAGCAGAAAAAAAGAAAGAGATTTTCAAGAAGCACGGAAAATCAGAAAATGACACAGGGACTTCAGAAGCACAAATTGCTTTGTTCACTTACAGAATTAGCCATTTAACAGAACACTTAAAGAATAATCGCAAAGATTTCAACACTCAGCGTTCTTTGGTAAAACTAGTTGGTAAAAGAAGAGACCTTTTAGACTATTTAATGAAAGTTGATATTGAAAGATATCGTAATATCGTTAAAGAATTAGGTTTAAGAAAATAATTTTCAAGAGAGGCTTTGTGCCTCTCTTTTTGTCTGCACTCAGTAGTAATTCATTGGCAAACTTCGAACAACACAACTACTTAAGTTTAAAATGAATTAGTAATGCCTTTATAGGCAATTTAACAAAATGAGTTTATGATACCAAAAACTTTTAAAGAAACCATTACTTTGGAAGATGGCAGAACCATTTCCATAGAAACGGGTAAATTAGCTAAACAAGCCCATGGATCTGTTGTTGTAAGAATGGGAGATGCCATGTTATTATGTACAGTAGTTTCTTCTTACAATCCGACAACTGCAGATTTTTTCCCTCTAACAGTGGACTATCGTGAAAAATTTGCTGCTGCAGGAAGATATCCTGGAGGGTTTTTCAAAAGAGAGGCAAGACCAAGTGATGGTGAAGTTTTGACAATGCGAATTGTTGATAGAGTTTTGCGCCCATTATTCCCATCTGATTACAAATTTGAAACTCAGGTGATGATCCAGTTAATGTCGCATGATGAAAACGTTATGCCGGATGCCCTTGCAGGATTAGCCGCTTCTGCCGCTATTCAAGTTTCTGATATTCCTTTCGAATGTCCGATTTCTGAAGTAAGAGTGGCTAGAATTGACGGTCAATTTATTTTGAATCCTAGTCAACAACAATTAGCACTATCTGATATTGATATGGTTATTGGTGCCTCAGAGGATTCTGTCATGATGGTAGAAGGTGAGCTAAAGGAAATATCAGAAGAAGAAATGCTTGACGCTATTCGTTTCGGACATGAAGCAATTAAATTACAATGTCAGGCACAAATCAAATTAGCGGAAGCAGTTGGTAAAAAAGAAAAGAGAACTTATGAAGCAGCTGAGTCAAATGAAGAATTGGCTGGAAAAATTAAGGACCTTGCTTATGATAAGATCTATGCGATCGCTAAAGCCGGAAGCAGCAAAAGAGAACGTTCAGAAGCTTTCGAAGCTGTAAAAGAGGAAGTTTTAGCCTCGTTTACAGAAGAAGAATTAGATGAAATGGGAGGGTTGATCAAAAACTATTACCATAAGATAGAGAAAGAAGCCGTAAGAGAACTTACGCTCGCAGAAGGTTTGCGTCTCGATGGCAGAAAAACGACTGAAATCAGACCAATTTGGTGTGAGGTTGACTATTTACCATCTACACATGGCTCTTCAATTTTTACAAGAGGTGAAACACAAGCTTTGGCAACTGTTACACTTGGTACTTCAAGAGAAGCCAATCAAATTGACATGCCAACTTTTCAAGGTGAAGAAAAATTCTATTTGCATTATAACTTCCCGCCGTTTTCTACGGGTGAGGCTTATCCTTTAAGAGGAACTTCAAGAAGAGAAATTGGACATGGTAATTTGGCTCAAAGGGCATTAACGAATATGATTCCTGCGGATTGTCCTTATACGATTAGGGTTGTTTCAGAAGTTTTAGAATCTAACGGTTCATCTTCTATGGCAACTGTCTGTGCCGGAACTATGGCGCTAATGGATGCCGGTATCCAAATGAAAAAACCGGTTTCGGGTATTGCCATGGGTTTGATTTCTGATGGTGATCGTTTTGCCGTTTTATCTGATATATTAGGTGACGAAGATCATTTAGGTGATATGGATTTTAAAGTAACCGGAACAGAAGACGGAATTACTGCTTGTCAGATGGATATCAAGATCAAAGGCATGCCTTATGAAATTCTGATCAAAGCTTTACACCAGGCACGCGCAGGTCGTTTGCATATATTGGAAAAATTGGTAGAAACAATTGCTAAACCTAATGTTGACGTAAAACCTCATTCACCAAAAATTATTACAAGAGTAATTCCTGGAAGTTTTATTGGGGCTTTAATTGGACCTGGTGGTAAAGTAATCCAAGAATTACAAAAAGCTACCGGAACGACTATCGTCATCAACGAAGTAGATGAACAAGGTGTTGTTGAAATTTTAGGTACGAAGCAAGATGGAATTGATGCTGTTTTGGCTAAAATCGACTCACTAATGTTTAAGCCTGAAGTAGGAAAAACTTACGAGGTAAAAGTGATCAAAATGTTGGATTTTGGTGCAGTGGTAGAATATACCCAGGCACCCGGTAATGAAGTTCTTTTACATGTAAGTGAACTGGCATGGGAAAGAACCGAAAATGTATCTGATGTTGTAAAACTTGGAGATGTTTTTGAAGTAAAGCATTTTGGGATCGATCCGAGAACAAAAAAAGAGAAAGTTTCTCGAAAAGCTTTGTTACCGAAACCAGAAGGTTATGTGGAAAGACCTCCAAGAGACAATAACAGAGATCGTGACAGAAATAACAGAGGTGGAAACCGGGATAATAGAAATCGCGATAACCGTAGAGATAATAAGAAAGAAGATTAATTAGATTAAAATTTTCTTAAAATGTGAAAAAGGCCTGGTATTTGATATCAGGCCTTTTCTATTATAAAAGCAACGAAATAATTTTTTGTTTTTCACGTTTTGGTAGACCATTATCCTCAAAAAGTGACAAAATTCTGAGAATTATTTAATGTTTTGTAACATTAAGAGTAAAAATTACGTATACCTATATACACCACAAAAAATTCAATCTAATACTTAAATGTAATTCATGAGACAACTTAAAATTACCAAGCAGGTAACCAATAGAGAGACTGCGTCTTTAGATAAATATCTTCAAGAAATAGGAAAAGTTGATTTAATTACTGCCGATGAAGAGGTAGAGTTAGCTCAAAAAATTAAAGCTGGCGATCAATTTGCTCTTGAAAAATTGACAAAAGCGAATTTGCGTTTCGTAGTATCTGTAGCTAAACAATACCAGAATCAGGGACTTACTTTACCTGACCTAATCAATGAGGGTAACCTGGGGCTGATCAAAGCGGCAAAGAGGTTTGACGAAACAAGAGGTTTTAAATTTATCTCTTACGCTGTTTGGTGGATAAGACAATCTATCCTTCAGGCTTTGGCTGAGCAATCAAGAATTGTAAGATTGCCATTGAATAAAATTGGATCTATCAATAAGATCAATAAAACGTATGCCAGATTAGAGCAAGAAAATGAAAGAGTTCCTTCTGCAGAAGAAATTGCAAAAGAATTAGATATGACGGTTTCTGATGTAAAGGAATCAATGAAGAACTCTGGAAGACACGTATCGATGGACGCTCCGTTAATTGAAGGAGAAGACTCTAATTTGTACGATGTGTTAGATTATGGCGAATCTCCAAACCCTGACGGGTCTTTGTTACACGAATCTTTACAAGTTGAGATCTTACGTGCCTTGGAAACACTTACACCACGCGAGGCGGATGTGGTAAAATTATATTTTGGTCTGGGAGATCAACACCCAATGACGCTCGAAGAAATTGGTGAAACATTTGATTTGACCCGAGAAAGGGTAAGACAAATAAAGGAGAAGGCGATCAGAAGATTAAAACACACTTCACGCAGTAAAATTTTGCGTACTTATTTGGGTTAATTCCAATTAAATAATAAATAAGAGCTCATGTTTTTCATGGGCTCTTTTGTTTTTGTACTTTTGCCAAAAAATTAAACATGAGTACGATCATAGCACCTTCCTTATTAGCGGCAGATTTTGCCAATTTGCAAAGAGATATTGACATGGTGAACGAAAGTGAAGCAGATTGGTTTCACTTAGACATCATGGATGGGGTCTTTGTTCCAAATATATCTTATGGAATGCCTGTAATTCAAGCCATAAAAAAATATGCAAAGAAAACGTTGGATGTGCATTTGATGATTGTACAACCTGAGAGATACATCGAAACCTTTGCAAAACTGGGGTCTGATATTCTGACTGTACATTTTGAAGCCTGTCCTCATTTACACAGTACAATTCAATCGATAAAAGCAAATGGGATGAAGGCAGGAGTTTCTTTAAATCCTCATACGCCGGTTAATGTTTTGGAGGATATAATTCAAGATTTGGACTTGGTTTTGATCATGAGTGTAAATCCCGGTTTTGGCGGTCAAAAATTTATTGAAAACACCTATAAAAAAGTGCGTGAATTGAGATCCTTAATCAATAAAAGTGGTTCAAAAGCTTTAATTGAGGTTGATGGGGGAGTAAATGACCAAAACATTGTAGCCCTCAAAAAATCCGGTGTTGACGCTTTTGTGGCGGGAAGTTTTGTTTTTAATCATAAAAATCCGAAGGAGATTATTTCAAAATTGAAAAATGTTTAAAAACTTTTGACCACAGATCTAATCGCTACTAATTTTTTCAATAAGTCTTCTAAATAATTTAAGTTGAGCATATTAGCTCCGTCAGATTTAGCGATTGATGGGTCATGATGTGTTTCTATAAAAATACCATCAACCCCAACGGCAATTCCAGCTTTTGCAATAGTTTCTATCAATTCAGGTCTTCCTCCTGTCACTCCACTACTTTGATTAGGTTGTTGTAAAGAATGCGTAACATCTAAAACGGTAGGAGCAAATTGTTGCATAATGGGAATTCCCCTAAAATCTACGATCATATCCTGATATCCAAACATGGTACCTCTGTCAGTGATTATAGCGAGTTCATTTCCGCTATCTTTCACTTTTTGCACGGCGTGTTTCATAGATTCCGGACTCATAAATTGTCCTTTTTTTAAGTTCACAACTTTACCTGTTTTTGCTGCCGCAACAACCAGGTCAGTCTGTCTTACCAAAAAAGCAGGAATTTGTAATACGTCTACATATTGAGCAGCTTTTTCTGCATCCCTCACATCATGAATGTCTGTAACTGTTGGAATACCAAAACTTTTTCCTACTTTTTCTAAAATTTTCAAAGCTTTCTCATCGCCAATACCAGAAAAACTATCAATTCTAGAACGGTTCGCTTTTTTAAAACTTCCTTTAAAAACATAAGGAATTTTCAAACTATCAGTAATAGAAACAATTTTTTCCGCAATGCGCATAGCCATTTCTTCACCTTCTATGGCACAAGGTCCGGCTAAAAGAAAGAAATTACCACTATCGGAATTCTTAATCTTTGGGATTTGATTGATCTTCATAAGGAGGAATTTAACGCAAAGATAATTAGAATATAGAAATATCCCATTGTAGTCTGAACATGTGTTCAGTATTACCTTCAGGATTAAATTCGTTGAATTTTAAATAAGAATAATCTGCAGTAAGTTTGTTTCTATGTCCTTTAAAGAACCAATTCACTCCAAAAGTGTACTCGAAATTATTGTCCCCACTCAAATCAATATTAGGATCATAAAAGGCTTGTCTCGCAAAAATTTCCATAGGTTTCGGAAATTTTGGGAAGAGGTAATGGAAGAAATATCCTACCTGAAAATAATTTCCCATGAGTGAAGTTTCTTCTATATTCACCCTATCAGTAATTTTTTTGTAATGTAATTCCTGATCAAAGCTTAAACCTCTGTATTTGAATGCTGTTTCGAATAAAGCTTGTTCTACTTTATATTGTCCGTCTATTCCAGGCTCAAAACCGAATAGTTGCCCCCCTCCACTTGTAGAGAAGCGAGTAAATCTGGATGTATTTGTTACCCCTGCGATGGCAACAGATGACACAAATTTCTTATGAAATTCGAGATCTGAACCTGAGAAACCCAACTCCTCACCATTCGGGTTCCATTGAGTTCGAACCATATACATCAGTTTCTCATCATCTCCAATTCCTGCACCACGGCCACTACCGGCCAAAATTTCCACCCAATAATTGAAATTTGCGGCTCCTCCACCATCAAGATTTCCATAAAGTGAAATACCTTGCTGTCTGTCAATAGTAAAAACCCTATTGATCAAAGAGCGTTCTAAACCTGTTTGTGCGCCTGAAGAAATTACTCTTTCTCGTGAATATCGCGCTTTCCATTGCCCAACTCGAAATTTTAAATAGGGCAATTTTTCAATTTCAGCTCTGAAATCAAGTAAATTACCCCCGCGAACATCTTGTTCCAGATAAAATTTATAATATGGTTTTATAACATATCCTCCCATTTTTATACGCGCTCTGCTTATTCCTAAAAAGATCTCCTCATCGCTAAATTCACTTTCTGAGCTTGGGAAATTACTATGGGGAAATGACGCTCTGAACTGCCCTCGAAAATCGATTTGAAGTAAATAGGTATCATCTAAAAGATGAAATTCAAAACCTTTTCCTTTAGTTATATAAAAGTCTTTCTTTTCTTTTTGGCTGAATAGATGGAACGGTAATAACAGTAATAGAAATAGTAAAATGGTATTTTTAAGCATAATTAATTAGTTAATTCTTGAAATAGAGATTCAAGATTTTTATTCTTTCGTGCAAGGTGCAAAATCTTTACACCATTTTCTTTTGCAAAATCAAAAATCGCCCCACGCATATCAATTTCTTTATCAAAAGTAAGTATCCAATGATTGTCATAGATATTTTCAACCAGAAGATTGTTATCAATTCTTTCTAAGAATCTATTTTCAATTCGTGTATTAAATTCGACTTCTATGATTTGCTTGTGATGATCTAATAATTCATTTAGATTTTTATCGGCTACAATTTCACCCTTATTAATGATAATTACTCGATCGCACATAGCTTCAACCTCTTGCATAATATGAGTTGAGAGCAGGATTGTTTTTTCCTTTCCTATTTTTTTGATGAGATCCCTAATCCCTACCAATTGATTGGGGTCTAAACCTGTGGTGGGTTCGTCTAAAATTAAAACTTGTGGATCATGTAAAATCGCAGCGGCTAAACCAACTCGCTGTCTATAACCTTTTGAGAGTTGTCCTATTTTTTTTGAAGATTCAGGAGTAATCCCTACCAGATCAATCACTTCTTCAATCCTGGATTTAGTTACTTTGTGAATATCTCCGTGAAATGAGAGGTATTCCCTTACATACATCTCTAAATAAATGGGATTATGCTCAGGTAAATAGCCTACATTTTTTTTCGCTTCTAGCGAATGGGTTTGCACATTCAGACCATTTACAAAAACTTGACCTTCTGTTGGATCGATATACGAAGTGATAATTTTCATGGTAGTGGACTTGCCGGCGCCATTAGGGCCTAAGAATCCTACGATCTCACCGGATTCAACCCTAAAGTTCAAATTACTGATTGCTTTTTGCTTGTTGTAGTATTTTGAAGTGTTCACTACATTGATAGACATCCTCATGAAAATTTGATTTTGCAAAGTAACAAAAACTTTCACTTAATTAAGTCGCATTTTTGGCTACATATTATTTTGCATAAAAAATGTTCATGGAATGAAGAAAGTATAACGAAAATAAATGATTACAACTAAATCGATAATAAAATGCAAAAAACAGTTGTAATTATAAAATATATTTTTAGCTTTGCGGTCTTAGAACAAGAATATGATTTCACAAAACAATAGCTTTACTCGTTTCTATTTTTACTTTTATTTTAAAAAATAAGAGCGAGACCCGGTATTGTTGTAAAAATAAATTGAAAATAATATAAAAGTCTCGAAATAATTCGAGATTTTTTTTTTGGAAAAATTGGCATGAAAGTAGCTATTCAAGGGATAAAGGGTTCATTTCACGATATTGTAGCCAGAGAGTTTTTTGGTGATTCGATTGATGTTGTTGAATGCATGACTTTTGGTGAATTACCCATACTATTGCGCGATAACAAAGTAGATAGTGCGGTGATGGCTATTGAGAATTCTATAGCCGGTGCTATTCTGCCCAACTACGCTCTTATTGATGAGTATGATTTATCCATTGAAGGGGAATTATACCTTACCATTCACCATCATTTATTGGGTTTAAAGGGTCAAACCATCAATGATATTAAGGAAGTATGGTCTCATCCCATGGCCTTGTTACAATGCAATAAGTTTTTTAGGGCCTATCCTAATATCAAGCTCATTGAAGAAAAGGATACCGCTGAAGTGGCTCAAAGAATTCAGAAACAACAAATAAAAGGCGTTGCCGCAATTGCGAGCAAATATGCGGCAGAATTATACGATCTCGAAATTTTAGAAGATGATATTCAGACCATTAAAAAGAACGGTACAAGATTTTTTATTTTAAAACGATCCTTAGATAGTCCGGATCATGAAAGTAAATACGAGGGGATAAAAAATAAGGCTTCGCTTAAATTTATAACCAAACACAAAACGGGTAGTTTGGCTGAGGTATTGGACATTTTTGCCAAGCACGAAATTAGTTTGACAAAAATTCAATCGATGCCTATTATAGATAAACAATGGACCTATGCCTTTTTTATTGATCTGTTAATTGACGACTATAAATTGTACGAAAATGCGGTCCATTTGATCAGAAAGAAAGTAGTTGATTTAAAAATTTTCGGCGAATACCAACAAAATAGAAAAAGTGATGATTGAGGTAGCGAATAGGTTAAAGCATGTTGAAGAATACTATTTTTCAAAAAAGCTCAGAGAGGTTAGAGAATTGATTGCGGAAGGAAGGCCAATTATCAATTTAGGAATCGGCAGCCCTGATATGAGTCCACCGAAAAGTGTATTGGAGGCGATCAGCGAGGCATCTTTTCAGGAAAATGTACATGGTTATCAAAGCTACCAAGGATTACCGGAGTTGAGAAAGGCCATGGTATCATTTTACCAAAAAAATTTCAATGTTGCTTTGAATTTTAACGATGAGGTTTTGCCTTTAATGGGTTCTAAAGAGGGAATTTTACATATTTCAATGGCATTTTTGAATGAAGGAGATTCAGTGTTAATTCCAAATCCAGGTTATCCAACCTATGCTTCTGTGACGAATTTAGTCCAAGCTACACCAATTTTTTATGATCTTAAGGAAAAGAATCGTTGGGAGCCCGACATAGATGCCATTGAAAAAATGGATTTATCAAAAGTTAAACTGATGTGGATCAATTATCCGCACATGCCAACGGGAGCAGCGGGATCTGATGAATTATTTAAAAGGCTGATCAGCTTTGCCAAAAAGCACCAAATTTTACTAATCAATGACAATCCTTATAGTTTTGTTTTAAATCAAAATCCAAAAAGCATTTTAGAATTTGAAGGTGCTAAAGAAGTTGCCATTGAACTGAATTCTCTTAGTAAAACATACAATATAGCTGGCTGGCGTGTTGGTATGGTCGTTGGAAATGCAGCAATTTTAAAAAGCATTTTACAAGTAAAAAGTAATATGGATTCGGGCATGTATTATGGAATTCAGCAAGGAGCCATTGCGGCGCTTAATCTGACTGAATCTTGGACAGCTGACATGAATTTTATTTATGAAAAAAGGAGAGAGCTCGTTTGGAAAATTTGTGATCTTTTAAACTGTTCATATGATAAAAGTAGTACAGGAATGTTTGTATGGGCAAAGGTACCCTTAAATAAGAATGAAAATGAATTGACAGATTTTCTCTTGTACCAACATAATGTTTTTATAACTCCCGGAACGGTATTTGGCACTAATGGGAAAGGGTATATAAGATTTTCGCTATGTGTGAAAGAGGAAAAAATTGAAGAGGTTTTAAATAGATTATCATGAAAAATGTAGCGGTAATTGGACTTGGATTGATTGGTGGATCTTTGGCACTCGAGCTAAAAAAAAGTACCTGGGCAACAATCTATGGAATTGATAAAAATCTCAGCCATCTTCAAAAAGCCACAGATCTGGGGATTATTTTTGAAAAAGTTGATTTAGATAAAGTAAAGGAGGTAGATACTGTTATTTTGGCAGCCCCTGTAAATGTAATTCCTGAGCTTGCAATTCAGGTTTTGGATAGAATTGGTGATGATACTTTGGTTTTCGATGTAGGGTCTACTAAAACTTTGGTTTGTGATGCCGTTAGAAATCATCCAAAAAGAAAGAATTTCGTAGCGCTTCATCCCATTGCGGGAACGGAATTTTCAGGACCTGAAGCCGCCATCTACGACTTATTTAAAGATAAAGTCAATATAATTTGTGAGCAACAATTGTCAGATCCCGCTATTTTGAACAAGGCCGTAAAATTGTTTGAATTACTCAAAATGAGAAATGTGTTTATGGATTCTCCTATACAGCACGATAAACACATCGCCTATGTTTCTCATTTATCACATATCAGTTCATTTATGCTGGGTAAAACTGTTTTAGAAATAGAAAATGACGAAAAGAATATTTTCGATATGGCAGGTAGTGGATTTGCTTCTACAGTAAGGTTGGCAAAAAGTAATCCAAACACATGGACGCCGATTTTGTTGCAGAATAAAGAATATGTATTAAAATCATTAGAAGAATATATAAAGAATCTTCATCAGTTTAAAGAAGTTTTATCTAAAAATTCTGAGGAAGAAGTTTATCAAATAATGCAAAATACTAATAGAATTAAAGGTGTTTTAGACGGAATTAAAAATAATTAAAAGAATGGAACAAGTAAATTTTATGACGTGGTTGGAGAATATGGGTTTAAGCCATCCTCTGTTAATAGCAGGACCATGCAGTGCGGAAACAGAGGAGCAAGTAATGGAAGTGGCACATGCGCTTAAAAAAACAGATGCAACCGTTTTTAGAGCCGGTATTTGGAAACCCAGAACCAGACCTGGTAGTTTTGAAGGTCAGGGAGGAAAAGCTTTGGCGTGGCTGCAAAGAGTTAAAAAGGAGACAGGCTTATTGACTGCCGTTGAGGTTGGAAATGCACAGCACGCGAAATTGGCTTTGGAATTTGATATCGATATTATTTGGATAGGTGCTCGAACCACAGTAAACCCATTTGCCGTTCAGGAAATCGCTGATGCCTTGCAGGGAACAGAGAAGATTGTCCTGGTGAAAAACCCAATTAATCCTGATTTGGAATTATGGATAGGTGCTATTGAACGTTTACATAAATCTGGCATTAAAAATTTAGGAGCTATTCACAGAGGTTTTTCTACCTTCAGAAAATCGAATTACCGAAATATACCCAACTGGCAGATTCCTATCGATCTGAAAACGAAATATCCAACCTTACCAATTATTAACGATCCATCACATATTTGTGGAGAAAGAGAAGGTATTTTTGACGTTTCTCAAACGGCATTGGATCTTAAGTTTGACGGTTTGATGATTGAAACTCATTGTCATCCGGATGAAGCGTGGAGTGATGCCAAACAACAGATTACTCCTGAGCGTTTGATAGAAATTACGAAAGATCTTCGGGTAAGAAAAGATACTTTTGAAAAAGAAGAATATCTCGTAAAATTAGATGCTTTGAGAATGGAGATCAATGCAATTGATGCTCAGTTAATTGAAGTATTGTCGAACAGAATGAATATCGTTGAGAATATTGGTCGTGTAAAAAAACAAGGAAACGTTGCCATTTTGCAAAACACCCGCTGGCAGGAGATTTTGAAAAAAGTGTTGGATGATGGTCAATCGCATGGTTTAAATAAAGATTTTGTGGAAAGTGTGTTTAAAGCAATTCACCAAGAATCTATCGATCATCAAAGGAAAATAGTAGACGCTTAAGTGTTTTCAAAGTAAATTACGAAATCCTGCTTATCTTTAGGCAGGATTTTTTTTTATGATAAAACCCAGACATATTCTTGTACTTCGCTTTTCAGCAATGGGTGATGTTGCCATGACTGTTCCGGTAATAAAATCGCTAATTCTTCAGAATCAACATGTTAAAGTGACTATAGTTTCCAGACCATTTTTAAAGCCGCTTTTTTCGGATCTAGAAAATGTATCTTTTTTGGGTGTTGATATTGACAAGGAATATAAAGGGTTTTTTGGGCTTTGGAAATTAGCTGAAAAATTAAAATCGCTAAACTTTGACACAATCGCAGATTTGCACAATGTATTGAGAACGAAAATATTGAGAACTTTTTTAAGTAATTCGATCAAATTAGTTGAGGTAATAGATAAAGGCAGAACAGAAAAAAAAGCACTGACACGAACCAAAAATAAGATTTTTAAACCGCTAAAATCTACACATGAACGATATGCCGATGTATTTAGAAAATTGGGTTTTGAGATTGAATTAAATCACAATGGACTTTTACCGAAAAGAGCTTTGCCCAATGATTTTCAGTTCAAATCAGGAAAATCAAAAAAAATCGGAATAGCACCTTTCGCTCAGTATTCATATAAAATGTACCCATTAGATTTGATGGAAAAAGTAATCGAATCGCTGTTAAAAGAACCTGAAAATGAGATTTACTTTTTTGGTGGAGGCAAAAAGGAAAAGGACCAAATAGATCTAATGATCAAAAAATTTCCGAAAACAAGTTCATGTGCGGGAAAATATAATTTGGACGAAGAGTTAAAGATAATTTCAAACTTGGACGCCATGATCGCGATGGATTCTGCCAATGCACATTTGGCGAGTAACTTTGGTGTAAAAACAACTACATTGTGGGGAGCAACCCATCCATTCGCGGGTTTTTTTCCTTTTCTTCAGCCTCTTTCAAATGGCTTAACACCCGATCTGAAGCGATACCCTAATTTACCTTGCTCCATATACGGAAACAAAACTTGTGAGGGCTATGAAGAAGCAATGCGTACTATTTTACCTGATTCGGTAGTGGAGGTCGTAAAAAAAACGCTCCGATAAAAATCGGAGCGGATTGATTATAATTCTGGTATTCTTAATACTTGTCCAGGGTAAATCTTGTCCGGATCTGAAAGGGGTGGTTTGTTTGCTTCAAAAATAACATTGTATTTCATTGCATCACCGTAATATTTTTTAGCGATTTTACTAAGAGATTCTCCACTCGCAACCGTATGCATTTTAGCTTCTGGTGCTGGAGCAGCTGTTACCATTTTGTCTTCTACTTTTGCTATCCCTTTGGTATTTCCAACAGCGAGCATTACTTTTTCTCGAGTTGCTTGATCTGCCGCTGTTCCATAAATTTTTGCTTTATCGCCTTCAATTTCAATATCCAAATCCTTAACATCAAATCCGTAAGATTGAATAGTGTTCATCATTGTTGCTGCATTTACTTTGTTTTCTGCAGTCGCGTCAATTGCTTTGTCTCCAGAATCTTTTAAGAAAGAAAAAAGTCCCATAATAATTGTTATTTTAGTGTTTATGATTAGTGAAGTGTAAATTTACGAAATATTGACCAATTCCAATTTAAGTCTTCCTTGATTGTGCAAAAATCTATTGATTGGTTTATCTTTATTTAAAATTTAAACAATGAAGATTCATATTCAAGACAAAACAAATTCTGTTCTTAATAATTTTATTGCAGAATTGAGGAATATTCAGATTCAAAAAGATGCAATGAGGTTTCGCAGAAATTTGGAAAGAGTGGGTGAGGTTTTGTCATATGAAATGAGTAAGCATCTCATTTATTCAGCAAATAAAATAGAAACACCATTAGGTACAAAAGAGGTTTTTTTACCAACAGATAAGTTGGTTTTAGGTTCTGTATTGCGTGCAGGCCTACCTCTGCATTTAGGTGTTTTGAACTATTTCGATGGCATAGAAAATGCATTTGTCTCAGCTTACAGATCTCATAAACCAAATGGAGACTTTGACATTGTGGTTGAATATTTGGCAGCTCCGAACCTCAACGATAAGGTTTTAATTTTGGTTGATCCGATGTTGGCTACGGGCAAGTCTTTGGTAAGTGTTTATGAAGCCTTAAAATCACATGGTAACCCAAAAGAAATACATTTGATTTCTGTGATAGGTTCTCAAGCGGGATTGGATTATTTAGAAGATAAATTTCCAGATCACACCAATTTGTGGATAGCCACAGTTGATCAGGACCTCAATAGTAAAGGATATATCGTACCGGGTTTAGGTGATGCCGGAGATCTGGCTTTTGGACTAAAACTTTAGTAAATAAGAAAATTAGCCAATGCCAATCCCAAAAAAACAAACATGACTATTTCTTTGAACCAATTGTCCTGGTTTATTTGTATGTAGGTGGCGAAAATAATTGAAAAGGGGAAAAAATAGAACAAGAATTCAGATCCATTCTTTACGGGAGCTATTACACCAATGATTAAAGCAAGAACAAGATGTAATATTAAAAGTTTATATGAAGCTTTATACTTTTGTTTAGCATTTCTTGACTTTACATAGGTTGGAAATATTGCCCAAATCGAAAAAACCAGAATAATTGAAATAGGAATAAGTAAGTTAAAGCTGTTATAATTGGAAAAATCAAAACTTAATTTAAAATTGAACAGCTCTAAAAAAGTTTGCCCCTTGTCATCATAGACTAAATAGGTATAATAGAGAAACAATGGAGTGATAAAACCTATTAGCAACATAAAATAGTAATTCCACTTTAATCTTTTAAACAATACAAGGGCTGCAGTCGCTAAAATTAGGAAAACACCGCTCCAATTATAAAAAATAAAAGCCACACCAATCCATAGACCACTATCGAAAATTTTACTGGCCGTATCCAGACTTGAATGCAGGCTATAAATTCTCCTATATGAGAAAAAGAGAAAAAAGTTACTCAACATTAAACTCATATTAGTGAGACTCTCCGGAAAAATGGCAAACAACAATAAGTATATGTACAATCCATATGTATTGTTCTTTGTTAGTCTATTTTTGGTTGTTAAAAAGTTATGGAAAAACAAAAGAAGAAAAAATAGGCTTAAATTGAAACCTATACCGGGAAGCGAGTAATCCCTATTTTCCGCAAAAACATGAATGGCAATTGTAACTGAAAATATAAGTAACCCCGACAATAACAGTACTAAAAAATTAATTGGTTTAGATTGGTTAAAAAAATTGGCAATCATTTTGTTATTTTATATTTTTGCGGTTCAGTTTTCAGAAGCAAAGGTTTCAGTTAATTGAAATAAATCGAAACGAAAGTAAAAAACTTTATAATATAAGCCCCTTTGGGGTGGGTAAAATTTTAAATTTTATGATACCAACTAATATATTTCGACTCATTGGTGAATTTTGTACAAATGTTTTATTTAAACCATATGATTTTTTCAGGTCTATAGAAGGTTGGTGGCCCTCAAACATTGTCAACTTTGTTTTGATCAGTATAATTTCGATTTTATTTCTTTATTGGTTAGGGCAGTTACAGAAATTTAGAAAGGCAGGAGTAGAATAACTAAAATAGTTTGAATTGGGAAGTAAAAATAAACTCAAACGATTTAAGGAGAACGAAGGATTTCCCAATGTAATTCAACCTACCAGAGAAGAGGTTTTAAATAATTTCAAGTATAAAGGAAATTGGAACACGCTCTTCAAAAACAACAATCCCGTTATTTTAGAATTGGGATGTGGTAAAGGCGAGTACTCTATCGCTTTAGCACGAAAGTATCCGGACAAGAATTTTATTGGAATTGATATCAAAGGTGCCCGATTTTGGCGTGGCGCAAAAACTGCGATAGACGAGAAAATAGAGAACGTTCTTTTTTTAAGGACCCAAATTGAACTGCTCGCTTCTATATTTGAGGAAAATGAAGTTGCTGAAATCTGGATTACATTTCCCGATCCCCAAATCAAATATCGTCGAACGAAACATCGATTAGTAAATCCGGACTTTTTGAGAATGTACCAAAAAGTTTTAAAAAAGGACGGTACCATACATTTAAAAACTGACAGTGAATTTTTACATGGGTATTTACTAGGGGTTTTACAAGAAGGAAATCATCATATTGACTATGCCCATCATGACGTGTACAACAGCACAGGTGCACCGGAGGAAGTTACTTCTGTTCAGACGTTTTACGAAAAGCAATATTTAGATCAGCAAAAGCGGATTACTTATGTTCGATTTAAAACTAATTATTGAGCTAAAATGTCGATTGAAAATAGTTTTTTTGAGAAAGTATACAAAGTTGTTCGAGAAATACCGGCTGGCAGGGTTACATCCTATGGTGCAATTGCCAATTATTTAGGCATGCCAAGATCTGCCAGAGTGGTTGGCTGGGCTATGAATAATGCTCATGGAGATATTTCAATTCCGGCACATAGAGTTGTAAATAGAAATGGGCTTTTAACGGGTAAGTTCCATTTTGAAGGGTCAAATTTAATGGAACAGTTATTGTTAAGTGAGGGCATTCAGGTGCGAGAAAATGGAATTGTGAATTTTTCTAATTTTTTCTGGG
Source organism: uncultured Flavobacteriaceae bacterium (assembly GCA_964631875.1). GTDB lineage: Bacteria > Bacteroidota > Bacteroidia > Flavobacteriales > Flavobacteriaceae > Namhaeicola. The sequence goes on from CAZWAN010000002.1 coordinate 58,526, forward strand.
ATCCTAATACTGAATTAGATAAACCCATGTAATTGGTTATCAAACATTTTTCAAAAAAAAAATTGTATTAGATTTTTCTTTTTATATTTGCTTATCTTTGCTTAAAATGAATACAATCAAACCATGAAGAAACATTTACCCAAACTGTTAATCTTTTTTACCTTATTCTCAGCTAATCAAATGTTTGCTCAATCTAATTTTAGCCATGAAGCTGGGATTAGTTTTGGTGTTACTTCATTTCAAACAGATTTTGGTGAAAGATATGATTTTCCGAGTGCAAATGCTTCAGACCTCGGATTTAGCTTGGTTTATTATCTCAACTTTTTTGGTAGAGAATACAACTGGAGAACCGGATCAACTTTCTTCTCCGAACATTTTAAGTTAAAGGCAGAATTCTTATACACCAATAAGACCAATATCAAACATGAACCTTGGGTTGGATTATCAGAAGAATCCCCAACTTTTGCAAAACTTGACGCAATGAGAGGAAACATCAAGTTTTTTAATATTGGAACGCAGTTGGAATACTACTTCTTTAGCTTAGACGAGTATTCAGTTTATTTTGGTCAACAAAATCAGTTGAATCCATATTTGAGTGCCGGTGTTCATTATGCATTTTTTGATCCTAAAGTGACTTCTACCTTAAATCCTTTTGGCCCTGGTGAAATTGGGACTGTTGAAGGCGATGTTGAGCCCTATGATTATTTACTAGGGAATTCAGCCGGAACGTCTAAAGAATGGAAGTGGACGAGAGAAGCGGTACATAACGATCCCGGGAATGCTTTTGGTGTTTCAGTTGGTGCCGGTCTGCGTTATAATATGCAGTACTTTTCTATGGTTCTGGATGCTCGCTGGCAACATTTTTTCTCAGATAAGGTAGACGGGCTCGATGCACCGGATGATCCAGGAAATAAATACAATGACACATTGATTTATGTCAATCTGGGCGTTGTTTATACTTTTAATAGATACTAATCAATTGCTCGAATAGATTTTTCAAGATCCTCAATCAAATCGTCACAATCCTCGATTCCAACGCTTAATCTCAATAGGTTTTCAGTAATACCTAAATGATTTCTCTGTTTTTCACTTAAAGAAGCATGAGTCATTGTTGCCGGATGCCCGATGAGAGATTCTACCCCTCCTAATGATTCTGCAAGTTTAAATATGGTAAGGCTTTTCAGAAATAGCTTGATTTTTTTGACATTTCCTTTAAGTTTAAAAGAAAGTATTCCTCCGAAATCGGACATTTGTTTTGCCGCAATTTGATGACCTTCAAAATCTTCAAAACCGGGCCAGTATACCCTTTCAATTTTTTCGTTTTTTAGCAGAAATTGAGCAATTTTCCTTGTATTCTCCGAATGTCTCTGCATTCGAACGTGTAGGGTTTTTATTCCTCTCAAAACAAGAAAAGAATCCATCGGACCTGCAATTGCTCCACATGAGTTTTGAATAAAGTATAGCTTTTTTGATATTTCGGAGTTGGAAGTAATAATAGCGCCTAATACAACATCTGAATGCCCGCCTAAGTACTTAGTGGCCGAATGGACGACTATATCAGCGCCTAGATCCAAAGGTCTTTGCAAATATGGAGTAGCAAAGGTGTTGTCTACTGCCAATATTAAATGATTTTTTTTGGAAATCTTTACGATCTGTGAAATATCAATTATTTGCAATAGCGGGTTTGTAGGTGTTTCTAGCCACAGCAATTTTGTATTCGAATTGATTAGTACACCTATCTCTATCAGATTTGTAAAATTGGCATAATGAAACACTATACCAAATGATTTCCATACTTTTTCGAATAATCTATAGGTACCCCCATAAAGGTTTGTATTGGCAATTACTTCATCTCCCGGTTTTAGAAGCCTAATAACGGCATCAATGGCCGCCATACCTGAACCAAATGCTAAAGCGTATTTACCGTTTTCGATACTGGCCAAAGCATTTTCTAAAGCTGTTCTGGTTGGATTTGCTGTTCTAGCATAGCTAAATTCACCATGATTATCAATTGAATTTTGCTCAAAGGTTGAGGTTTGGTAAATGGGTGTCATAACCGCTCCGGTATGGGGGTCAGACTTTTGATTACCGTGAATAGTCTTTGTATTGAATTTCATTATACCAATTTAATTAGAGAAAGAACTATTCCTAAATGAATACCTTCATGGAAAGCATTGAATTGCAAGGCCTCTTCAACAGAATTTAAAATAATTCCCGTACTTGTAGGGTACGATTGATAAGATTTAAAAAGGCCGGAATAGTAATCCTTTTTGGTTTGTTCAACGGTTCTTATTAGGTTTTCCTTGATGTACTTTATCTGATTTGCTGAAAAGGGCTCGAGTGGTTTGGTTCCTTTACTTAAAAGCCGAATAAAATTCTCATCTATATTAATGGGTAATCCGGAGAGTTTATACACTAATAATTGTTCAGTTACGAGCACGTGACCAATATTCCAAATAATTGAATTATTAAATCCTTTGGGTATAAAGTTTAATTGTTTGTCAGTGAAATTCTCTAAAATGGAGCTTAATTTATTTCTGTTGAAATGGGTCGCTTCGAATATTTTATCCATACAAATGAAGTTTTGATAAAAATACCTATTTTAGATAAAACCATCCAGATGAAAAAAATTTATTACTTAAAAACTTGTGACACATGCAAGCGCATCTTAAAAAATTTGAATTTGACCGGGTTTGAATTACGAGATATCAAATCAAAACCGATAACAGTTTCGGAGTTGGAAAGTCTATATAAATTAACAGGGAGCTACGAAGAACTCTTCAGTAAAATGGCCAAAAAATATAAAGAACTTGATTTGAAAAACCATGATCTTTCTGAAACAGATATAAAAAATTTAATTCTTCAAGAATATACTTTTTTAAAGAGGCCTGTCATTGTTAATGGAGATCAAATTTTTATTGGGAGTGGGAAAAAGAATTTGGAAAGACTTTATCATAATTTAGGCATGAAATAAATATATATTTTTGTAAAATGATCAAAAGAATATTTATTGGGATTATTTTATTGATTTTACTCGTAGTGTCCGGGCTTTATTTTCTCAGAAAATATGCAGAAAAGAGGCTAGTAAAAGCCTTAACAGAAAATGGATCTGGACTTTATGTAAAAGATATTGAAGAGATCTCAATCAATCTTTTTGACGAAACACTCATCTTTTCTGGCTTGAATGTGATTCCTGACACAAATGCCAAAGACTTACTTATAAAAGATTCTTTAGGTAAGGGAGCATTAGTTCATCTTGAATTGGGAAGAGCATCTGTAAAGTATATAAATGTCAAAGATTTACTTTTCTCAAAGAAGATAGAGATAAATCAGATTCAGATTGAAGATTTAAGTGTAAAAGTTTTTAAAAACTCAAGTTTTAAGGGAAGTACTAATAAAAAACTACCCTTAGATTCGATAAAGTTAAATAAACTTAATGGAATAAGTGTAAGTGATATTATTGTTAGTAATTTAGGTTACCAAGTACTTGATGTAAAGAGCAATGATACTTTGTTTGAACTGGATTCCCTTAGTTTTCGCTTTAATGGATTAGCATTGGTTCAACAACCAGATCATTTATTCAGACTAAAGTCAACAGCAGATAAGTTTTTATTGGAGAAACTTTCATTAACCTTCCCATTAGACAAGTACAAATTAGATTGTAATAAAGTAGAATTAAATTTTGTTGATCGTGCTATTTTAATTGATTCAATTAATTATCAACCAACCCTGGACAGGCAAGCATTAGCGGAAACCTATACCTACAACAAAGAAGTTAATGATATCGAAATTGGTAAATTAGATATTTATGGTGTGAATTTTTTACAAGTGTTAGGTTATCATGAGTTTCTTATAGATAGTTTGGTCCTAAGTGGCGCTGATTTTAGTATTTATAAAGATAAGCGAAAGCCTTTTGATAAAAGTGTTTATAAAACCCTTCCGCATATTTCGCTCAAAAAACTTCCTGTATTATTAAATATTCCAAAAGTGAGCATAGAAAATTCCAGTTTAGCTTATGAAGAACGGAATCCTAATCACGACCTGTTGATGAAAGTATATTTTGAGGATATTAACGGAATTATTGAAAATGTGACTTCAGTACCGGAATTCAAGAAGAATCCAATGACTGTGAATGCAAGTGCTTTGTTGATGGATCATGCTGAACTTCATGTAAAGATGAATTTCAATTTAACCGAAAAAAAGGATGATTTTAGTTTTGCGGGAACGCTCGGTCCCTCTAATTTTAAATATTATGATGAGGTTTTATTTCCATTGCTTGGTTTGAAAATATTTAGTGGGAATTTAGATAAATTAACCTTTAGTGCCATAGCAAATAATAATGGATCGTATGGTACAATGACCATGTTATATCACGATTTGGAGGCTACAGTTTACAAAAAGGAAATCTTTGAAGAAGAAAAGAAATTATCTTGGTTAGTGAATCAGATTGTCCATAAAAGTAATCCGAATAAGAAAGGCCATGTAAGAAAGGCTGAATTAGCTTATACACGCGAAACATATAAAGGTATTGGCAGTTTTTTTTGGAAAACCCTTCAGAGCGGAATTTTACATACACTGGCCCCGGAAGCCCTGTCATTTGTTGATAAGATAAAAGAAAAGAAACAAAAAAAAGCGACCAAAAAGAAGAATAAATAGGTCCTATTTTTTATACAACATAGGATTGAGCTCTTCGTCGTTGTACATTTTCATCTGCTTATAAACTTTCATGTATTTTTTACCTGAAGCGATGTCTTGAAGTAAGTCGTCAATGGCACTTGATAAGTCTTCTCGCTGCAACTCTAAAATTTCCAATTTTTTTTGGCAAGCTAATTTATGCGATTCGCTGGCATTTTCTCTATTTGCTTCTTCTGCCATATGATATATCTTTAATGCCAAGATCGAAAGTCTGTCGATTGCCCAAGCCGGACTTTCTGTATTTATAGTCGCGTTTTCGGCAACTTTTACTTGTTTGTATTTATCCAGAAAATAACTGTCAATATACTCTACCATATCGGTTCTATCTTGATTGGAAGCATCAATTTTTCTCTTTAGCTTGAGGGCAGATATAGGATCGATATCAGGTATACGAATGATGTCCTCATAATGCCATTGTACCGTATCTATCCAACATTTTCTGTAAAGTAAATGTTCCAAAACATCCTCTTTAGGAAAAGGATTCTCAAAAGTTTGGTCAACATCGTCTAACCGATGATATTTTTCTATGACATTGTCAAATAACTGATTATACTGTCTTGCGTTCATTTTTAAATAAATTTACGATCAATTAAAACCATTAGACGATCTTCTAATTCTTCCTTACCTTTCCAGTTATATTTTGGTTTTATATTGTATTGAATATATTGAATGGCTTCGTCTTTCGTTTTGCATTCGTTCAGGAAATGTAAAACTTTATTAAAATCAGACTGACTGAAATTAAACAGATTATTGACAAAGGCAATTCTGTCATTGAGTCCAACCTGAATAGAATTACTAGACAACTTTTCATGTAAGGAAAGTTGTTTTATTTTTTCAGGTTTCGCTTCTAATAATTTTTCGGCGTCATCAATAGAGTAGGTGTCTTTAAACTCTTCTTTTAACGTGTAATCTTCTATGACATCATCAAATTTTGGCACAAAAAAAGGTTCCTCAATTTCGCTATCTACCTCTTCTTTTAAAAGATTTTTATTATCCGCTTTTTTCTCAAATACCTCTTGAAGATTTTCTTTTAAAGTTTCAAAATCCACTGTGGTTTCTGTGTTTTCTTCTAAAATGTGTTCAGAAAGATCAGGAGAAACGTCTGCGCTTTTGCCAGAGTCGACTTGACTTAATAAAATGACAAGGGAATCATAGAGTTCAAGTGTTTTTTGCCTCAATTCTTCATATTGCTCAATATTTATGAGCCTTTTAAGTTCATTAATCCTTATCTCGAGCTGTATTTTTTTGTCTTCTTCCATGAATCAGGAATCGTAAACGATCAGTTTTCTCTTACAAATTTAAATTATTCTGTAAACAAACAACCTACATTTTTCATTACATTTGTCACTCAATTTGATTAAATTCAATTTTGTTCCTGCTATGATAAGGCACAAATTGTATCAATCCGGAAAATTACTAGATGTTTCTTGAAAATACTATAAACCAACATGAACACTTTGGCTGGATCGAAGTGATTTGTGGTTCAATGTTTTCAGGAAAAACCGAAGAATTGATTAGAAGGTTAAGAAGAGCCCAATTTGCTAAGCAGAAGGTAGAGATTTTTAAACCAACAGTTGATAATAGATATGCGGATGACATGGTGGTAAGCCATGATGAGAACGAAATTCGCTGTACTCCTGTGCCGGCATCCACAAATATTTTATTATTGGCCACGGATATTGATGTAGTTGGCATTGACGAAGCACAGTTCTTTGATGATGAAATTGTAAACGTATGCAATCAATTGGCCAACCGAGGAGTTCGAGTGATCGTTGCAGGATTAGATATGGATTTTAAAGGAAATCCTTTCGGACCCATGCCGGCGCTTATGGCTACGGCCGAGTATGTTACAAAAGTTCATGCTATTTGCACTAAAACGGGTAATTTGGCTCATTATAGCCATCGAAAAGTTTCTGGTGACAACCTGGTCATGTTGGGTCAAGTGCATGAATACGAACCTTTGAGCAGGGCCGCATATCATAAAATTACCCAGGAAGAGCAAAAGAAGAAAAAGGAAGCAACCCAATTGCAAAATAAAAAGCATGAACAATAGTCCCACTGTTCTTGAAATTCATTCCAAGGCGATCAAGCACAATCTTCAGTATTTTCAATCTAAACTTCAGGATCAAACAAAAATGTTGGTGGTGATCAAAGCATTTTCTTATGGCAGTGATGCCATTGAGATTGCAAAAATTTTGGCTGAGGAAAGCATAGATTATTTGGCTGTTTCCTATGCGTCAGAGGGAATTGAGCTGAGAAGGGCAGGTATCGTTTTACCCATTTTGGTCTTGCATGCACAGGTAGAAAATTTTGACAATATCATAGCCTATAATTTAGAACCGACTATTTACAGCCAAAGAAGTTTGGCGTTATTTCTTGAGAAATGTGCGAATGTAGAGAAGCCCTATCCTATTCATATAAAAATAAATTCGGGAATGAATCGATTGGGTTTTAAGAGGGAAGAAAAAGAAGTGCTCATTTCGATGTTGTTATCGGCAAAAGATCAGATCCAAATAAAATCAGTATTTTCTCATTTGGCTTCAAGTGAGGATAAGAACTCAAAAGAATTTACTTTGTCACAAATTACTTATTTCAATAATTTTAGTGAAGAAATTGAAAAGGATTTGGGATATAAACCGTTGAAACATATTTGTAATTCTTCCGGTATCCTAGAGTATCCTGAAGCCCATTTTGATATGGTAAGACTTGGCATTGGTCTTTATGGATTTGTAAATATTCCTGAGGAAACAATTAAACTTCGAAATACGCATCACCTAAAAACCAAAATTTCTCAAATTCAACAATTAGAGAAAGGGGAATCTGTAGGATATAATCAAAGCTTTTTAGTAGAAAGGCCCAGTAAAATTGCAACATTATCATTGGGTTATGCGGATGGATTAAAAAGGGTTTGGAGCAATTCGCAAGTTGAGGTAACTGTTAATCAGAAATCCGCCCCAATCGTAGGTAAAATTTGTATGTGTATTACCATGATTGACGTAACAGATATAGATTGCAGGGAAGGAGACGAAGTAATTATTTTTGAAACACAGGATCAAATTTTGGATCTGGCAAATAAGGCAGATACAATTCCTTATGAAATACTTACTTCAATTTCTCAGAGAGTTCGAAGAGAATTGAAATAATTTTTAAATTGCATCAAATTAAATCAATAACCATGCTAAAAGAATTTAAAGAATTTGCCTTAAAAGGAAATTTGCTCGATATCGCCGTAGGTTTTGTGATGGGAGCGGCATTTAACACCGTTGTAAAGACCTTTACAACAGGTATTGTATCTCCATTAATCGGTCTTTTGTTTAAAGCTGATTTCAAAGATTTAAAATGGATTTTAAGAGATGGAGTTGCAAATGAAGAAGGAATTATGGAAGGTGAGATCATTCTAGAATACGGCGCATTTCTGACTGCGGTCCTAGATTTTCTGATTGTGGCTTTTGTGATGTTCATGATCGTTAAACTTTTTAACGCCATGAGAAGAAATGAGGAAGAAGTTCCTGCTGCTCCTGCGGGACCAAGTCAGGAGGAACTGCTGACAGAAATAAGGGATTTACTCGCGAAAAAATAATCTATTGCAAAAAAGTCCCGCCAATCTGAGCGGGATTTTTCAAACCTTTTTACTTATAAACACTTCCGCAATAGAAGGGGTGTTATTTGATTTTTTATGGAGTATAAATTCGTCACCACTTTGGACAAACCCCGTTTTTAAAACTTTAAAATATACACCACTTTTGGTTGTTTCCCAAAATTGTTTAATAACCTTAGGATCATTAAACCTTATTCCTAATTTTATACATGGCTCACGCGGTTTAGTTACTTCCAAAAGTGTTTTGCCCAGCTTATAAACATCGCCAACAAAAATGTTTTCTTCCCAGAGATCGGTCACGGTAAGATTTTCACCAAAAATGCCATAATTAAAATTTAATTTCGGATATAAATTTTTCCAGAAATCATAATGATTTACACCATAAGCATAAACTGCTTGTTCAATTCCTCCGTGGAATTTTCTGTCAATAATTTCATCTTTTTCCACATTATTCTCTCCTAAAAAAACAGGCTCGTCTACAGGGAATTTATAAATACCAGTTTCATAAGTTTTATTTTTCCAGATGACGCTTTCACGTTTTCCCAAGTTCACTGAAATTACTTTCATTTTTTTGTTTTTAATTGATCCGCAATTTTTCGATCATTGGATAGTCTTGCTACTTTATTTTGTCCGCCCAATTTTCCGATCGACTTCATATAATCTTGGAATCCGTTTTTTTCTACTTGACTAATGACTAGAGGCCTTAAAATGTTACCTTCTCTTAAATCAAAATAGTAGGAATTTTGTTTTTGTAATCCGGTATCAATTTTTAGGGAAAACGCTTCTAAATTTTCCGGCAGTTGCTCAAACTCAATAAACCATTCGTGGTAAGGAAGGCCAGAATCAGGTGCATTTACTTGAGGAGCAACCGTAAACTCATTAATTTTTACGGATGTATTTATGCACGCCTCCTGCAATGCTTGCTCAACTTCTTTAGCAATTACGTGTTCTCCAAAAGCTGAAATAAAGTGTTTGATTCTGCCTGTTACTATAATTCGATAAGGTTTCAAGGAGGTAAACGCTATTGTATCTCCCACATTATAGCCCCATAAACCGGCATTGGTAGATACGATCATTACATAGTTCACACTCAATTTTACTTCAGAAAGTGTAAGCCTTGGCGGATTCGCGTCATAAAACTGATCGGCCGGAATAAATTCATAAAAAATTCCGGAGTTGAGCAAAAGGAGCATTCCTTGATTTGGATTGTTTGTAGGGTTTGGTATATCCTGGTAAGCAAAAAAACCTTCAGACGCCGGAAATAATTCAATAGAATCTACTTTTCTACCAATAAGGTTTTCCATTTTTTTTCGGTAGGGCTCATAATTTACACCTCCAAACACAAACAACTTGAAATTAGGAAAGATCTCACCTACTTTTTTCTTTTTTACCTCGATGAGTCTTTCAAAATACATCTGTACCCAGGAAGGTATCCCGCTAATTAGGCGCATATCTTCTTTTACAGTTTCCTGAACAATGGTATCAACTTTGGTTTCCCAATCATCAATACAATTGGTTTCCCAACTTGGCAACCTGTTTTTTTGCAAGTAACTCGGAACAAAATGTGCCACGATTCCGGATAATCGCCCGATTTTAATTCCATTTTTCTCATTTAACATCGGACTTCCTTGTAAGAAAATCATCTTCCCATCAACAAACTGAGCATTTCCCGTATGATAAATGTAAAGTAACAAAGCTTCTTTTGCTGCTTCAACGTGATACGGCATAGATTCTTTTGTAATTGGAATATATTTTGTTCCGGAAGTTGTACCGGATGTTTTAGCAAAATAAATTGGTTTTTGAGGCCATAATACATCAACTTCACCATTTTTAACCCTTTCTACATAAGGTTTTAGGTCTTCATAATCCCTAATTGGAACTTGCTTTGTGAAATCTTTGTGAGATTTAATTTTATCAAAATGATGGTCTTTCCCAAATGAAGTATGCTTCGCCTGAGAAATTAGTTCTAAAAAAACTTTCTCTTGCGTTTTTATTGGATCATTTGCCCATTGGTAGATTTTTTTTGCAACTCGATTGGCATAGATTTTTGCAAAAAAAGATTTGATAGGCATAGGTAAACTATTTAAAATTATTCAAAATCAATATAATTTTCAGGATTTACGGTATAGCCCCCTTCCCAAAGTTCGAAGTGTAAATGAGTTCCTGTCGATAGTTCTCCGGTTGAACCGGCAATGGCAATGGCTTCGCCTGCTTTTACCAAAGCACCTTGGTCTTTTAAAATGGTCGAATTGTGTTTGTACACAGAAATAATGCCGTTGACATGCTCAATGATAATCACATATCCGGTATCTGCTGTAAAACCTTTAAAAATAACAGTCCCATCTGCGATAGATTTCACCGGAGTATCTTTATCCAATGCAATATCGACAGCAAAATGCTTTTCTTTTGGATTGTATCTGTCTGTTATTCTACCCTTTACAGGCGAAGTAAAAACTATGTCTGTTCTCTTGGTAGCTGCTTCAAAAACATTAAAACGTTCTTCTCGTTCAATTTCAGCTCGAAAAGTAGAATCTAGTTCACTCGGGGCTAAATCTACTTCATCAATATTTATCACTTGTAAAATTGAATCTTTGTTAAATTCTTCTGGTGTTATTTCCCCTTTTAAAACCTGCTGAAAATTTTGGATAAATAAATTGTTATAATCGAGTATTTGTGTAAGCGAGTCCACTTTATAATTCAAAATCGTTGCATCTTTTTTAAGCTTTGAAGATGAATAACCGGGAATATACTCTTTAAGAGGAGTAAAGGCAATTAGGGCTGTTGTAAGGAGGATTAGAAAGATAGAAAACAAACTCCCAAAAACAAATGCACTAAGACGATTAAGTCTGAATGAAAAACGTTCTTCAAAAGTATCCTCATTCAATACCACAAAGCGGTATTTAAACGTAAGTTTTTCTTTTATTTTACTCTTTGACTTAGTTTTCTCCATTCAAAAATTTCTAGGAAAAGCAAATATAGTATTTTTTTAAGCTGAGCCCTTGTCAGTTTGCTTCAACTAAAAGGGTTTTTAATCTAAAGAAATTCTTCTTCTTACAACGATTGCATCATTTAATACAAAGGGTTTTGGGATCATTTCTTCTGTTCTTTTAGTAAAATCCGAAAAAAGTGAATTTAAACCTTTGTTTTTGTATAAATCATAACTAGCTTCCAACAATAATAGTTCCGGTTTTTCATGCTGTGGTATTGAAAAGGACATCTCTAAGAATTCGCCGGGTTCAGAAAAATAATAGCTTAAAACATGAGGTCTTTTTTCTGTGTCAAAAATAAAGTCATTCGTATTTTTAAGCTTTTCGCCATTCAAAGAAAACTCCTTAAAATGCAGCACAGTTTCACTCAAAATTTCAGTCCTGTTTAATTTTCTTAAAGGAGTAATTCGGACCGTATATTCTTTGAAATCACCAACAATTGTATCTCTGAGTACCTTAATTTCGGATTGAGGAAAATTGATAAAATTTGTTTCCTGATATAAAGAAAGTGCAGTGCCGTATTTACTTGGAGAAAAGTCATCGAATAGATTTCCTGAGCTCGGATTTTCGGTCAGATATTGTGCAGTATACTCGTCTGTTTTTTGATCGTAACTGGCAAAATATGCCTTGTTTGAATTGCTATCGGCAATATAAACCACACTATTGGGTTTTTTTCTTTCTTCATTCCATTTCGAAGTAAAACCGGCTGATGCCAGAGCCAAAACTCCAATTAGTAAGAATAACTTGGTAAACTCTTTTCTGTTCTTAAAAGATGTAATCACGGGCAGCATTAATCCAAAAACAAGAACTACAAAAACACTGCTGATGACTGTCATTTTCAAGCCCAATCCCGAAGGGAACATTTGAATTAATGGTGAAAATACAATTAAAACAGGTAAGAATAAGATGGTATAAAATAGTACCTGAATATGGCCTTTCTCTTTAGAAAACAATAGTAAGGTTAATATGAGTAAGGATAAATATACCGGTAAAATAAAGAACCCGGCGCCTGGTAAATAAATGGCAATGAGAAAATTAATGACGAGCCATATAAAAATAGGCGCAATTACTAGATTGGAAATAGCATCACTTTGAACAGACTTTTTATAAAAAAATAAACATATGGCTATTGTAAATGATAATAGAGCCGTGACATAGTAATAGCCGTTATAAGTGAAGCCATGTAAGATTTCATTGTATTGAGGATATAATTTTAAAATCAACTTCCAACCAAAATAACACAACAGCCCGGAAAGAATTAATGACGAAAGAAATGGTATAAATCCTTGAAACATGGAGACTACACTTAATTTTTTGTTTCTTAAACCTAAAAAAATCAGGATGAAAAACCATAAAAGGGCCAAGATAGTCATGGGTAAAACCCAAGTAAAGGGGTAATTGATCAGATCTAATCCGGGAAAATTAACATAGACCAGATCTTGGTCAGAATCTAAATTCGTGATATCTGCCTCAGCAAAATAAGGCAACATTTGAGTTATATAAGCACCTTGATGTGCCAAGGTTTTTATATCTAATCGATCGTACGAGTCCATTTCGGTATGGTAGTCGAAGTGATCATCAATAAAGGCCAGGTTATAACCTTGAATATTATCTTCTTCTCTAAAAACAGTCAAATCCATATCGTTTGGCAACAGTTTATAGATGCTGTACAATAATGAATTGGCTACTGCTTTTTTTGGTTTTGTTTCGTTAAATGCTTTGATGAGTTGTTCATTCCCGCCATTTGTTTCTAAAAGCATAAAGCTGGGCCCACCACTTCCTCTTGCTTCAAAATTGATAGCCAATTTCACCTCTTTGGCCCAAGGATGGTGTTTTATAAAAGCATTTGCTCCAAGCAAACCTAACTCTTCGGCATCAGAAATGAGAATAATGATGTCATTTTTTGGACTCTTGCCTTGTTCTAAGTATACCCTGATACCTTCTAAAATTGTGGCCACTCCGCTTGCAGCATCACTGGCACCTAAAGAAGAATGAGGAGCAGAGTCGTAATGTGAGAGCAGTACCAATGCATTTCCCGGTTCAGTTCCCTCAATTTTTGCTAGAATATTTTTGGTATTCGCGCCAGCTCTCCACTTTTTGTTGATTGCTATTTGATCCTGAATTTCGACAGAAAGGCCAAGTTTTTCTAATTCTCCAACAAGGTAATCTCGAACTTCGGCATGGGCTGTTGATCCCACATAGTGCGGTTTTTCACTCATTTTTTTGACGTGCACCATTGCTCTTTCTGCAGAAAATTGATCTAGAGGAAGGTTCTCACCTTTTGGATTAGGTGTTAAGTTCCTGACAGACCAAAAAATGGTAAAGACAATAAGTAGAAAGGAAATAGTTGGAATATAGGGTTTGTGATTCTGCATTAAATTTTGATTCAGGATTGACCCATAAATGTAACAAAAAAAGCAAAGACCTTAATCTTTTACTATATTGATATTGTTCCAAGTCAAACCGTTATCATTAAAAACTTGATCGGGCATATCTTCTCCAGAATCAAACTTTTTGGCCGGATCAATTGGGTTAGCTTCATGATTAAATTCCATGACAGAAAAAACCTGACCTATATTGATATCTGCCTCTTCATTTTTGTCAAATGATTTTCTTTTTTCCAGTTTAACATTGGCATCCCAACGAAATAACTTAGGAAACCATTGGTTGTCATATTTTTGATAAGTAATGGTTTTGGTAAAACGTGGGTTAGCTATTTTAAGACCGACGGCAAAAAGAATTGGTTTTACAAGAAAAGGTATAGAAAATTTTCCTTTTTGCTCCACCTGAACTATGGCATATGAATCTTTGCTAATGAGAATAGTACCAGAATCTCTTATGTGATCTATCGTTTTTTTTGCTTTATACTCAATGGTCATCAAAGGTTCTCCATTAAGAACGGTTTCCTCGCCAAAAGCATATTCATATTTATTGTAATGCTTTGGATTTAAAAAATTGACATCAGTGTCATGATAAATATCTATATCGAGCACGCTTTCAGGTCCGCCAAAATCCATGTTAAAGGAGTCTTCATCCCAGTCATCCTCCCACTCTTCACCTTTTTTCAAGGCTTTTTTCTTATTTTTTTCCCTTTTTTTATCTAACCATTCTCGCATAAACTGAAATTGCTGCGGGTTTTCTTCCGGTCTGTATAAAAGCAATTGATGCTCACTTTTGGCACTGTCTTGAAATGATTTGTAATACGATTCAAAAACCGCTTCATGCTTATTGATGGTAGCATTATTTTCTATAAATTTTTCCCTGTAATAGGCTGTAGTAGAAAATGGACTTTGCGGAGCATTGATTGCCATGTTTTCTTTGGCGAGCTTGATATAATCAAGAGGAGAAAGTTTGGTTAGCAATACTTCATCTAAGATATTATTTGCTTCGGTCAAAGCAATATTTAAAACATTGTTGATTTTTTTGACGGGAATTTCATAATTGTTAAAACCGATATAACTCACGACTAAGGTATCCGTTTTTACTTTTTCGGGGATGTACATTTCAAACTCTCCTTTCTCATTACTTATGGTTCCTAATCTGCTTTTCTTTAAAGTGATGGAAGCAAATGGAAGCGATTCATTATTTTTTCCATCTTTTATCGTTCCCTTAATGGAGAAATATTGTGCGTTGGACACAAAAACAAAAAGGAAGAAAATAGAAGTAAATAATAAACGGATAGACATATATTTTTTAACGTAAGACGAAAGCGTTCTTAAAATGTTACAACGAATTCTCACTTCTCACTATCGAGCTTGTCGATTTTTCGTTTAGTTGGAAACCAAATCCACATGCCTAAAATCCCAAGAAAAAAAATCAATAATGAACCTCTAATTTTTTCAATTTGAGAGCTTGGCATCTTGGCCCATATAAACCAAATAAAATAACAAATGACCAATAAATTTAACCACACCAAAGATTGATACATATTGTTATCCAGGGCAATTTCAGGGTAGTTTTGTGCGACTACATAAAAGATCAAAGAAACATAAATAACCGTATGAAAAATAAGTAAACGCTTTAGGTTTTTTAAGTCGTATTTAAGTTTCTCTATGTCGAATGGATTTGGGTTCATGTCATTTTAAATCAGCCCAAAAGTATGTAAAAAGCTTTTGATACCAAATTCAAGACCAGAAAATACTTTTTCAGTAAATGTATTTAAATGAGTTGGCGCACATTCTATAGAAGCTTGGGCCAAAAATACAACCTCGACTTCTGATGTTATTTTTTGAATTTCTTCTGCGCTATGCAGTCCGTAATTTTCAAAATCATTTTTTTCATAATATGGCCAACAATTTGTGCAATCACAATCCAGTATTTCAATTTTTTTATTCTCGCTTTATCAAAAGGTAAAAGTCGTTTTCAAGTTTTAAATAACCCTGGTCATAAACGTAGTAATAGGTATTCCCATTTTTTGTGGTGTACATGGAGGTAAACAAATTAAAATCGAATTGAAGATCACTTAATTTTGATTTTGGCAGTGTTGTTTTACCCGATACGTTCAGTTCACATAGAATCTTGTAATTTTTTCTCAAGTGGTTATTCGTATTTCGAATAAGATTTTTTGCATCACGATTTACCTTATTATTAAAGGCATTTCTGCAATAATCACTACAAAATTTTTTGTCACTTCTACCTAAAATAGGTTCGCCACATTCGGCACAAGTTTTTGTTTCCATATTAGTTTGGTAATAAAGTATAATGGCCATGAATACAGAGCCATTTGTTGTTTTCTTTTACAAATATTCTTGTTGATTTTCCTTTTGATGTAAAAACTTGGCCGGAAGTCAACCCTTTATCGGACCAATAATAGGTCATCCAGGCCACATTCCCTTTTACGATAACCTTAGGATCGATCATTTCTGTATGAATATCAGAAGAATTTTTTAACCAGTTTTTTATACTTTCTATTTCAGCAGTTTTTCCCTCCAGTAAAACAGGATCTGTTTCTCCGAACTGTGTAAAATCCGGATGAATGTATTGCGCATACCTTTCCGGATCATTATTTTCTATCGCATCCCACATCTCGATCAGTGTATTTTGAATTTCTTGTTTTTCGGATTGGGCAATAGTTGCTAAACTTAGGAACAAAAAAACGGCGGTGAAAATTGGTTTCATTTTATTTGTACAAGATTTTTTAAAACTAGATTGTCAGTAGGTTTTTATTTGATTACTGTTGAAGCTACTAATTTAGACAACAATTCACTGAAGGAAAATTTCTGAGGCATTTTCTTATGCAGATGAAATCTAGAAATAAGAAATTTACAGTGCTTGAGATGTCAATTATTAAGATGATTTCAATCTGTTTTAAATTCGTTTGAAGATTTTCTCCAAGAATTTTCAAAGAATTCTTTTTAACTTTCTATTTTCATGATCTTCGTTACGATTTTATCATGATTAGCATCATGTTAAATGCTTCTATGGCTTCCAAGGCATGTGCAATATTTGCAGGCCTTACGATCATTTGACCTGCCGATAATATATTTTGTTATCCGGTGGTAAGTTCGTCTAAAATTTTCAGTTTAAAGGGTTATGAATACCGTCTGATGATTTTGTCATTTTTATACATAATGTTTCAAATTATGTAGCCTTTATTCAGGACGGGTTATACCCGTGTACAACCGTTTACATTCAATTACATACGTAAGTAAATGTTTAGTAACCGAATCGATCTTTTTTTCTGTTACAACTTTGTCCCATCAAAACTTTTATAAACCAGTCTGTTCTATCAGGCGTAAAAATTTATCGTATGAATAACTTAAGAAATCGTGTACAGTTAATCGGCCATTTAGGAAACAAACCGGAAATCAAAATTTTAGACTCCGGTAAAAAAATGGCAAAATTTTCTATCGCAACAAACGAAACCTACAAAAAAAACAATGGCGAAAAGGTTACAGATACCGAATGGCACAATGTGGTGGCTTGGAACAAAACAGCTGAAATTGCAGAAATGTTTTTAGATAAAGGCAAAGAAATTGCCATAGAAGGAAAACTTTCTACCCGTTCTTATGAAGACCAACAAGGTGTAAAAAGGTATGTTACCGAAATTGTTTGTCAGGAGCTATTACTTTTGGGAAGTAAGTAAAAATGAGCCTTAGGGCTCTTTTTTATTTTATCTTTAAAGTTAGCTGTATCCTTTTTCGCTCTTTGTCTACCTCCAGCACTTTAACGATAACATGTTGGTGTAAATGTACAATTTCATTGGGATCGCTCACAAATTTATCGGCCAATTGAGAGATGTGCACCAACCCGCTTTCTTTGATCCCAATATCTACGAAGCACCCGAAATTGGTGATATTATTCACAATGCCGGGTAATAGCTGGCCCTCTCTTAGGTCATCAATTGATTTGATTTGCTCGTTAAAAGTAAAAATCTTTGCTTTTTCGCGCGGATCTAAACCCGGCTTTTCCAGTTCTTTGATAATATCCTGTAAAGTAGGTAAGCCAATGTCAGTACTTACATATTTTTGTAAATCGATATTTTGTAAAACACTTGTATTTCCAATGAGCTTTTCGACATCAACTTGCACATCTTTGCTCATTTTTTTTACCAAGGCATAACTTTCGGGGTGAACAGATGAGTCATCAAGTGGGTTTTTACTGGTCTTTACCCTTAAAAAACCTGCACTTTGTTCAAATGCCTTGTCGCCTAACCTAGGAACTAGTTTAAGTTCTTCTCTGTTACTAAACGAACCGTTCTCAGTTCGGTATTCTACAATTTTTTCGGCCAATTTTGGCCCGATACCAGAAACATAACTCAGCAATGGCTTACTTGCTGTATTTAAATTTACGCCTACTTTATTTACACAAAGCTCTACTACCTGGTCGAGTTTTTTTTTGAGTTTTGTTTGATCTACATCGTGCTGATATTGTCCTATCCCAATCGATTTTTGATCGATCTTTACCAATTCGGCCAAAGGATCTGCTAATCTGCGCCCTATAGAAACTGCCCCGCGAACCGTAACGTCATAATCCGGAAATTCTTCTCTCGCAATTTTGGATGCAGAATAAACCGAAGCACCGGCTTCGCACACCATAAATACTTCTATATCTTTTTGGAATTGAATTTTTTTGATAAAAGCTTCAGTTTCTCTCGAGGCGGTTCCGTTTCCTATAGCGATGGCTTCAATTTTATAGGCATTCACCAAAGAAAGAATCTTTTTTGAAGCCAAAGACCTGTCATTTTGTGGAGGGTGCGGAAAAATGGTTTCATTGTGCATTAGATCACCTTGTTTGTCCAGACATACCACTTTGCATCCTGTTCTAAATCCCGGATCGATAGCCAAAATACGCTTCTCGCCCACAGGAGATTCTAGCAATAGTTGAATGAGGTTCTTGGCAAATACTTCGATCGCTGCCTCATCGGCTTTTTCTTTTGCCTGTCCCAGTATTTCATTAGAAATGGAAGGAAACAGAAGTCTTTTATAAGCATCTTTGAGCGCTAAGCGGATATGTTCTGCACTCTCTGAGCTTTGCCTGATCAATCTTCTTTCAAATTTTTCAAGAATATAATCGCTATCCAGTTCGATCTTTACTTTGATAACACCCTCCCTTTCTCCGCGCAACATGGCGAGTAAACGGTGAGAAGGACATTTTGAAACGGACTCAGAATTATCGAAATAATCTCTGTATTTCTGCGCATCTTCATCCTCATTTTTTGCTTTGACCACTTTGGTCAAAAAAAAGCCATTCCTGTTGAGCTGGTTTCTGAGTTCGTTTCTGAAATCCGTTCTTTCATTGATCCACTCGGCCATGATATGACGAGCACCGTCTAAAGCGTCTTCTACAGAATTCACTTCTTTATTCAGATATCTTTGGGCTATTCCCTCAAGATTTGTCGCATTTTGACTCATGATGATCTTTGCCAAAGGCTCTAAACCATTTTGTCTGGCAATCTCCGCCTTGCTGTTCTTTTTTCGTTTAAAGGGAAGGTAAAGGTCTTCCAGATCTGATAAATTATCTGTGAGGAGAATTTTATTTTTAAGTTCATCCGTCAATAAATTTTGTTCTTCTATCGACTTTAAAACCGCAGTTTTACGTTTTTCTAATTCTTCAAATTCTAATTTATATTTTTCTATGTCAGCAATTTGAACCTCGTCTAAGCTACCGGTTCTTTCTTTTCTATACCTCGAAATAAATGGAATTGTACAATCTTCGTTGAGCAATTGAACCGTTTGCTCAATGCCTGCTCTTGGCAGTTCAATGCGCTTTTGAATAAAAGAAATTAATTCCATCAAAATTG
This sequence comes from uncultured Flavobacteriaceae bacterium, assembly GCA_964631875.1. Taxonomy (GTDB): domain Bacteria; phylum Bacteroidota; class Bacteroidia; order Flavobacteriales; family Flavobacteriaceae; genus Namhaeicola. The sequence continues at coordinate 78,048 of CAZWAN010000002.1, forward strand.
AAAGTTAACTGATAGATTCTCCGTTCTTTACATGATCCATACCCGGTTCAATAAAAGTGAGTTTTCCTTCGGTATCTTCTGTCATCAAGATCATACCATGGCTATCTACACCCCGGAGATTTCGCGGAGCCAGATTGACAAGAACAATTACTTTTTGACCAATAATTTCTTCCGGGCTAAAATATTCCGCTATCCCGCTTACAATGGTACGTATATCAATGCCCACATCCACTTTCAGTTTCATCAATTTTTTTGTTTTAGGCATTTTTTCTGCCTCGAGAATAGTACCAACGCGGATGTCTAATTTTGTAAAATCATCAAATTGAATGGTTTCTTTTTGAGGTTCTGCCGGCTCATTTTCTGACGAATTACTTTTTTTAGTAGCTTCCAATTTCGCTAATTGTTCATCAATTTGAGCGTCTTCAATTTTTTCAAAAAGCAGAGTGCCTTGTTCAATTTTTGATCCTGCAGTGAGCAATTCATTATTTTCAGAAACAAAATTCCAATCACCATTTTTCAATTGTAAAATTCCTTTTAGTTTTTCTGAAGTAAAGGGTAAAAAAGGTTCTGATAAATAAGCTAATCCGGCAGCAATTTGAAGTGCGACGTACATAATTGTCTGAACCCTTTCTGCATCTGATTTGATTAGTTTCCAAGGTTCTTCGTCTGCCAAATATTTATTTCCGAGCCTGGCTAAATTCATCAATTCTTGTGAAGCCTCTCTAAATCTGTATTTCTCTATGGAGTTGGCAATGATCTGAGGATATTTTTTGAGTTGATCCAGAACTTCCTGATCAATTTGTGTGAATTGATTTGGTTGAGGAATTACTCCATCGTAATATTTATTGGTGAGTACAACCACTCTGTTGATGAAATTGCCAAAAATGGCCACCAATTCATTGTTATTTCTGGCCTGAAAATCTTTCCAGGTAAAATCGTTGTCTTTGCTTTCGGGTGCATTGGCCGTTAAAGTATAGCGTAAAACATCCTGCTGATCAGGAAATTCGAGCAGGTACTCATGTAACCAGACTGCCCAGTTCTTCGACGTAGAAATCTTATCTCCTTCTAAATTTAAAAATTCATTTGCCGGCACGTTTTCCGGCAAGATATAGTCTCCATGCGCTTTTAGCATAGCCGGAAAAATGATGCAGTGAAAAACTATATTATCTTTTCCTATGAAATGGACCATTTTTGTGTCTGCATCTTTCCAAAAAGGTTCCCAATCTTTACCATTTTGCGTTGCCCACTCTTTGGTAGAACTTATATAGCCAATTGGCGCATCAAACCAAACATATAGTACTTTTCCTTCGCCCCCTTTAACAGGCACAGGAATCCCCCAATCTAAATCCCGGGTTACTGCCCGAGGTTTTAATCCGTCATCCAACCAAGACTTTACTTGACCCAGTACGTTGGTCTTCCAATCATTTTTGTGCTCTTCTAAAATCCATTGTTTTAACCAATTTTCGTAGTCATTCAAGGGTAGGTACCAATGTTTTGTTTCTTTTAAAGTTGGGGTATTCCCGGTGATGCTCGATTTCGGATTGATCAGATCTGTGGCATTATGACTTGTTCCGCACTTTTCACATTGATCACCATAACTTTCGGTATTTCCACATTTTGGGCAGGTACCCAGCACAAATCGATCGGCCAAAAATTGATTGGCTTCTTCATCGTACAACTGTTTCGAAGTTTCTTCAATAAACTTGTTATGCTCATACAAATTCTTAAAGAATTCAGAGGCTGTATCGTGATGAATTTTGGCTGAGGTACGAGAATAATTATCAAAACTAATACCAAATTCCTCAAAAGATTTTTTGATGATGGCATGGTATTTATCAACCACTTCTTGAGGTGTAACTCCTTCTTTTTTCGCTTTAAGGGTAATTGGAACACCGTGTTCATCAGAACCACACACAAAGACAACCTCCTTATTGTTCAGCCTTAAATAACGAGAATAAATATCTGCAGGAACATAAACGCCTGCTAAATGTCCGATATGAACAGGACCATTTGTGTAAGGTAGAGCTGCCGTGATGGTGTATCTTTTTGGATCGTGCATGTATTTAAATTAATGTCCACAAAAGTAATAAAAACCGCTTAACATATGCTCGCAAGGTAATTTTAAAAAATGTTTACATTTACCCAAACTTAATACAGCAATATGCGATCTTTTTTTACATTTTTTATTTTCGGTTTATTCCTATTCCCAAACTTTATGTTGGCTCAAGATCAGTCAGGTTATGCCACTTCAATTACCAGAGACTTTATTAAGCCGCCTTATTTAAAAAAAGGAGACACAATTATGATCTTAGCCCCTGCCGGGAGAATAAAAGACAAGTCCACAATAGACCAAGGAATTGAATTGGCCAATCATTGGGGTTTGGTTGCTTTTTTGGGAAATCACTTGTTCTCGCAAGACAATACTTTTGCAGGCTCAGACAGCGAAAGGCAGGAAGATCTTCAACATGCGCTGGATGATCCAAGTATAAAAGCCATTTGGTGTGCCAGAGGCGGATATGGTACAGTGAGAATTATTGATCAGTTGAATTTTACCGGGTTTATGCAAAGTCCGAAATGGATAGTGGGCTATAGCGATATAACCGTTTTGCACAACAAGCTAAATAATTTGGGGGTAGAATCAATTCACGCACAAATGCCGCTTACACTAAAATTGAATGAACCCATTCAAAAGGAATCAATTGCAGCATTGAGAAAATCCCTATTTGGCAAAAAATTGAGCTATACATTTGACGGTTCTTCAAAAAATAGAAATGGAGAAGCTACAGGACAAATCGTAGGAGGAAATTTATCGATTGTCTATAGTATGTTGTCGTCTGATACAGATTTAAATATGGACGGTAAAATTTTGTTTATAGAAGATGTAGGAGAAGCTTTATATCATGTAGATAGGATGTTGATTAGCTTGAAAAGAGCCGGATATTTTGAGAATTGTGCCGGTTTAATAGTTGGAGATTTTAAATTAAAGACGAATGAAGGGAATGAGTTTGGAGAAACATTGGAAGATATAGTGAATAGAGTGACCGAAGGAACGGATTTCCCAATTTTATTCGATTTTCCTGCAGGACATTTGGACGACAACAGAGCCTTAATTTTTGGCGATATAGTCGAATTAAAAGTGACTGATAAAAAATCCAAACTGACATTTAATTAGGGAACAATTTGGCTTCGCATAACGAACTTGGAAAAGAAGGTGAATTAATGGCTGTTGAACATTTGTTGAAAAATGGCTATGTCATTAGAGAACAAAACTATAGATTTAAAAAGGCAGAAATTGATATAATTGCTCAGAAAGCAGAAGTTCTTGCCGTTGTAGAGGTTAAAACACGATCGACAGATTTTTTTGGAGAACCTTATGAATTTGTCAAACCCAAACAGCAGCAATTAATTTATAAGGCCATAGATGAATATGTGATACAGAATAATTTAGATGTACACGTAAGATTTGATATTATTAGTATTGTAATCTCTCCAAAAAAGAAAAGTATCGAACACCTTATGGATGCTTTTTTCCCTTTTTAATCAGCTCCAAAAAGGCGCATGATTTCTTCTACATCATCAGGTTTAGCGATAATTGTTTTTTCATTATCTAAGACATAAAAACTTGGAACCGCAGAGATACCGTAAGATTGCGCAAAACTACTTTCCCATTTTTCAGTTTCCATGATATTTATAAATTCAGGAAATTTTTCGGTCATTTCATCATAAGAAGTAAACGAATTTTCTTCCTCCAGACCAATGGCAATGACCTTTAAGTTATTTATTCCCAATATATAATCGTGAAAAATGGGCATTTCTTCCTGACAATGTGAGCAAGTGGAACTAAAAAAAGCAATGACATAATAATCATAGCCAGTTAACGCACTAAGCGATTTTTCAGTTTCATTTTCTTTCCAAATTATTTCAGGAGCCCGGGAACCAACAGCCGTTTTCAATTCATTTTTGGTTTTTGAAAGAAATGCTTTATTTTGATTTTCTACAGGCAATTGACCATATTTTTCCAAGACATTTTCTGCCATTACCGCATTTTCTCTCGCCAAATATTCGGTGATCAAATTTTGATAAAAACGCTGTTCCAAAGCATAATCATTTATAATTTTTTCATCAATATCTTGAATAGCCTGTAATTGAAGGTCGTTTGCTATTAAGTCATTTTCAGCCTGATTCAAATAAAAAACATAATCGATCATTCTATCCGATAAAAAAGTCGAATTTTTTAGGGTTTCATTTTTAAAATCTATTGCATCAAAAAAATGCTTTTTTGCCTCTGAAAGATATTCATTTGGAATTTGAATAGGCTCAGGTGGATTATATTGTGCACTCGCTTTTATAAAATGGTAGGCCAGCGTGTTTTGAGAAAGTTTTTCATAGTCAGATTGTAATTCTTTTAATTCGACTAAGGTTTTTTTGTATTCTTTCGTTAAAATCACACCTGTTTTTTTGTCTTCATTACTAAAATAAGCGATTTGTAACGTATCTATTTTTTTCTGTTTTGCGTAAATCTCATTGTAATAATTTCTGTATATCTCATTCTCTCGGGAAGAAGAATACTCAATGCTTTGCATCGGCGAATTAGGATCGAATTGAAAAGCAACATTTTCTTGATTGAACAAAAACTCTACAAATTGCCTTTGTTCAATATCATAGTACGCTCTCAAAATTCCGGGTTTTTCTGTCTCGGAAATTTTAAAATGGAACTCACCGTTGTTCAGTTCGGCATTGTTAAGGTAAACTTCTTCTCCATTTTCAATTTTGAACAGCAAAATCCATGAAATATCTTCGGAAGGATCTATTTTTCCGGAGATTGAGTATTGTCCAAATCCAGTAAAGTATGAAAGTAAGACAACAATGAAAATCTTATACATCGTGAAATTTTAGTTCAAAAATAAGCTATTTTGATAGGATGAACGGCAAATTTTCAAGCTAAGCACAGATAAAACTTAAATTTTTAGTCTTTCAATAGGTCGGCAATATCATCTTCAGTTAGATTTGTTTTTAGTCCGAGTAGAACAAAATCATCATCAGATCTAACTTCAACGACAACCTCTTTTATTTTGCTTTTTTCTTCTAAGGTAAAGACATTCACCTTATCGTTGTCATCTTTTATTTTCACCATATCATCAAAAGAAGATTTTGAGATGAACTTATCGAATTTTTTACTCATATCCTCAGAGTTTTCTGAAAAAACTAGAATCCGAACATGCTTGGCTTTTTTTAATAATGGTTTGATGTCTTCGTATTCTTCATCAGATAAAAAAGAACTGATTAAAGAGCTGTTTAGTCCTAAGCTGAAATCTGCTTCTTTTTGATTACTTTGGTAAAAATCGTTGAATGAAGTGTGGGTTGCGCAAGAACTCAATAAAATCAAAGCGAATAATAGTGAAAAAGTTTTCATGTGGTTATTTTTTTTTAAGACGAACCACAATCTAAAATGTAACAAAAAAAGCCCGAAAGATTTCTCTAACGGGCAAGGGAATTAAATTGTTATTGGATATTTAAAGCAATTCATTGGCTAAATTGGCCAACTCTGATCTTTCTCCTTTTTCTAATTTGATATGGGCAAATAATGGATTTCCCTTTAACCTATCTATCAAATAAGTCAAACCATTACTTTGTTCATCCATATAAGGTGTGTCAATTTGGTTGATGTCACCGGTAAAGATAACTTTCGTTCCTTCTCCGGCTCTGGTAATTATGGTTTTTACCTCATGTGGCGTGAGATTTTGTGCCTCATCTATAATAAAAATAGAATTGGTCAAACTTCTCCCTCGAATAAATGCAAGTGCGGTGATAGTTAATGCACCGGATTCCTCCAATTCTTTTAGTGCTTTACTCTTTTTTTCGTTTGTTTTAAACTGATTTTTGATAAAAGCTAAATTGTCCCAAAGCGGTTGCATGTAGGGAGAAATTTTATCGTTTGCATCTCCCGGCAAATAACCAATTTCACGATTACTCAAAGGAATAATAGGTCTGGCCAATATAATTTGATCATATTTGTTTTTTTGCTCTAAAGCCGATGCCAAGGCGAGTAAGGTTTTACCCGTTCCGGCTACCCCCTGTAGTGCCACCAGTTTGATATCATCGTTCAAAAGTGCATCTAAGCCAAAGGTTTGTTCTGCGTTTTTAGGCTTTATACCATAAACATATTGTTTCTCGACTTTCTGAATTTCATCTTGTTCTTTGTTGTAGCGAGCCAATACAGAATTGGTACAATTATTTAAAATATAATAGCCATTGGCTAACTTTTGCTCACCTAAAAGTCCGTTTTCTTTAATGGCATTTTTCTTATAAATTTTCTTAATTACTTCTGCGTCAAAACCATCAATAACAGGAGAACTTTTTGAAACGGTTTGCATATTTTTTACTTTGCCCGTTTCATAATCTTCCGCAGTCAAACCGATAGCTTTAGCTTTTATTCTTAAATTGATGTCTTTGGTCACTAATATAACCTGAGCACCTTTTTCTGAAGTGATTAATCCGGTAGCCGAATTCAGAATTTTATGGTCATTCTTCTTGCTTGAATAAACTTTTTCCGCATCAATTTTTTGATCGATATTGTCGAGAACCACTTTTAGTTTTCCTTTCTTTTCTCCAATGCTGATCCACTTGTTTAATCCGTGATCGCGTGAAAGTTTATCCAAAAACCGAATGACCTCTCTAGCCTCAAAATTTTTGGTATCATTTCCAATCTTAAAATTGTCAAGCTCTTCCAAAACCGTAATAGGGAGGGCTACATCGTGTTCTTCAAAATTAGTAATTGCATTGTGATCAAATAATAAAACAGATGTGTCAAGTACAAAAATCTTTCTTTTTGCAGCAGCTTTTTTCATACACTAAATTTTCTTCAAAAGTTAGCAAAAAAACATAGCAGGGCACTTTAGCACATGTTAAAAGAAAGAAAACTTATCAACAAGTTGTTAAATGGTTTTCAACAGGTCTAATGCTTTTTGAATGCTTGTAATATGTATAAAGGTGATTATCAGGCGTAAGCCTTGTTTTGTTTCTTTTTCTTTCATCACACAAATCTTCGGGTTTTGCTGAAGAAAATTTAAAATATCCGTAAACTTTTTTGTTTGGAAAAATGGACTTTGTTGGTCTGAAATAAAATAACCCAGTAGCCTTTTATTTTTGAGTACGATTTTTTCCATACCCAATTCTTTTGCCAGCCATTTAATTCTTACACTGTCTAAAAGATCGATCACCTGGTTGGGCATTTCTCCAAATCGATCAATCAAATTTTTCTGAAAAACTTGTAATTCTTCTTCATTTTTTAGATCGTTTAACTCTTTGTATAAATTCAGTCGTTCGGTAATCACATTTACATAATCATCAGGGATCAAAATTTCGAAATCAGAATCTATTTGCACCTCTTTTACAAAATCTCTCGGCTTTTCGTCTTTGTAAAGTTCTTTAAATTCGTTGTGTTTTAATTCGTCAATGGCTTCATTTAAAATCTTCTGATAGGTCTCAAAACCTATGTCATTGATAAAACCGCTTTGTTCTCCACCCAACAGATCTCCTGCACCTCTGATTTCCAGATCCTTCATGGCAATTTGAAAACCGCTACCCAGATCAGAATGCAACTCTAATGCCTGAATTCTCTTTTTCGCCTCGTCTGTCATCATATGATAGGGTGGCGTAATGAAGTAGCAAAACGCTTTTTTGTTGGATCTTCCAACCCTACCTCTCATTTGGTGGAGATCGCTCAAACCAAAGTTGTTGGCATTATTAATAAAAATAGTATTGGCATTTGGTACATCCAAACCACTTTCTATAATGGTCGTTGAAACGAGTACATCAAATTCATTATTGATAAAAGACAGCATCAACTGTTCCAGTTTTTTACCTTCCATTTGACCGTGGCCGATCCCTATTTTTACATCAGGCAATAATCTTTGTAACATTCCTGCTACTTCTTTAATGTTTTCAATTCGGTTGTGAATAAAGAAAACTTGACCTCCTCTTGAAACTTCATACTGTATGGCATCTCTTATGGTTTCTTCGCTAAAGCGTATGACATGTGTTTCTATGGGATGCCTGTTTGGTGGAGGTGTGTTGATCACAGAAAGATCTCTTGCTGCCATCAGAGAAAATTGTAAGGTTCTTGGTATTGGTGTAGCCGTTAAAGTAAGCGTATCTACATTCTCTTTTATCGTTTTGAGTTTGTCTTTTACGGCAACTCCAAACTTTTGCTCTTCATCTATCACTAATAATCCAAGATCTTTAAACTGTACATTTTTATTCACCAATTGATGGGTTCCAATGACTAAATCTACACTGCCATCCATTAACCCTTTAAGCGTTTCGTTTCTCTGCTTTGTAGACCTAAATCTATTTAAGTAATCCACTTTTACCGGGAAATCTTTAAGTCTTTCGCTAAATGTTTTATAGTGTTGAAAGGCCAAAATAGTTGTTGGTACTAAAACCGCTACTTGCTTGCCATTGTCTATGGCTTTAAAAGCCGCACGAATTGCTACTTCTGTTTTGCCAAAACCAACATCTCCGCAAACCAACCTATCCATGGGTTGATCATTCTCCATATCTTGCTTTACATCTTGTGTCGCGCTTAACTGGTCTGGCGTATCTTCATAAATAAAGCTGGCTTCCAGTTCATGTTGCAAATAACTGTCGGGGTGAAAGGCATATCCTTTTTGGAGTTTTCTTTTGGCATATAGTTGAATAAGGTCAAATGCGATTTGTTTGACACGCGTTTTAGTTTTTTCTTTGAGGTTTTTCCAGGCATTTGATCCCAGTTTATACACCCTTGGCACAGAACCATCTTTGCCGTTATATTTACTTATTTTATGCAATGAATGAATACTGATGTATAAAACATCTCTATCTCCATAAATAAGTTTAATGGCTTCCTGTCTTTTCCCTTCTACTTCTATTTTTTGCAATCCCCCGAATTTCCCGATACCGTGATCGATGTGTGTGACGTAGTCGCCAATATCCAGATTGGTCAATTCTTTTAAACTGATGGATTGCTTTTTATTAAAGCCGGTTTTTAACCTGAACTTATGATAGCGCTCAAATATTTGATGATCAGTGTAGCAGGCAATATTTAAGTCCTGATCTATAAAGCCCTGATATAGAGGTAACACGATGGTTTCATAGGTCAGATCGTGATCTACATCTTCAAAAATATCATGAAAGCGCTGGGCTTGTTTTTCGTTGTCACAAAACAGATAATTAGTCAATCCGGCTTCCGTATTTTCTCTTAAATTGCTTATGAGTAAATCAAACTGCTTATTAAAAACCGGTTGTGCTTTTGTTTTAAAATTGAATGTGTTCGAATCCTTAAAAGTATAGGTGGTTTTGCCAAAAACAACCGTAGCAAATTGTTCTAGTTGCTTAAGAATGAGGTTTCCTTCGCAAAAAAGATCAGAAGGAGAACTCAGTTTGATCAAGCTGTTTTCGTTCTTAAAAGTTTCTTCAGCTTTGGAATAGAGTATATCTAAGTCCTTTTTTAACACATTTGGATCTTCAAGAAAAACTACTGTTTTTTTCGTGATGTACTTAATGAAACTCTCACGCTTTTCTTCTAGCATTTTGTTTTCAACATTTGGCATAATGTTGATTTTCTTTTCTTTGTCAAGTGAAAGCTGTGTTTCAATATCAAAGGTTCTCAAACTATCTACCTCATCACCAAAAAATTCAATTCGATAGGGGTGATCATTAGAAAAAGAGAAAACATCAATAATACCTCCACGAACTGCAAAATCGCCGGGCTCACTAACAAAATCTACCCGGTTAAATTTGTACTCAAACAACATTTCATTGACGAACTCTAATGAAATTTTTTCACCTAAATGAAGGTTTAAAGAGTTTCTGGTAAGTTCAGCCTTTGTGATTACTTGCTCAAAAAGGGCATCAGGATAACTGACAATGATGGCCGGTTTCTTTTGAGAATTTATTCTGTTTAAAACCTCTGCGCGTAATAAAATATTTGAATTATCAGTTTCTTCAATTTGATAAGGTCTTCGATAAGAACCGGGGTAGAACAATATGTTTTCATCTCCCAACAACTGTTCTAAATCATTTAAATAATAGGCAGCCTCCTCTTTATCATTGCAAATAATCAAAAAGGGTTTATCAACTTTTTTAAAAAGTACAGATGTAAAAAAAGAAAAAGAAGAACCTACCAGTTGAGATAAATAGATTTTTTTATGGTCTTCTGTGAGCAGTGCGGAAATCTGTTCTATATTTTCAGATTTTGCATAACGCTGAAGTAATGACTGCTTGCTCAAATTTTATTTTTTGGCAAATATAATTATATGTTGTTAAAGCTATTGAATTCTAAAAATATAAAGATGAATTTGCTGATAATTTTTGTAAATTTGAGAGAATACAATACTTTTTGTCATGAGCATTTCTGACTTGTTCTCGAATTATTACAAAAAGAAAAATATTGCACACTTTGCTAATATTGTACGAATTGCCAAATCTGATGAGAATATCAATCCGGAGGAGTTGCAATTATTAAAGAAAATTGCCAAGAAATATAATATTGAAGATACTGAATATAAAGATATTCTCAAATCACCCGATGATTACCCAACACTAGGCTCTCTGGAAGAAGAGGAGCGTATTGAGCGTTTATATGATCTTATCATGATGGTTGATGCAGACCATATTCAATCTATTCAGGAGATCCGGATTTTGAAGAAAGTTGTAACCGGGCTCTCCTTTCCTTTAAAAAAGGTAGATGCCATTGTAGATTTAGCGCTCAAAATAGACATTGAAAACTGCGATCTGGAAAAATTCAAACAAAAAATCTTAAATCTTACCCACTCACAGTAATGAATTGGGATTACCCATTATAAAAAATCATTATAAATATTTTTTTAGACTTATCTAAAAAAATATT
>CAZWAN010000003.1:0-88315 GCA_964631875.1 uncultured Flavobacteriaceae bacterium
AAAAGCCTTTTAGAAATATTAGATTAACTTAGATCAATTTCGTTCCGTTTTTTTATATCTTAAGCGAAATATAAAGCAGAAGCTTATTTTTTTCGTTGAAAATTTGTTTTTGTTTAACTTTTTCATATTTTTGTTAAACATATGAAACGAACAATTGCGATTATCGGATCCGGTTTCTCTTCTCTCGCTGCAGCTTGCTACATGGCAAAAGCAGGCTATGAAGTAACTGTTTATGAAAAAAACAAAGATTTAGGAGGAAGGGCAAGGCACTTCACCTACGAAGGTTTTACCTTTGATATGGGTCCTACCTGGTACTGGATGCCGGACGTTTTTGAGCGTTTTTTTGGAGATTTTGGCAAAAAGCCTTCAGACTACTATCAATTAGAGCGACTTTCACCCGGCTATAGAGTCTATTTTGGTGAGAATGATTCAATTGATGTAGCAGCAGATTTTAATCAAATCGTTAAAACCTTTGAAAATATTGAGCCCGGTGCTGGAAAAGAATTACAAAGATTCATCCAAAAAGCGGGAAAGAATTACGATGTTGCAATTAAAAATCTGGTCTATAAACCGGGCTTAAGCCCATTGGAATTAGTTTCCAAAGAAACGATCACAGAACTCAAACAGTTTTATCTCACGATAAGCGATTATGTTAAAAAACATTTTAAAGACAAGCGATTACAGCAAATTTTAGAATTTCCCGTCTTGTTTTTAGGGGCTAAACCCAGTAACACCCCTCTCTTCTACAGTTTTATGAATTATGCCGATTTGTATTTAGGCACTTGGTATGCCAAAGGAGGGATGGCCTCTGTTGTCAAAGGTATGGTTGATTTGGCCCTTGAACTTGGTGTGATTTTTGAGACTGATGCAAACATTTCTGCCATTAATGTTGATGAGAAAGCTAAAGTTTCCAGCATTTACGTCAATGAAGAAATTATTCCCGTTAAAAATCTGATCTCAGGGGCAGATTATAAACATTCCGAAAGTTTATTGCCAGAAGAATTAAGAGGATACACCGATTCTTTCTGGAACAAAAAGATCATGGCGCCGTCATCCTTAATTTTTTATGTTGGATTTGACAAAAAACTGGATAATGTTTTACACCATACATTGTTTTTTGACACTTCTTTTGATGATCATGCTGTGAGTATTTATGATGAACCGGCCTGGCCTGAAAAACCTCTTTTCTACGCCAGTTTCCCTAGTATGACCGATGAAACTGTGGCTCCCCTTGGTAAGGAAGCAGCCATTTTTTTAATCCCGCTGGCCCCGGATTTGGAAGATACAGAAGAGTTGAGAGAAAAATATTTTCAAATTATTTTATCTAGATTAGAAAAATTAACTAACCAAACTTTACATAATCATATCATTTTCAAGAAATCTTATTGTGTTCAAGATTTTAAAAATGATTACAACTCTTTTAAAGGCAATGCCTATGGCATGGCTAACACCCTATTTCAAACTGCTTTTTTACGTCCCAAACTTAAAAGTAAAAAAGTAAAGAATTTATATTTTACCGGTCAACTTACGGTACCGGGACCCGGGGTTCCTCCATCGTTAATATCAGGTAAATTAGTTTCAGAAATTGTCACCAACCAAAACAAATTACATCATGAATCAGTTATTTAGCGATGTCGCTTATCTATGCAGCCAAACTGTAACTTCCAATTACAGCACTTCCTTTAGCCTGGCCGTTAAAATGTTATCGCCAAAAATTCAAAAGCCGATACATGCTATTTATGGGTTTGTTAGATTTGCGGATGAAATTGTCGATACCTTTCACGAGACAGATCAGGAATTGTTGCTGAACGAATTTGAAAGAGAACTCAATGTAGCACTCGAGCGCAAAATAAGTCTGAATCCTATACTTCATTCCTTTCAGGAAGTATATCACCGATACAATCTGGATCGAGAAATGGTGGATGCATTTTTGCATAGTATGCGACTGGACCTACACCAGCAAAATTACAATACTATGCAAGACTACAATGAGTACATTTATGGTTCTGCCGATGTAGTTGGATTGATGTGTTTAAAGGTTTTTGTGAATGGAGATCAAACTGTTTATAATGACTTGAAAGATCAAGCGATGAGATTGGGCAGTGCTTTTCAAAAAGTTAATTTCTTACGCGATCTGAAACAAGATTCTGATGAGTTAAATAGAATTTACTTCCCACATTTACAAGGATCTGGATTAAATGTTGAAACAAAAAAACAGATCATAGCAGAAATTGAAGAAGATTTTAACATGGCCTATCAGGGCATCAAAAAATTACCGATAGAAGCTAAATTTGGTGTGTATACAGCCTTTATTTATTACCAAAAATTACTTCATAAATTGAAAAAAACCAATGCCGAAGAAATAAAAACAAAAAGAATTAGAATCAACAACCCTACCAAAATCAAACTATTGTTATCGTCTTATGTCAATTATAAATTAGACCTCATTTGATGTTTAAAAAAATTTTATTTTTTATCTTTTTAGGGCAAATTACTGTTCAGGCACAAGAAAATTTGTCTTTTGTTCGAAATGAATTTCATAAGAACACGGAACAATCTCTAGAAAATATTATCAATTTAAAATTGACTGAAGACGAAGAAGCCAATCAAATATTAGCTTATATAGGAGCGAGTAACGCAAAGATGGCATCTTATGTTACTTCACCTATAAGCAAATTAAAATATTTCAATAAAGGGAAAACTCAACTGGACGAAAGTCTGGCAAAAAAAAAGTCAGTGGAAAGTGCTTACTTAAGGTTGCTCATTCAATTAAATGCCCCTTCTTTTTTGAATTATAATGATTTTATTGAGGAAGATTTAAGCTTTTTCGAAAATAACATTAAAAACGATCCTTTACCTGCGAATTTTAAAAAGCAAATGATCGATAATTTAAAAGCTAGTAATACAAAAAGTTCTTTTAACTCAAGACTCAATCATATTAAACTGTAGAAATCTCCTTATTTGTCTAAGGGTTATTTCATGAATAATTATCTTTGTAAAGTATAGAATTTAAACCTTCAATTTATGTCACTTTTTATCACCATCTTAATTACATTTTTCCTCATGGAAGGGGTAGCTTGGGGAATGCATAAATATATCATGCACGGTTTTTTTTGGAACCTGCACGAAGACCATCACATCAGAACCAATCACGATTCATTCTTTGAGCGTAACGACACGTTTTTTATATTTTTCTCAATCCTTTCCATCGGCTCATTTTTGATATGGAAGTTTTATGACTCCTCCTTATTCTTAGGAGTAGGCATTGGCATCTGTATTTACGGTGTGGTTTATTTTATTATTCATGATCTTTTTATTCATCAGAGAATCAAAATTTGGAGAAATACCAAAAATCCATATTTGAGAGCCATTAGAAGAGCGCATAAAATGCATCACAAACATTTGGGAAAATATGAGGGAGAGTGTTTCGGAATGCTTTGGGTACCATTTAAATATTACAAATCTGAATTCAAAGCCTGATGTCGCTTTATTTTTGGATCAATCTGATGTCGATCTCGATTCCTTTCCTGGTTACCTTTCACCCTAGAATCAAGCTTCACCATTATTGGAAAAGCCTTTTCTCGGCGATAGCCCTCAGTATGATCCCTTTTGTTATTTGGGATATTTATTTTACCGAACACCAATTTTGGGGCTTTAACCCGGATTATTTATCCGAAATATACATTTTAGGACTCCCGGTGGAAGAATGGTTGTTCTTTATTTCTATCCCTTATGCTTGTGTTTTTACTCATGAAGCAATTCTGGCCTTAAATAGAAACATTTCATTAAATGAGAAAACCACCAAAATGATCACTTATGCACTTTTGATTTTTTTCTCAGTAATGCTAATACAACATTATGATAAAGCCTACACCGCTGTGGACCTGATTTTTGGAATTATCATTTTGTCAATTGCTTATTTCACCAATCTCAAATTGCTTTCGTCTTATTATATTACTTTTTTAGTCATGCTCATTCCATTTTTCATTGTAAATGGAATTCTAACAGGTACAGGTATAAATGAAGAAGTAGTTTGGTACAACGACGAAGAAACCCTTGGAATCAGAATCCTGACGATTCCGGTAGAAGATATATTATATGCCTTTTCTTTAATATTACTCAATTTAATTCTGTTTAAAAAATTCAAACAATACGATGTCTAATTTTAGTTATCCTTTGCTTGGTTTTTAGAAAATCGATGATCAAAATGAATCAAAATATAAAATTATTTATCAGTTTCTTTATCCTTTCCCTCACGACTTTGCTCGCTCAAGATAAAATGACCCTCAGTGGCACAATTACGGATGCGCTGAACAATGAAACCCTTATTGGTGTAACCATTATCATTCCTGAATTAGGTACGGGTACAAGCACCAATGAATATGGTTTCTACTCTATTTCAATCCCTCAAGGGGAGTACACCATAGAAATAAGTTATGTAGGCTATGACCCTATTTCTGAAACTATTTTACTGAATGAGAATATCAGAAAGAATTTTTCTTTAAACGAATCTAGTCAGCAATTAGATGAAATTGTCCTCACAGATCAAACGGTCAGAACAGAAATACGAAGGCCTGAAATGAGCGTAAATAAATTGTCTATTAAAGAAATTAAAGATATGCCTGTGGTACTTGGGGAGGCAGATATCATTAAATCCATTATCACCCTTCCGGGGGTAACAAATGCAGGTGAAGGGCAATCGGGGTTTAATGTTAGAGGTGGTGGCGCCGATCAAAATTTAATTCTTTTAGATGAGGCGACCATTTTTAATTCTTCCCATTTATTCGGCTTCTTTTCCGTATTTAACCCTGATGCGATCAAAGATCTCAAATTGTATAAAGGAGGAATACCGGCCAGATATGGAGGACGATTGTCTTCTGTATTAGATATTTACCAAAAGGAAGGGAATAGCACAGGTTTTCATATGAATGGAGGTATAGGAATTATCTCCAGTCGATTGCTGGCCGAAGGTCCTATTGTAAAAGACAGAGGTTCGTTTTTAGTGGCAGGAAGAGCTTCTTATGCACATCTATTTCTAAATCTGACAGATAACCCAAACTCGGCTTATTTTTACGACCTCAACACCAAATTGAGCTACAGACTCAACGAGAATAACAATGTGTTTTTATCCGGATATTTTGGCAGAGACGTTTTTGATATCAACCAGAGTTTCCAAAATACTTATGGAAATGCCGTGATAAACTTAAGGTGGAACCACCTTTTCTCTGATAAACTGTTCTCAAATATGTCCTTTATTTATTCAGATTATTATTACGGGCTTACACTTGATTTTGTAGGGTTTAAT
The DNA here is from genome assembly GCA_964631875.1 of uncultured Flavobacteriaceae bacterium. Taxonomy (GTDB): domain Bacteria; phylum Bacteroidota; class Bacteroidia; order Flavobacteriales; family Flavobacteriaceae; genus Namhaeicola. The sequence goes on from CAZWAN010000003.1 coordinate 5,306, forward strand.
TGGGATAGCGGTATCAAAAACTACAATTTCAGGTACGATTTTAAGCACTACTTAACCGATAAGTTGAAACTTTCCTACGGTCTAAATTCGATTTATTACGACTTTAATCCTGGTAAAATTGAACCAAACAGCCCTGATTCTGGCATAAACCCCGATCAGTTAGATAAGAAATATGCCTTTGAACCTGCTTTTTATGTGGATGCCGAACAACAACTCTCTTCTAAACTTTCAATTTCCTACGGACTTCGTTTTAGCCTCTTCTATCGCTTGGGTGAACAAAATATAAATGTGTACGAAAATAATCAGGCAGTTCTTTTTAACGAGCAATTTCAGATCTATGAAAAAGCTACACCAATTGGCCAAGAATTTTACGATAAAAATGAAGTGATTGCCAACTTTAATAATGTTGAGCCACGTATTGCAGTTTCTTATGCCATTAATGACAATCAATCTGTAAAAGCGAGCTATAACAGAATGAGTCAGTATTTACATCTCATTTCCAATACCCAATCTCCTACACCCTTAGACGTTTGGGTCCCTGCAGACAACTACCTAAAGCCCGAAATTCTAGACCAAGTTGCAGTGGGCTATTTTCAAAATTTTAAGAATGACGTCTTTAGTTTAGAGGTGGAAACTTTTTATAAAGAAATTAAGAACCGATTGGATTATATAGACGGTGCGAATTTGATCGCAAATAATGCCATCGAAGAAGTAGTTCTCAATGGAGAGGCAAGAGCTTATGGTTTAGAAGTTTTATTCAGAAAAAATGTTGGGAAACTAAATGGCTGGTTAGCCTATACGCTATCCAGATCAGAACAAAGAGTGGAAGGAAGAACACCTCAAGAAACTGGAATCAATAACGGCGATTGGTATAGAACAGGTTACGATAAATTGCATGATTTATCTGTAGTGGGTAATTACAGACTAAACCAAAAATGGAATTTCAGTGCTAATTTCGCTTTGCAATCGGGTCAACCCGTTACTTATCCAAATGGGCAATACCAATACCAAGGTATTTCAGTTCCCAGTTTTGGTCCACGAAATGCAGATAATTTACCTATTTATCATCACTTAGATATTTCTGCAACCTTAACACCCAAAAAAAACCTGCAAAGAAATTGGCAAGCTGAGTGGGTTTTTGGAATTTATAATGTTTACAATAGAAGAAATGCTGCCTCGATTACCTTTAGGCAAAATCAAGAATCAGGAGCTAATGAGGCACTGCGTTTATCAATTTTCGGGATCGTACCCAGTGTATCTTATAATTTTAAATTTTAGTTATGAAATCTATTTCCTTTATACGAATCCTAATGATCAGTCTGTTTTTTATCAGCTGTGAAGATGTAGTTGATGTCGATTTAAAAACAGCACCGCCAAAACTAGTTGTTGAAGCTTCTATTGAATGGCTGAAAGGAACCTCAGGCAGAGTCCAGTTAATAAGGTTATCAACAACAACCGATTACTACGCAACAGAAATTCCGCCAGTGTCAAACGCCATTATTCGTGTGGAAAATTCAAAGAATGACGTATTCATTTTTCAAGAAAGCGATGAAGCCGGAGATTATTTGTGCGATAATTTTATACCCGAGTTAAATGAAACATATACACTTTTTATAGATTATAAGGGTGAAATATTTACGGCAGAAGAAACCCTTTTACCGGTTCCGGAAATCACCAGGGTAGAACAATTGAATGATGGTGGATTTTCGGGGGAAGATATTGAAGTAAAATTCTTTTTTGATGACATTAAAGATATCTCCAATTTTTACCTGAGCTCTTTTCAATCTCCCTATGTTGTTTTTCCCGAATACAGTGTTTCCAGTGATGAATTTTTCGAGAACAACGAAATGTTCTCCCTCTATTTCAGCGAAGATCTGGAGGCAGGTGATGTATTAGATTTTACCCTTGGTGGAATTTCGGAGACTTATTTTAATTATATGAATATCCTGCTAAGTCAAGGCGGAGTAAACAATGGCGGGCCATTTCAAACACCTTCTTCAACCGTAAGAGGAAATATTGTGAACCAAACGAATTTTGATAATTTTGCCCTCGGTTTTTTTAGATTAAGCGAAACCGATGAGAAAATTTATGTCATCCAATAGTTATTCGTCATAAATTATTAGAAAATAAGACACAATTGCAGTTGCTTAGCATTGTCAATCAAACCACTTGATAAAAAATAAAATAAGTGCATTATCTTTACATTATCTAAACTGATAAAATGGAAAAGAAGTTTACCATCGCACTTGTACAAATTGGATTGAACGGAACACCTGAAAAAAATCTCACAAAATCGATAGATTGGGTGAGAAAAGCAGCTTCCAAAGGTGCTCAGGTCATTTGCCTCCCTGAGCTATACAGCTCTTTTTATTTTTGCCAAAAAGAAGATACCAAGTACTTTTCTTTTGCGGAAGAGCTATATTCTACCTCATTCAAAGCCTTTTCTTCTTTGGCAAAAGAGTTAAAAGTAGTGATCATTGTGCCCTTTTTTGAAAAAAGAGCTATGGGACTATATCATAACACGGCTTATATAATAGATGCGGATGGCTCGGAAGCAGGATTATACAGAAAAATGCATATTCCCGATGACCCCTTATTTTACGAAAAATTTTATTTTACTCCGGGAGATATAGGTTTCAAAGCTTTTCAGACCAAATATGGAAAAATTGGAACACTGATTTGCTGGGACCAATGGTATCCTGAAGGAGCGAGACTTACCGCCTTACAGGGGGCAGAAGTCCTCTTTTACCCGACGGCCATCGGTTGGCATCCTGCGGAAAAAGCCGCATATGGGAAAAAACAATTTGATGCCTGGCAGACAGTTCAAAGAGGACATGCCGTTGCCAATGGCGTTTTTGTTGCTGCTGTAAACAGGGTTGGTTTTGAACAGCCTATTGAAGAACTAGACGGACTTGAATTTTGGGGTTCTTCTTTTATAGCCGGACCACAGGGAGAAATTATAGCCCAGGCTTCAACCGATAAGGAAGAGATCTTATTGGCTGAAATTGATAGAGAACTCATGGAAGATGTGCGTCAAAATTGGCCTTTTTTACGCGATAGACGTATAGATGCGTATGGAGAAATCACCAAAAGATATATCGATTGATGAATCATTTTAGATTACCAGCCGAATTCGAAAAGCAAGAAGCCGTTTTACTTTCATTTCCTTTCGAAGGGAACGATTGGCCTGGAAAATTTGGTGCAATACAATGGGAATTTACTGAGTTTATCCGAAAGGTATCCTATTATGAAAAGGTATTACTCATTGTAAAATCTGCAGAGCATGGTGAAAAGGTAAAGAACTTGCTCAATTTAGCTCATGCCGATCTGCAAAATATCGATTTTATCTCATTAAAAACCAATCGATCATGGATGCGGGATTCAGGTCCTATTACGGTAAAAACGACCGATGGAAAAAGAATCGCTCTTCAGTTCTCATTTACCGGATGGGCAAAATATCCCAATCATAAATTAGATCAGAAAATTCCTCAAATAATTGCTGAGAAATTAAAAATTCCAAGCCAAAAAGTATTCTACAAAGAGAAACATGTGGTGCTGGAGGGTGGCGCAATTGATGTAAACGGTAAAGGAACGATGCTCACTACAAAAGAATGTCTGTTGCACCCCAGCATTCAAATTAGAAACAAAGCGTTTGACCAAAAGGATTATGAGGCAATTTTTAAAGAAGCTTTCGGTATAACAAATACCATTTGGCTCAATGAGGGAATCGATGGTGATGATACCCATGGCCATGTTGATGATATTTGTCGATTTGTAAATCCAAAAACCGTTGTTGCCTGCGAAGAGAAAAATACGAAAGATAAAAACCATAAGAAACTCGCCGAAAATTTAGATATTTTAGCTGGTTCAGCTTTAGAAAATGGTGATCGGATTGAGGTAGTAAAAATACCTATGCCGGCGCCCTTATATTTTGACAACATGAGATTGCCTGCTAGCTATGTCAATTTTTTGATAGGGAATGATTTTGTTTTAGTACCCACTTTTAACGATAAAAACGACTATATAGCCCTGGGAATTCTCAACGAGCTCTTTCCAAAAAGAGAGGTCACCGGTATCAATGCAACACACTTGGTTTGGGGTTTAGGTACATTGCATTGCCTGAGTCATGAAATTCCTGCTGAATAAAAGTATTATGAACTATAGAAGACTGGGAAAAACAAATTTTAAGGTCTCAGAGATTTCTCTGGGAACATGGCAAGTTGGCGGAAAATGGGGTTCGGGTTTTGATCAGAAAAATGCGGAAACAATTATCGAACAAGCCATTCAAGATGGAATTAATTTTATCGATACAGCAGATGTATATGAGGCCGGATTAAGCGAGGCGGCTGTGGGCAAGATCGTCAAAAGGCATAAGGAAAAAATATTTGTCGCTACCAAATGTGGCCGAAAAATCAATCCTCATATCAATGCAAATTACCAGCCCAAAATACTTCGGAAATTTGTGGAAGACAGCTTAAAAAATACCGGGCTGGAATGCCTCGATTTAATACAATTGCATTGTCCGCCGACCGAGGTATACTATCGTCCCGAAATTTTTGAACTTTTTGGCCGATTAAAAGATGAAGGTAAGATCAAAAATTTAGGGATAAGTGTTGAAAAAATTGAGGAGGCTTTGAAGGGTATAGAGTTTGAAAATGTAACTACTGTACAAATCATTTTTAACATTTTTCGGCAAAGACCTTCAGAACTATTTTTTAAGGAAGCCATAAAAAGAGATATTGGCATTATTGTCCGTGTTCCATTGGCAAGTGGATTACTTACCGGAAAATTTCATAAAAAATCGATATTTGAAAAAGAAGACCATCGTTTCTTCAATCGCGATGGCGCAGGATTTGACAAGGGTGAAACTTTTTCCGGTGTACCCTATGAGATGGGTTTGGAAGCAGTAGAAAAATTAAAAAAACTTTTTCCCGGCCAGGATTTGGCCACTATTGCCTTACGTTGGATCCTGGATTTTGCTCAGATAGGATGTATTATTCCCGGCGTATCTCGAGTTGATCAAATAGGTTCAAATATACTGGCATCTGAAAGGGACTCCCTATCTAATGAAGAACGTAGAGCAATAAATTTAATTTACAAGAAAAATATCAAGCCATACGTCCACCAGTTATGGTAAAGTAAAAACTAGGTAAAGAAAATATCCGGAAATTTGAATTGGTAATTGAGAACTGATTTGATCTTTGCATTACTCACTTTTTTCCATTCAAAGAAATTTCCTTCTTCAAAAAGAGGGGCTTCATTTCTGAATTCTCTTATCAACTTGCCATAATATTCCCGCTTTTTGGGATGTGCATCTGCACAAGCATTATAAATATCTCCCCAAATATCAAGAAGGATCAATCCCTCTATAATGCCAATACAATCTTCTCTGTGGATCATATTGACAAAATTTTCAGGATCTTTAATCACTTTTCCGTTTCTAAAAAAATTGCCGGGATGTCGGTCTTCCGCAATTAAACCCGCAAATCGAATGATTGTAGTTGAATATTGATCTGATGATTTCAACAGTTCTTCAATTCTGGACAAAGGGGTGTCCAAAACAGGTGTGTTTTCTGTGATCCAATCATTTGGTAAGGGGTATACTGAGGTTGAACTTATAAATAAAACCTTCTTCACCCGAGAACCATGAATCTTTTGTTTTAATTGAGCAAAACCACTTAGGTTTTTTGATGTTATCGAAATAATGAGTATGTCGCAATCCAAAAAATCAGATAAGTCAGAAATTCCATCTTCTAAACTTATGAAAAAAGGTTTAATTCCCCTTTCACTAAATCTTATTAGTTTTTCTTTGGATGTAGTTGAACCTTTTACTTTGAATCCTCGTTCTAATAATGCATGAGCTAAGGGTTCTCCCAACCAGCCACATCCTAAAATACTTATAGTTCTAGTTTCTTTCAAGCCCATTTTTATAAGTTTCTATAGCCCTTAACCTCGCCATTTTGTGCTCCACCATAGGCTCCGGGTAATTAAAGGATTGTAATTCGGGTACCCACTTTTTAATATAGGCTAAATCTTTGTCGAACTTTTTAATTTGCTCCGAAGGATTAAATACCCTAAAATAAGGAGCGGCATCACAACCGGTACCTGCAGCCCATTGCCAATTTCCATTATTCGATGCCAGTTCGAAGTCGAGCAATTTTTCGGCAAAATATGCTTCCCCCCATTTCCAATCGATTAACAAATGTTTACACAAAAAACTTGCAACGACCATCCGAACGCGGTTATGCATAAATCCGGTTGCATTCAGTTCTCTCATGCCGGCATCTACCAACGGATACCCGGTTTGTCCGAGGCACCACTTTTCAAATTCCTCTTGTCTATTCCTCCAGCGAATGTTGTTGTACTGCGGTTTAAAGTTTTCAGTTACAACCCTGGGAAAATGAAATAAAATTTGCATAAAAAATTCTCGCCAGATCAATTCACTTAAATAAACTGAATCTTTCTTTTGCAGATGTAAAACGACCTGTCTGATACTGATGGTTCCAAATCTGAGATGCGGACCAATTCTCGTAGTTGAAATCGACGGAAAATCACGCTGTTCAGCATAATTACTGATCTGATCTGCACAAAATGGGGGTACTTTAATACTCGATGGCCGAAAACCAATTTCATCCAAAGTTGGAAATGACTCATCTGTTTTAGCATAATTTTTAAGGGAAGCAGAATCGTATAGTGTAATAACTGACTCATGAAATATGGACAACCATTTGTTTTTAAAAGGTGTAAAAACAGTGTAAGGTTTTCCATCACCTTTGAGAACTTCATTTTTTTCAAATATGACCTGGTCTTTAAAAAAGTGCATTTGAATGCCCTTTTCCCATAAAAACTTCTGTATTTCCTGATCGCGTTTTATTGCATAAGGTTCATAATCAGAATTAGTGAAAACCTCTTTGATAGGATAGGTCTGTATTAAAGCCGACCAAACATCCAAAGGCTTGCCCTTTTTAACCAGTAAACTGCTGCCAAAACTTTTTAAAGTTCGATCTACACCGAGTAGATTTTCATAAATAAAACTAACCCGCGCATCATTTTTAGGTAATTCATTTAGGATTTGTTCATCAAAAATGAATAAAGGGATTACCTGTTTAGAACCTTGTAAAGCCCTAAATAATCCGTGATTATCATCAAGTCTTAGATCTCTTCTGAACCAAAAAATTGAAAATTCTTCCTTCATTTTAATCTCTTTGGGCAATTCTTTTCGCCATTGTCTTAAAAATAATTTCATGGAAAGGAAGAACACTGTACCAATATAGACGTCCCCAAAGTCCTTTTGGCCTAAAAGTAGCTGTTTGATGTAAAACATCATCTTCAATTTTGAATTCGAGCCATGCCTCTCCGGGTAATTTCATTTCGGCAAAAAGCAAAAGTCTACCCTTTTCTTTGTTGGCTTCTAAGACACGCCAAAAATCTATAGCATCTCCTGCGAACAATTCGTTTTTATGAGTTCTACCTCTCCTCAACCCTACTCCACCTACCATTTTATCCATAATTCCGCGTATTTCCCATAACCAATCACCAAAATACCATCCGGTTTCACCACCAATGCTCCAGATCCTTTCTAAAACTTCTTCTCTGTTTTTAATCGGAAATTCTCGATGATCTTTAAACACCCCATGGTTTGGAACGACTGCAAAATCACCAATTTTATCGTGCATTAATCCGCTTACCCAGGCATCCTTCCAACTCGAGGCTATTTTATTCTCCCCAATTTTATGTACAGTTCTCTTGAGTGCTTCTTCATAGCCAATAGGTTTTATTTGAAGAATTTCTTCTAAATCCTTATTTCTGCAAACCACTTCTACTTTCATACTGCTTACCAGGGCAGAAGCCAATTTGTAGGAGGTGGAAGTAACAAAATAAAGCCAATAGGAAGATAGTTTTGGCGTCATCACCGGTACTGTAAAAATATATCTTTTCAATCCCCTTACACGAGCGTAACCCAGCAACATTTCTTTATAGGTTAAAATATCAGGACCGCCAATATCAAAATTCCTGTCATAGGTTTTTGAATGGAACAAAGATTGGGTGAGAAACTTGATCACGTCTACGATACCGATGGGTTGACAACGGGTCTTAAGCCATTTGGGAGTAACCATTACAGGTAATTTTTCGACCAAATCTCTGATAATCTCAAAAGAGGCACTCCCCGAACCAATAATAATTCCCGCCCTGAGCGTAGTGAGGTGATAATTCCCTTTTTGAAGAATTTCCTCAACTGCCTTACGAGAACTCAAATGTTTAGATAAATCTGCTTCATTTACCATCCCACTGAGATAAATAACCTGCTGCAAACCCAGATCTTTGGTAGATTCTACGAAGTTATTGGCACAAAGCTGTTCCAAATACTCATAATCTTCAGAAGCCGACATGGAATGTAGGAGATAATAGGCGGCATCTATCTTTTTCGGTAAATTAAACAGGCTTTCTTTTTGGAGAAAATCTACTTCTACCACTTCGATTTTACCAAGTAAATTTTCTGCGGCATGAAATCGTTGCTTATCTCTTACACAGCAAATCACCTCATGACCTCTATGGATCAATTCCGGTAATAATCGCTGCCCTATGTATCCCGTTGCACCTGTGAGTAATACTTTCATTTTTGATTTTAACTATTGTAAAAATACGAAATAATGCGTAGGCATTTTTTGTGCTTCAAAACCAAAAGTATCTGGAAAATAATTGGAGTAAACTCTATTTTCCTATACTCATAAACCCTTTAAATTACTGAGAAGAGCTAAATAATAATTATCTTAGCTCTTTTGAATTTCCCTTTCAAAAAATAGGAATAGCCAGATTTATATTATTTTTTAATGAAACAGTACAAGCCCAAAAAACGGTTACATTCTCAAACCTATATCGATGGTATTTTAAAAGGTGATCGTGTTATTCTTTCCAGAGCAATAACCATCATTGAGAGTCAGTTAGAGAGCGATAAGAACCTGGCTAAAGAAATTATTCAAGGGGTATTACCGGCCTCCGGAAAATCGATTAGAATAGGGATTACTGGTGTGCCGGGAGTCGGAAAAAGCACTTTTATTGAAGTTTTTGGAAAACACATTATTGGCCAAGGACATAAAGTGGCCATTCTTTCAATCGATCCAAGTAGCCAAAGGTCGAAAGGCAGTATTCTTGGAGACAAAACCCGCATGGAAGAATTGGCAAATATGGAGGATGCTTATATCAGACCTTCTGCTTCAGGTGATACACTGGGTGGTGTAGCCAATAAAACAGGTGAAGCCATGCTACTTTGCGAAGCAGCGGGATACGATGTTATCCTTATTGAAACGGTAGGAGTTGGGCAATCTGAAACCGCCGTTCACGGAATGACAGATTTCTTTTTATTATTAATGCTCGCAGGTGCCGGAGATGAGTTACAAGGGATCAAAAAAGGCATCATGGAGATGGCAGATATGGTGGTTATCAATAAAGCTGATGGTGAGAATGTTAAGATGAGTGAAATGGCTAAGTTACAGTATCAAAATGCGCTGCATATTTTTCCACAATCGGAATCAGGCTGGACACCTGTAGTAAGCACTGCTTCTGCCATTAAGAATATAGGGATCGATAACGTTTGGAACGAGATAATAAAATTTAAAAAATTGGTAAACGAAAACGGTTATTTTGAAAAAAATAGAAATTACCAAAAGATACAATGGATGTATAACAATATCAATGAAGAGTTAAAAAGCCTTTTCTATAAATCTCCACATATAGCCGAGCATCTTTCAGAACTGGAAAAAGAGGTTGTTTTAAGTAAAATTTCTCCGGTAAAAGCTTCACAAAAAATTATTGAAGAGTTTAGAAATACACTGCAGTAATTCCTTAAAGATAAAACCCTGTCTACAATATAATAAACAGGGCTTTTCTATTAAACTGTAAAACTATACTTATTCTTGTTCGAGGTATTTCTCCATAATAGAAATAGCCGCCTCAGAAATCACCGTTCCGGGGCCGAAAATGGCCACAACTTTTCTTTGAAGCAAATAATCGTAATCCTGAGCAGGAATTACACCACCGGCAAAAACCATAATATCAGGTCTTCCTAATTTTTCCAACTCATTAATCAATTGTGGAATCAAGGTTTTGTGACCTGCAGCTAAACTCGATGCGCCAATAAAATGAACATCATTTTCTATGGCCTGCTTCGCTACTTCCTCCGGAGTTTGAAACAAGGAACCCATATCTACATCAAAACCAAGATCAGCAAAACTAGAAGCAACAACCTTTGCTCCTCTGTCATGTCCATCCTGTCCCATTTTAGCGATCATTACCCTTGGCCTGCGCCCTTCAATTGCAGCAAATTTATCTGTCATTTTTTGCGCTCTTGCAAAAAGATCATCATTACTTACTTCCTTACTATACACGCCACTTATTAGTTTAGTATCTGCTTTGTGCCTTCCAAAATGAACTTCCAAAGCATCCGAAATTTCACCTAAAGTAGCAAAATTTTCTGCGGCTTCAACTGCTAAAGCCAATAAATTGCCTTTTCCAGTTTCTGCAGATTTTGAAAGGGCCGCCAACTTTGCATCAACCACATTTTGATCTCTGCTTGCCTTTAATTTTTTCAAACGTTCAATTTGCGCATTTCGAACCACAGTATTGTCAACCTCTAAGATCTCTATTTCTGATTTTTCTTTCGTTTGGAATTTGTTTACCCCTACCAATATATCCTGACCTGAATCTAAACGAGCTTGTTTACGAGCAGAAGCTTCTTCTATTCTCATTTTTGGCACTCCGGTTTCTATGGCTTTGGCCATTCCCCCTAATTCTTCCACTTCTTCAATTAATTTCCAAGCCTTTTTTGCGATTTCCTGAGTTAGATATTCTACATAAAAACTCCCTGCCCAAGGATCGACTGCCTTTGTAATTTGTGTTTCATCCTGAATAAATATCTGCGTATTTCTCGCAATTCTCGCAGAAAAATCTGTGGGCAAGGCAATCGCCTCATCTAAGGCATTGGTATGTAAAGATTGCGTTCCTCCCAACCCTGCGGCCATCGCTTCTATACACGTTCTCGCCACATTATTAAATGGGTCTTGTTCACTCAAGCTCCAACCCGAAGTCTGACTGTGCGTGCGCAAAGCCATCGATTTTGGATTTTGAGGATTAAATGATTTAATGATTTTTGCCCAAAGCATACGCGCTGCACGCATTTTAGCAATTTCCATAAAATGATTCATACCAACTGCCCAGAAAAAGGATAATCGAGGTGCGAACTCATCAATTTTTAATCCTGATTTCAATCCCGTTCTGATATATTCCAACCCGTCGGCCAAGGTATACGCTAATTCAATATCTGCAGTAGCCCCGGCCTCTTGCATATGGTAACCACTAATAGAAATTGAATTGAACTTAGGCATGTTTTTAGTAGTGTAGTCAAAAATATCTCCAATAATTCGCATGGAAGGTAGTGGCGGATAAATGTATGTATTGCGCACCATGAACTCTTTTAATATATCATTTTGAATGGTACCGCTCAGTTGTTCTAATGCCACGCCCTGCTTTCTTGCAGCTGCAATATAAAAAGCCATGACAGGTAATACGGCACCGTTCATTGTCATCGAAACTGACATCTTATCCAAGGGAATTTGATCGAACAAAATTTCCATATCTAAGATAGAATCAATAGCAACTCCTGCTTTCCCCACATCACCGGTTACCCTGGGGTGGTCTGAATCATATCCCCTGTGAGTAGCCAAATCGAAAGCGACCGATAATCCTTTCTGACCTGCGGCTAAATTTCGCCTGTAAAATGCATTAGATTCCTCAGCTGTAGAAAATCCGGCATATTGCCTAATTGTCCAGGGGCGGGTTACATACATAGTGCTGTAAGGTCCCCTCAAAAAAGGTGCTAATCCTGCTGCATATTTTAAATGCTCTGCATCCTTTAAATCATCCTCTGAAAAACGTTTTTTTACCGAAATTCCTTCTGGAGTATTCCAAACCTCTTGGTGATTTACAGCTACATTGTTTTTCCTTCCTGCAGAATTTAATTTTATATCTGAAAAATTTGGTTTCATCTGTTCGCGTTTATTGTTGTTCAATTGTCACATGGTATCGCAAAAGCGATTCCATGTCATTTGGCCTTTACTTTTTTTTGTATCTCTTTTTGTATCTCAGATATTGTCTTGATCACATCCGACCTCAAATTAACACATCCATTTAATCCCGCCCTAGTTAGATCTTCCACATTTGGAGGTGCTCCCGCTAACAACAAAACTTTATCCATATTTAATGCGCGGAAAGATTTTACAAAATCAAGTGCGGTATCCTCATAATCTTGGTCGGAACTGCAAATAACAACCACGTGTGAATCTGATTGAGCACTTGCTTTAGCACCGGCATCGAAACTGTCAAAACTTCTTTCTTCCCACACTTTAAATCCGCTCACACCTAGAAAATCATATGCAAATCCGGCTCTTGCTTTTCGCATGACCAAATTGCCATAGCTAACCAATTCTACAACAGGACGAATGCCCGTATCTTGAAATATATCTTCCGTTGTTTTTCTGATTGCCTCAATCTCTAAAGAAGCCCTTCTAGGTCTGAGTAATTTCCCATTTCCGGCATCTTTCCCATCCGATAAAATATTCGCGGAAATATTTTCCATCAAGTTTGGATACTTATTGACCCCAACCAACGGTAATCTTCTCTGATTGATCAATTTCAATCTTTGTAAACGAATTTCTGCGATTTGCTCTTGGATTAATCCACTTTCAAAAGCTACATAAAATCCTCCTTTTTCTTCGATGAACTTAAACAATGCCAAAGCCTTTTCTGCGATCTTTAAACTTACCTCTTCAATATAATAAGAACCATCAACCGGGTTTGCCACTTTACCAAAGTAAGATTCTTCTTTCAGGATGGTCGTGATATTTCCTGCAATTCTTTTAGAAAAATCTGAAGGAGATTTAAACTCCTTATCATAAGGATCGATCAAGACAGCATCAACATTTCCCAAAATAGCAGACATCGCCTCTGTGGTTGCCCGTAACATATTGGTATTTGCATCTGTAACAGATTTACTCCAAATAGAGGTTTTGGCTGAAATGGTATGAGCAAATGTTTCAATTCCATATAAACTGGCGATCTCGGCTAACAAATGATTGAATGCCCTGAATTTTCCAATCTCTACAAAATACTCTATGCCAATGGCTAAGTTTATATTCAATTTGTCAAAAATAGATTGAAGCTCAACCTCCTTTTTGGTCAACTCCTCAATTAAATACACCAAAGAATTTAAAGTGTAAGCTACTTCCTGAACTTGATTTCCTCCTGAATCTAAATATTCTGTACCAGATATGGTGATTGCTTTGTAATTGGGAAAATCTTTGGTCAACGTGATCAAATTTGCCAAAAGTTCAAAATCCGCCTCCTCAATTTTACCGGCCGTAATATAATGGCTAATTATTTCCGTATTAAAATACCCTTTTAAATGCTTAGCAGATGTGATATTTTTTTGTGCAAAATCGATAAACTCTTTAGCAAACACTAAGGCATGATGACCTAATTCGAAGGAGACTGTTACTTGATTTAAATCAATCCCAAAAAGAAGTTTTTCTGGAGATATATTCTCCGAAAGCTTGAAAAGCAACCCATTTATTCCTTCTTCAATGGCTTTTAACGCTAACCTATTTCCCGATGCTTCAGTGGTTACTTCTATATGGCGATAATTGACCAGAGACTGCGCATTTTCGCCCGTATTTATTAAATAGGCTTTTTTATCTTCATAGTTGTAAAATGGCTGAATCTCAATCCCGCTCAAATTTTTCCAAACCAAAGTTTTATCAAAATCCGCTCCTTTTAAATCTACCTTCACTTTTTCGATCCAATCCTGTTTGCTCACCGGACCGAATTCCGAAAAAAGTGATTTGCTATTATTATTCATTGTGCTTGATTTATTTTGTTACCTCAAATACTTTTTGATCCGCTTGACAAAAGCAATTAAAATAAGATTATTTTATCATTAAACTACTTCCGAAACGCTCAAATATGGCTTTATCCAGTTCTTCCCGGTGATCAGGATGTGCAATATCTCTTAAAGCTCTTGCCCTTTGTTTTAAAGTTTTACCAAATAAAAATGCCACACCGTATTCTGTCACCACATATCTTGCATGTGCTCTGGTCGTTACCACACCCGCACCTTGTTTCAACATGGGTACGATCTTCGACAAACCTTTTTGTGTAGCTGAAGTAATCGCGATAATTGGTTTTCCTCCCTTAGACAGGGCAGATCCTCTCATAAAATCCATTTGTCCGCCAACACCTGAAAACATTCTTGTTCCGATAGAGTCTGCACAAACCTGACCGGTAAAATCGATCTCGATGGCTGAATTGATCGCAGTAGCTCTTGGGTTTTGACGAATAATGGCTGTATCGTTTACATAGGCGATATCCTTCATTTCAAGTTCCGGATTATCATCCATAAAATCGTAAAGCCTTCGCGTTCCCATCGCAAAACCGGAGACAATTTTATAAGGATTCAATTTTTTCTTCGAACCGTTTATGATTCCTTTTTCTACAAGATCAACTATTCCATCAGAAAACATTTCGGTATGAATTCCTAAATTCTTATGATTGGTCAAAAAGTTCAAAACTGCATTTGGAATTCCTCCTATTCCCATTTGAAGTGTAGAACCATCCTCAATGATCCCTGCAATATGTTGCCCGATAAGTACCTCCTCTTCTGAAGGAGCCGCTAAATTCATCTCGTGGATTTCTTCAACGACCTCAACACAAGCGTCAAAATTTTTCATGTGTACCAATGCATCCCCAAAGGTTCTTGGCATCTTCGGATTGATCTGAGCGATTACTTTTTTACCTTGTTCAATGGCCGAAATGACAATGTCTACAGAAACCCCCAAAGAACAAAAGCCGTGCTTATCCGGTGGAGAAACATTCACTAATACAACATCCAAATTCATAATCCCACTTCTGAATAAACTGGGAATATCACTTAAAAAAATAGGTATATAATCTACTGTTTGCCCAACCATTTTTCTCACATTGGCACCTATAAAAAAAGCGCTAGTATGAAAACTTTCACTCAATTCTGCCGCCGTATATCCTGATTCTCCTTCAGTGTGTAAATGAACAATTTCTACATTTCGCAACTCACCTGCTCTTGCAACCATGGCGCGAATTAATGCTTGAGGTGTAGCCGAACCCCCTTGAATCATTACTCTATCTCCGGATTTTATAATTTTTACGGCTTCTTCCGCTGTCATTTTATTTGGTATACTCATTTTGTTGTGATTTTAATTCTTATTCATTTCAAATAATGCATTGATCTATTTTATCCCAAGAAACTTAAGATAATACCCGCAGCTACAGCAGATCCGATAACCCCTGAGACATTGGGTGCCATAGCATGCATCAATAAATAGTTATTGGGATCTGCTTTGATCCCTTCTGCGTGAACAACTCTTGCACTATCCGGTACCGCAGAAACACCAGCCGCTCCAATAAGGGGATTCAGTTTATCATCACCCTTAAGGAATAAGTTCATGAACTTTGCAAAAAGCAATCCCCCCATTGTGGCGATAACAAAAGAAATGGCTCCGAGACCAAAGATCATTAATGAGTCTTTGGTGATGAATACATTTGCCTGGGTTGAAGCCCCAACGGTTACCCCTAAAAGTATGGTTACAATATCGATCATTTTAGTTCTTGCTGTATCTGCTAATCTTTCAGTTCTGCCGGATTCCTTCAATAAGTTGCCAAAGAACAGCATCCCCAACAAAGGCAATGCGCTTGGCGAAATAAATGTTGTCAGCAATAATCCTGCTATGGGAAAAATCATCTTCTCCTTTTGTGAAACCGCTCTGGGAGGTTTCATTCTGATCAATCTTTCTCTTTTGCTCGTTAATAATTTCATGATCGGAGGTTGAATCACGGGTACCAAAGCCATATAGGAATACGCTGCTATGGCAATGGGACCTATCAGGTTCTTCACTGTGGTTCCATCCGGCAAAATATTGATTCCATTGGCTAATTTAGAGGATAAAAAGATCGCAGTCGGACCATCTGCTCCTCCAATGATACCAATGGCTCCTGCTTCGGGAAGATTAAAGCCCAAATAGAGCGCCCCTAAAAATGTGGCAAAAACACCAATTTGCGCAGCTGCTCCTAACAACATCAGTTTAGGATTAGCGATGAGGGAAGAGAAATCTGTCATCGCTCCAATACCCAAAAAAATGAGTGGTGGATAAATACCCTTTACCACTCCAAAATAAAGGTAATTTAAGACCGAACCCGATTCATAAATTCCGGTCTGAAATCCCGGAACAAAAGGAATGTTTCCGATGATGATCCCTGTTCCAATAGGAATTAAAAGGAGTGGTTCGTAATCAAATTTAATGCCTAAATAAATAAAGATGATTCCTACCAAGATCATGATCAAATTTCCACCGGTGGCGTTGGCAAACCCTGTATATTGATAAAATTGTTTGATTCCGTTAAAAGCTTCATCCACAAAACTTTCACTCGCTGACACCTCTGTTGGAGCTGCCGTTGTGGATGTCATAGTATTTGTATTGCTCACATTTAATCCAAGCACAGGCCTGATACTTACTAGCAAAGAAATAAACCCAAATATCAAGAATATTTTTTTCATTTTTTTTCATTTTTTATAAGAATGTGATGATTGCTCAGAACATTCTTTCCCTATCTATCCAAGTTCTATCATGACATCATTTTGTAATACCTGCTGCCCTGTTTTTACATGGATCGCCGTAATCGTTCCTGCCTTCTCAGAGGCTATATTATTTTCCATTTTCATCGCTTCCAATACCAACAATCTATCTCCAATTTTTATCTCGTCACCAACCTTTACATCGATGGATAAAACGGTTCCCGGAATTGGCGCCACAATTTTTGAATTTGATGAGCTTGGACTTACCCTTAAAGGCTCGGCAGGCCTTTTAGAGGCAGATCGCACGAGCGTAGGTGTCTTAGTTGTTTTCACTTCGTTACTGAGCTTGACCGAATAAGCCGTTCCATTCACCTCTAAATCAATGATATTATCTTCATGAGAAATGATTCTCACATTATAATTGTTATCGTAAATTCTAAATTTGAAATTTTTCATTTTTCTGATTGTTAAATTGCAATCCCTTTCACACTCGTATCTTGTCTATTTAAGGGACTGATGGGTACCATATATTTTCGAGCTCCATGGCGAATACATTTTTCTGGCCTGTTTGATGGTCAGCACAGCATTTTCACTGTCGTGTTGTTCTCTAAGATATAAGTGAATTGCAACAGAAATGGCGGCTGCCACCTCACCGGTAAACCTCTTATCTGCTTCAATGGCGATATCTTTTATCTTTTTATCTCTACCCTTGGTAATGATCTTGTAGATATAGAGCATAACAGGTAAAGCGAATTTGAAAAATGCGGCGAGCAAAAGCAGGGCAAAGAACACAATTGATAATCCCGTGATCAAAATAACGTATCCTTCGTCCAATTGATCTATATATAATTTTGTTTGTATCATTATAACGGCATATTTGAGTGTTTTCTGGGAGGATTGAGCTCCTTTTTATTCGAGAGCATTTCCAGACCTCTAATGATTCTAAATCTTGTATTTCGCGGCTCGATCACATCATCAATAAACCCGTATTTGGCCGCTACATAAGGATTGGCAAATTTGGTATTGTATTCATCTTCCTTTTTCTCTATATACTCTAACTTTTCTTCGGCATCCTCTATTTTACTAATATTGGACCCCTCCAAGACCTCTATAGCTCCTTTAGCTCCCATAACGGCAATCTCTGCTGTTGGCCACGCATAGTTTAAGTCGCCGCGCAATTGTTTACAACTCATTACATCATGGGCACCACCATATGATTTACGCAAAGTAATGGTAACTTTTGGCACTGTTGCTTCGCCATAGGCAAACAGCAGTTTAGCTCCGTGAAGAATTATTCCACCGTACTCTTGGCCTGTACCGGGTAAAAATCCGGGTACATCAACCAAAGTGACAATTGGGATATTGAAGGCATCGCAAAAACGAACAAATCTCGCTGCTTTCCTGGAGGCTTCAATGTCTAGAACACCTGCGTAATATTTGGGCTGATTTGCCACAATTCCCACTGAACGACCGTTAAAACGCGCAAAACCAACCACAATATTTCTGGCATAATTTCTATGAACTTCTGTAAATTCTCCGTAATCAACTATCGTCGAAATTACATCAACAATGTCATAGGGTTGGTTCGCATTTTCAGGAATAATTTCGTTTAAAAGATCCTCTAACCTGTCTATCGGATCATCACAGGTGACTGTGGGCGGTTCTTCTAAATTATTTGAAGGAAGGTAACTCATCAATTTTCGGATGAGCATTAAATTTTCTTCATCGCTTTCGGCTAAAAAATGTGATACCCCTGATTTTGTGGAATGGATTTGAGCTCCTCCCAGCTGTTCTGTTGTAACGACCTCACCTGTTACAGACTTTACTACTTTCGGACCTGTTACAAACATATAACTGGTTTGGTCTGTCATGATCGTAAAATCAGTTAATGCCGGAGAATAAACCGCACCACCGGCACACGGACCGAGTATGGAAGAAATTTGCGGAATTACCCCTGAAGCCATGATGTTTCTCTGGAAAATTTCCGCATAGCCCGCCAAAGATCTCACTCCTTCCTGAATTCGTGCTCCACCACTGTCGTTTAACCCAATAACCGGTGCCCCAACTTTCATGGCCATGTCCATGATCTTACATATTTTCAAGGCGTAGGTTTCTGAAAGTGAGCCTCCAAAAACCGTGAAATCTTGTGAAAATACATACACAATTCTTCCATCTATTGTTCCATGACCGGTAACAACCCCATCTGATAGATAAACTTGCTTATCTAAACCGAATGATTTTGTTCTATGTGTGACGAACATATCGAATTCTTCGAAACTATTTTCGTCTAAGAGTATATCAATTCTTTCTCTTGCTGTTAGTTTTCCTTTTGCGTGCTGTGAATCAATTCGTTTTTCTCCACCGCCCAATCTCGCTTCAACTCTTTTTTGAATGAGTTCATTAATTTTATCCTGATTTGCCATTGTACAAATATTTTCTTCGCAATTTATTTCGAACAAAGTTCGGTCAACACTCCCTGTGTTGACTTAGGGTGCAGAAATCCAATTTTCAATCCTTCGGCTCCTTTTCTCGAAACTTTATCAACCAATTGTACACCCCTTTCTTCTGCCTGTCGTAATGCTTCATCTGCATCCGGCACAGCAAAGGCAATGTGATGAATTCCTTGACCCTTTTTTTCTATAAATTTTCCAATCGGTCCGTCAGCAGAAGTGCTTTCCAATAATTCTATTTTTGTTTGACCTACCAAAAAAAAGGCTGTCTTCACTTTTTGATCGACAACCTCCTCTATGGCATAGCATTTCATACCAAGGACCTCTTCATAGTATTTGATTGACTCAACTAAATTATCGACAGCTATACCTATGTGTTCGATGTGTGAAATATTCATAATTAAGAATGTTTTTGTTTATAGATTAGTTTCTGTTCCTGTTAATTACGGGGCAAAATTAGACCATGTTTCAAATTCAAATCATGACAGTTATCATATTTCAAAAATCATTTGAAAGAGCCTAAATTGACTAAGTAAAGTTCGTGAAAAGTAATCTCCTTTCTGAGAATTATTTTAAATATTTACAAAATCGTTTAAGTAAAAAAGGTTGAAAATCAGCCCTGTTTCGCCATTTGTCCGTAAATTTGCAAATCAGAAAATCAATCTTATGGCCGATTCAAGAAGTGCATCCGAAAGGTACATGCATAAATTTCAACATGTAGTTGATATCCAGCAAAGGATCATCTATTTTTTGTTGAGTGTGATCTTTGCATTTGGAATTACCTATGCGTTAGATAGCCCTGATCTGGACCAAGCACAGATATATGTGCTTTTTTTATTGTTCTTATCCATTGGGCTTTGGATCACAGAAGCTGTTCCTCCATTCACGGTTGGTTTACTCATATTTGGTTTTTTGGTCTTTGCCCTGGGAAAGTATTACAATGAAATTGATCCGGAAAATGCCTCTAAATATGTTCAGAAGTATGTACAAACCTGGTCAAATAGTGTAATTTGGCTTATGTTAGGGGGTTTCTTTATGGCAGAGGCACTCCAAAAAGTAGGTCTTGATAAAGAGATCTTTAAAATTACCATCGCTAAATTTGGCACCAAGCCAAAATACGTTCTGTTAGGAATTATGCTGGTAACCGGCGTTTTTTCTATGATCATGTCAAACACTGCTACCACAGCGATGATGATCGCTGCGGTTTTACCTTTTATCAATACCCTGGATGACAATGCACCAATGGCTAAAGCCATGCTCATTGGTATTCCTGCAGCGGCTTCATTGGGTGGAATGGGAACCATCATTGGTTCTCCCCCAAATGCCATTGCGGTTGATGCCTTAAATAGCTACGGAATGCCCTTTGGTTTTTTGGAATGGATGATGATAGGTTTTCCGGTTGCCATTATCCTGGTTTTTTTGATGTGGTATATGCTTACCCTAAAATATGTGCCAAAAGTAGAATCTATTAATCTGTCCTTTTTGGAAGAATCTGAAAATATGGACAATTCTAAGCTGTTTGCAGCTAAAAAGAAAATTGTTGCAGGCGTTTTGATCCTTACCCTTTTGCTTTGGTTAACGGGAAATTTACATGGTATTCCTGCTTCAGCCGTTTCCCTTTTGCCCATTATTATCCTCACTATGTTGAGGATCGTTACCGGAGATGATGTGAGAAACCTGCCTTGGGATACCCTAATGTTAGTTGCAGGGGGTTTATCTTTGGGTCTGGCTATTCAGGAAACAGGCCTCGCCGAATATTACGTGAATAAATTACAGAACTATGAATTGAATTTTTACGCCTTGGTCGCCTTGTTTGCCTTATTGACTGTTATTATGTCTAATTTCATGAGTAACACGGCAACCACTACTATCTTAATTCCTATCGCCATTATATTGGTCTCATCGCACCGAGAAATACTGCCAATCGTCATTGGTCTTTGCGCTTCGACTGCCTTATTTTTGCCCATCTCTACCCCTCCTAATGCGATTGCTTTTAGCACTGGAAAAGTAAATCAAAAAGATTTTAGATATGGTGGACTTATAGCAGGATTATTAGGCCCAATCATTATTATAGGATTTGTTTTGGTTTATGGTTTTTTTATTTACAACTAAGTCTTAATAAATCATTTCCCGGGTTTTCGAAATGAATGAAAATGAAAAAGGATGAGTCTTTTTATTATGGCCCATCCTTACATCTAAAAACAATTTAAAAAACTTTCTATTTCTTAGCTCGCTTCTCCAGATCCGATCTGGAGATCAACAACTCTCTGCCTACTGGTTTTCCATCTACATAGGTCTGAGTTCTCAGCGATAAATTTCCCGCCGGAATCATAAATTCTCCTTCATATTTTTTACCAAAATGAACCGGATAGGTATTATCTATGGTGTAATAAATCTCACTTTTCGGGATAGAATTACTTAAGGTACAATGCAAAGCTCCACCTTTTAAATAGACTTTAACTTCAGGGTCGTATACAGCTTTTGATATATTTTTGCCCATGGCATCAAATCGATCAAAATGATGCTCGGTTCTCAACACAAAATCACTGTAATTCTTATCTTCCTTTTTACTCCATACACTTTCTGAAATTGCAAAAGCTCTGGGGTAAGTCATGTAAAAGGCAAATTGCATATCCGGAACGACCTCCGTCCACAAATTACCCTGGCCCCCTAAAATTAATTTAGCATCAATTCCTTCAGGAACCGGTTCAAAACTATAGGACTTTTCTAGAGAAAGATCGGCATATATAGGATTCTCAACAGAATGATCTCCCTGTGTATAATCTAAATAGGCAAATGTGGTTGGCGACATCACTACTTCGTGGCCCATTTTGGCCGCTTCGATACCACCTTTCATTCCTCTCCAACTCATCACAGCCGCACCTTCTGCCAAACCTCCTTCTAAGATCTCATCCCAACCGATCATCTTTTTTCCTTTGCTGTTGATGATCTTTTCTGTTCGTTTCACAAAGTAACTCTGTAATTCATGACTGTCTTTGATCTGATGCTTTTTCATGAATTTTTGAACCTCCTCATCCTTTTCCCAATAACCGTGATAACATTCATCTCCTCCCATATGAATAAATTCTCCGGGAAATAGTGCTGCTACCTCAGTAAAGACCTTATCTAAAAATTCGTATACTTTTTCATCCGCCGGATTCAGAGTGTTTTCGATAAGCATTTCAAACTTGCCGTCACCATACCATTCAGCAAACTTGGCTCCAGGATTAACTGTTTTTGGCTCTTTCCTGGTAGATAGTTCAGGATAGGCCGCCAAGGCAGCCATACTGTGTCCGGGCACATCAATTTCCGGTACGATCGTAATATTTCTGTCCTTGGCATACTCGATAACCTCCTTGATCTGTTCCTGCGTATAAAAACCTCCATAAGTTGCTTTTTCTCCGGGCTTTGGCGCTTCGCGATTTTCGCCAAACCTTCCGTGACGCTCTACTCGCCAGGCACCTATCTCGGTTAATTTCGGTAAAGATTTGATCTCAATTCTCCATCCTTCATCATCCGTTAAATGCCAGTGAAAAACATTGAACTTATACGCTGCCATCTGGTCTATGTAATGTTTGACATCCTCCACGCTAAAAAAATGACGGCTGACATCTAGCATCAAACCGCGCCATTTAAATCGTGGATAATCTACAATTTTACATGCCTCAATCACTTTTTCTCCTTTTGAAACAGGAATCAACTGTTTTAAAGTTTGAAAGGCATTCCATATACCGGCTTCCGTATTCGCATGAATATCTATGCCACTTTCCTTTAATTCTAAAACATATCCCTCTTCCCCAATTTCAGCATTACTTTTTGAATTTAAAGACACTTTCACCGGAGTTGAGCCATTCGAAGTCGGGGCATAGCCCATATTTCCTTTTGTTAAAAAAACTTTGAAATCATTAATTGTTTTCTCAATTTGGAGATTCTTTGGCGCTTCAAAAGCCAACGCTTTGTTCATTGTTAGCGAACCTTCCAATGGTTGATACGATACCGGTTTTGGAATGATATTATTTTGAGCCAGATTTACCTGAACTGAAGCGAAAACGGCCAGTAACATGAGTTTGATTTTCATAAAATGTATTGAATTAAATTATCCCTTGTTTTATTGATAGAAATGTACAAATTTAGCTTGAGCTTTGGGGCTAAAATAGCAACTATTGACTAAAAAATCATTACTTTTTCTGGTAATTCTTTATATTAAATGATAGAAAAATTAAGGCAAAAAATAGTTATGCAATTAATTCTTGATCAGTTTTTTTACAAAATGACCTTTGGCAGTATGTATTTTGACCATGTAAATACCCTTTGGCAGCTCAGAAACATTAATGAGTTCATAATTATTTATGATATCTCTTTCCTTAAGACCAATCAATGAATAAATCTCTACACGGATAATATCAATATTCTTGTGTTCTATGGTGAATACATTATTTACAGGATTCGGAAAAATCCTGATCAGTGGTTCCTTTGATTTATCTTGTGCAAAACCAAAACTGATGAAAAGAAAAAAGAAAAAAGAAATTAAGTAATTTTTCATCATATAAGCGAAATTAATCTTGGTTAAAATTACAAATTGTATCCGAAGGAATTTGTTAATTTTACGATAATTTATACATTTTCTTTAATCTGACCTGATGAAAATTTATCAAAAAGAATTTGCTTTACCTGCCTTCAAAAGGGGCTTTCATTTGATCACTCGGGAGGTCGAAAGTGCAATCCCCGAAATTAAGGAAATAAGTATAGGAATACTTCAGGTTTTTATCAAACACACCTCAGCCAGCTTAACGATTAATGAAAATGCCGACCCCACAGTAAGAGTAGATTTTGAAAGTCATTTTAATCAAAGTGTTCCCGAAAATATGACTTATTACAAACACGATGACGAAGGATCTGACGACATGCCGGCACATATCAAAAATGCTCTACTGGGAAGCTCAGTATCTATTCCCATTACAAATGGCAAATTGAACCTGGGAATATGGCAGGGAATATATTTAGGTGAACATCGAAATTCAGGAGGAAATCGCAAAATTGTCTTGACTGCCCTTGGTAACTAGCTTCTAGATTTGACCAATTCTTCCAGAACCAACTCTACTCCTCCTTCATTATTACTGGCAGTACTAAAATTGGCAATTTTTTTGATATTCGGATGTGCATTTTCCATGGCATAACTAAAATGGGCTTCTCCCATCATTTCCATATCATTGTTATAATCTCCAAATACCATGGTTTCCTCTTTAGTTACCCCCAAATGGCTCTGAAGCATTTTTAAGGCAAAACCTTTATTGGCATTAAAATGAGAAATATCGACCCAATTTTTTCCTGAAACTTTAATTTGTATTTCATTTTCTAAATGAGCAACTGCCGGATAAATATGAGACTCCGAGCACTCATCATGGTATATGGCAATTTTAAAGAACTCATCATGCGTTACAGAAACGAGATCGTTAACCAATTCATAAGAAGCGTAATACTCCTGGAATAAGGCCAGAAACATGTCGTTCTTTGATTCTATATAGGCTTTGTTCTTCCCGCATAAAACAATAAAAGCATTGGGTATGGTCCTCAGAATAGGAATGACCTTAGCAATTTTATCCTGCTCCATTTTCGCTACCAGCAGTTCCGTCTCTCCTTTTTTGGCCAAACCGCCGTTTTCTGCAATAATGGTGATGTCATTTTTGATACGATCCAATTTCTTGGTGATGCTGTAATACTGCCTGCCACTCGCCGCTGCAAAATGTATCCCTCGGTTTTGAAGTTCTGAAAACAATTCAAAAAATCTTTCGCTCACTTCTCCTTTTCCATTCAAAAGTGTACCGTCCATGTCGGATACCACTAACTTTACTTTTGATAAACTCATTGTCTAAAATTACAAGGCAAAAATAGAGTTATTGACTCAGATTCTCTTTAAATAAATGTTATTTAAATGAAACTTGACAAGATCTAATAAAAAGTTTCATAGGCAATTACTAAGCCATTTTCTATCTGTGGTATTTCAATACCATACAAAATTCCATAATTAGGATCCTGATCTTTGGTAATTCTGAAATAATGTGTCAGTCCGTCTTTAAAAAATTCCAATAAAAAGAAGGTGCGACCATCTACATTTAATTCACTAACCCTTTCTATGGGTGTTTCTAACTGTTCATAATAGAATTTATTCTGTTCAGGGTAATATAACTTGAGCTTATTGTTCTTGAGTTCAACTCTTAGTGGAAACTTCAATTTTTGTGTGGTTTCACTGTTTCTTCCAAGTGGCAATACCCATTTATTCGGGGCATCAAAGATGATGGTTTGTCCATAAGTAAAAGCCGAATAAAAAAATAATAGTAGAATTAATCTTGACATTTTTTGGGGGAATTTCCGCCAAATATAAAAAGAAGTTTAAAAAATCAAAAATTACAGGCCGAAACTTTTTTTATAAGCCATTCATAATCAGGCTTTAATTTTATATCTTCGGAATTATAAAAACCAACTAAATTTCAAACCATGGGAAACGATGTTAAAGACACCGGTATTACACTAACAATTGCAACGGCATTGATCAATGGAGCTAATGTAGACCAAAATGTGATTTTTTCTGATGATCGGGGTGACGGAAGCAGCTCAAGCGGTAACTCAAAAAATTATATCTCCAAAGTAGACAAGGGTAAAAAAGTGACGTGGACCGCAGCTGTAAATACTGATTCGGGAAAAAGCAATCAAGGTGACACGGTTACGGTGGTAGCAGTATTAAAAAAACCCAACAATTTAGGTGGAGACGATATTCTGGAAAAAGATGCCTATTACCAAGATGGAAATTTGATAGAGGGCAAAGTTAAAAGTGGGGCTAATAGCGATGCTACGGAAAATTATTTAGTGGTTTTCGCCGTGACAAACGGTTCTGATCAAATAACAACTAGTTACATCATTGATCCAAAACTGCAAGTCCAAAAATAAGTTCAAATGACCCTGAAAAAAATATTTTTTTCTAACACATTTGTATTTTTTATCATACTCGTGAATTTTTCCTTTGGCCAGAATCAAAAGGAGTCAGATAGTTTAATTCAACTTTATAAGTCAGGCATATACAAAGAAACTGAACTGGATATTCTTAGACTAATTGCGAATAAAGAATCAAAACCTGATCGTAAGTTAGAATACGCCAACTTGTTGATTGAGAAGGCTTCCATTGATTCTGTTTACGATTTCTTGTACAACGGTCATTTACAAAAAGGAAATGCATTGCGGTTAAGGGGAGATTATGAAAAAGCCTTAGAAGCTTATTTCAAAAGTCTGTCTCTTGCCAATAGAAATGACAGCCTCAAGGATGCAGGTGCCGTAAGCATCTCTATTGCCGATGCCTATTCAGAAATGGGTAATTCAAACAATGCAGAAAAATATTATACAAATGCGATCTCGTTGCTAAGAAATACGAATGATTCTCTCAATCTGGCTACTGCACTGTTAAATGCAGGTGATGAATATTTTAATCAAAATAAATTTGAACTTGCACTTCAATATTTTCAAGAATCCGGAACAGTTTTTAGAAAATCCAATTTTTTGTTGGGAACGGCCTATAACCTTGGCAATATTGGGATGGTCTTTGCCAAACAGGGTAAGGATTCGGAAGCAGAAAAAAACATATCAGAAGCAATTGAAATCTTAGAAAAATTAGAAGACTATTATCCTATTTCAGTATATCTGACCTATATGTCTGACATCTACCTCAAAAAGAACGATTGGAAATCAGCTGTACAATACGCAAAAAGAAGTTTAGATCTGGCAGAAAAATACAGATTAAAAGACCAGATCAGCGATGCCAATCTGAAATTATCCGAATTGTATGAGCATAGGGGTGATTATAAAATCTCCAGCCAATTCTATAAAGATCACATAAAATACCGCGACAGTGTGTTAAATATAAAAAACATTGAAGCCATGGCCGATCTGCGCACCAACTATGAAGTGGGCCAAAAACAAGCAGAAGTGGATCTGCTGGAAACAAAAACACAATTACAAACACTGCAAGCCAAAAGGCAAAGAAATTTTTTGTATGCCACGGGTATAGGATTATTCTTGACCTTTTTATTGGCCATGGGTTGGTTCAGGCGCTACCGATACATTAAAAGAACAAATTTGATCATTGACAAAGAACGCAAGAAATCCGATCATCTGTTGCTAAACATATTACCCGAAGAAACCGCCAATGAATTAAAACAAAACGGTAAAGTAAAAGCCAAGAAATTTGACTCGGTAAGTGTTTTGTTTACAGATTTTAAGGAATTTACCCACTTTGCTGACAACCTAAGTCCGGAAAAAGTAGTGGAAAGCGTAGGATATTACTTTTCTAAATTTGATGAAATTATAGAAAGACATGGCCTGGAAAAAATAAAAACCATAGGAGATGCTTATATGTGTGCCGGAGGTCTGCCATATCCTTCAGAAGATCATGCTCTAAAGACCCTAAGGGCGGCCTTGGAAATTGTGGAATTTGTGAAAGAATGCAAAAATAAGCATGATCTGAATATAGCACATTTCGAAGTTAGGATTGGTGTCAATTCAGGCCCGGTAGTAGCCGGCGTAGTAGGAAGCAAAAAATTTGCCTATGATATCTGGGGAGATACGGTAAACATTGCTGCGAGAATGGAATCTAATTCTGAACCCGGAAAAATCAATATTTCTGAAAATACCTATGCCCTGATTAAAAATGATTTTACCTGCCAGTACAGAGGAAAAATGGAAGTAAAAAATAAGGGAAAAATGAGTATGTATTTTGTAAATGATCAAGTCTAAAGAGCCTCGCCAAATTAATTCGTCTACCTTCTGAATAATTTTCATTATATTTAACGTTAGCTTTTATCCAATGAACACCGGTTGTAAGCCCTAAACATTCTTTTAAGGTAAACCTGGCGTTTAAAACGATGATTAATTTTGTCGTTTTTAGTTTAAAAAAAAAATCAATTGACTAACCAAAAAAATCAACTTATGAAACCAAATGACAAATTATCCTTATTACTGGCCCTTTGCCTTATGTCAATGACTGGGCTGTTGTATTCCCAAACAGTAGTGACGCTGAATGTTGACACCTCGGAAATTGACAAACACGAAGATCTAAATATGACTTGTTATTTTACAGGTCAACCGGAAGGTGTTTCCCTGGAAGACTTTACCATTGAAGTTGTTGTAGGGGAGGAAATTACCTGGGTAGGTCAGTCTACCGTCGATGAAACACCTGTAGAGATCAAAAAAATTAAATATGAAAAAGGGGTTAAACTATTAGACGGTGATGAGATTGATTCCGGAGAGGACGAAAAATTTGTAAAAGCCAAAGTGAATAATGGTAACCCCGGTGATGCCGAAA
Source organism: uncultured Flavobacteriaceae bacterium (assembly GCA_964631875.1). GTDB lineage: Bacteria > Bacteroidota > Bacteroidia > Flavobacteriales > Flavobacteriaceae > Namhaeicola. The sequence continues at coordinate 33,759 of CAZWAN010000003.1, forward strand.
AGTATACCATCCATTTTAAAGTGAGTAATAAGCAGTTTAAAATAGATCCCCAGATAAGAATTAAACCGGGTCAATAGGACATGATCGAAGGAAGTATGCACATACGAATGAAGATTTTTTTGAATAGGACCATCTTTTTTGTTGGTCTAAATCTTTGTTTGTGCTATCCTGCCTTTGCACAGAAGCAATATAACATTGACAGCCTGGAAACACTATACAAAAAAGGGGGAAGGTCAACCCAGGAATATCTTGAGGTGCTTAGTTTATTGACCAATAACCATCCCGATCTGGATCAACAGTTATTTTACGCTGACGAACTTATCTCTAAAGCACTGGAAGTCGATTCGATGAACTACGTACGAGACGGATATGCGGCAAAAGGATATGCCCAGAATTTTAAAGGAAATTTACCCAAAGCACTTGAAAATCATTTTAAAGCTGCAGAAATTGCAGAAAAAGAATTGTCCGAAAAAAAATATACGGCTTACTCAAACATTGCTATTGGAGATGTATATGCGCGCATGAACGACCCAAAGAATGCCATTGACTATTACAGAAAAAGTTTCCCCATACTCCAAAAAGAGAATGACGCTATACCCTTGGCAACAGCCTATTATAATTTATCAGACCTATATTTAGAACTGGAAATACCTGATTCTGCTTTGGTCTATTTAGAAAAATCAGGTTCCATTTGGAAAAATGAAAATTATGAACATAATTTAGCCTATAACACGGGAAATATTGGGCGTGTATATGCCTTACAAGGAAAAGATGAACTGGCCGAAAAGAACCTAAATGAGGCGATTGTGGTATTGGAGAATTATGACGACTACTACGCCATTGCAGATTTTTTAAATAATATTGGCCGTATTAACCTGAAGCAGAATAAATTAACTTCTGCCTTAAAACATACAGAACGCAGCCTGCAGTTGGCCAAAAATAACGGACTAAAAGAGGGCATCAGCACTTCTAGTTTACAACTCTCCGAAATCTATGAAAAAATGGGCATGCCAAACAAGGCTTTAAGGTATTATAAAGATTATAATGTGTACAATGACAGTATCAAAAATATCGCAACTGTTCAGGAAATGGCCAATATCAGAACGGAATACGAGGTAGCCCAAAAACAAGTTGAAGTAGATCTGCTGGAAAAAGAAGCCCAGATCCTGGAGCTTAAAGAAAAGAAACAGAAAAATATGCTTTATGGGGCAGGAGCACTATCCATTTTGATCTTTTTACTCGCAATGGGCCTCCTAAGACGTTTTATGTATGTAAAAAAAACCAATAAGATCATTGAAAAAGAAAAGAGCAGATCAGAAAATTTATTGCTCAATATACTACCCTCGGAAACGGCAGAAGAATTAAAAAGAGAAGGTAAAGTAAAAGCGAAAAAATTTGATTCGGCCACAATCATGTTTACTGATTTTCAAGACTTTACTCATCTTGCAGAAAATATGGATCCTGAAATTTTAGTTGAAACCGTTGATTATTACTATTCCCAATTTGACCTGATTATAGAAAAATACGGTCTTGAAAAGATCAAAACAATTGGAGATTCGTATATGTGTGCCGGAGGTCTGCATGGCTCCAAGCAGGACCATGCAAAAAGAATGATTTTAGCGGCCTTTGAGATTGCAGATTTTGTGGAAAGAGAAAAAAAGACTGCCAAAGAAAGCGATATTCGTTTTAATGTGAGAATTGGTATAAACACAGGGCCTGTGGTGGCCGGAGTTGTAGGAACCAAAAAATTCGCTTATGATATTTGGGGTGATGCCGTAAATATTGCCGCGAGGATGGAAGCAAATTCACAGAGAGGAAGAATAAATGTTTCTGAAAATACCTATGTGTTGATTAACGATATTTTCGACTGTGAATTCCGAGGAAAGGTCGATGTGAAGAACAAGGGAATGATGAATATGTATTTTGTGAATGGTAAAAAAACAATGCACCGGAAAGATAAAATAAAAGCTGAACTGAGCGAACCAAATACCATATAAAATAGAGTTTTTACGTCCTAATTATTTGTATATTGTAATAACCCCCTCCCATCAAATAAATGATGGAATGAATATACCAGACTATGCCATTTTGGCGATTAAATAGAATTAAGTATGCCCATTACATTTTCATTCTCAGAAAATGTATATCACTGTGGTATTTCTTCTGTTTTGTTTCGCTGCTTTATCCTCAACAACACAATATTGACAGTCTGAGTGCTGTTTATGATTCCGGTCAATATGAAACAGATGAAAGACTTACTCTTTTAAAGCGGTTAGCATCTGACCATCCCGATCCATATAAAAAATTGATTTACAGTAATGAACTGATCAAAGAGGCCAAAATTGCTGATTCGACTAAATTACTTTTTGATGGCTATTTGAGCAAGGGTTATGCTTTATATTTTAAAGCTGATTACGTAGAGGCTCTGGAAAGTTTTATAGCAGCCTCAGAATTGGCTTATGAACAAAACTCAGAAAAGAATTTAAAGATTGTAAACATTCCCATTGCAGATGTTTATTCGGCCATGGAAGACCACGATAATGCCATTTTTTATTACGATAAGGCACTCGATCTGTATAAAAAAGAATTGGATTCCTATGGAAGAAAAACGGACGATAGAAAAAATCTGAGTTCTATGGCCATTATTTCTTATAATTTGGGTGATGAATACATCAAATACAAAATGCCTGATTCGGCCTTGGTATATCTGGAACAGTCAGAAAATTTATTTGCTTCCATCGATGAGAAAACCTATTTACCTTATATCATGGGAAGCAAAGGGCAGGCTTATGCCCTGCAAGATAAAAATGAAATGGCCGCCGCCAATTTATCACGCGCGATTGATCAGTTGAAACAAAACGAAGCGCATGATGCTGTAGCTGAATTTTTAAACTCACTTTCCGATATCTCTTACAGACAAAAAAAAATCAGAGCGGCGGTGGCTTATGCGGAAGAAAGTTTAGCCATAGCCCTGCAATTTGGCCTGAAAGATCACATAAGTAAAGCCAATTTAAAACTTGCTCAAATTTATGAGGACTTAGGAAACATAAATAGATCTTATACATTTTACAAAGATCATATCGCCTATAGAGATAGCGTAAATAACCTGACGACGGTTCAAAACCTCGCCAATGTGAGAACAAATTTTGAACTTTCAAAAAAGCAGATTGAAGTAGATTTACTTGAACAACAGAAAAAAAATCAAAAAATTCTTATTGTGTCTGTGGGAACTGCGCTGCTATTGAGTTCGTTTGTGCTCATCGGCCTTTTTAGACGAAACAGATACATCAAACATACCCAAAAGATCATCGAAGAAGAAAAGGAAAAATCAGATCAATTATTGTTGAATATCCTTCCGGGTGAAACCGCACAAGAATTGAAAAGTAAAGGTCATGTCAAAGCGAAGAAATTTGATTCTGTAAGTGTCTTGTTTACAGATTTCTTGAACTTTACCCATACCTCAGAAGATCTTTCTCCGGAAGAATTAGTGCGAAGTGTCGATTTTTACTATTCTAAATTTGATAAAATCACTTCAAAATTCGGATTGGAAAAAATCAAAACTTTGGGTGATTCTTATATGTGTGCCGGAGGTTTGCCTTTCCCGGATGAAAATCATGCCAAGAAAATTGTCATGGCCGCCATAGAATTTTTGCAATTTGTGGAGGAATCAAAACAATTTGAATCTGAAGAACACACCCGGTTTGACATGCGCATAGGCATTAATTCCGGACCTGTTGTTGCAGGGGTAGTAGGTTTAAAAAAATTTGCCTACGACATTTGGGGAGATACTGTAAATGTGGCTTCAAGAATGGAGTCTATGTCAATCCCCGGAAAAATTAATATTTCGGAAAATACCCATGAATTGATCAAAGACATCTTTGATTGTGAGTACAGAGGCGAAATAGAGGTGAAAAACAAGGGTAGGATGAAAATGTATTTTGTGAACTTTGGGGCAAATAAAGAGGCAGAAAAAAAAGTTTGGACGGAAAAGGAGCTAAATAAATAAAGTTTTGCCCTCATTTTTGAATTTTCTTTGAGCTATCATTTTATTTGAGTAAATTTCACCTCAAAATGATACCTTCAACATGAAAAAACTGCACTTTACTAAAATCTTATTTTTTTATTTATTGTCCCTTGTTGCCATACAAGGTTTTGCTCAGAATAATTTCGGCGGACTCGCCCTTTACACAGTAAGAGACGACATGGGAACAGATGCCAAAACAACCCTTAAAAAAGTAGCTGATGCGGGTTATGCCTATATAGAGGCAGCCGGTTATAAAGAAGGCAAATTTTATGGGATGAGCCCTGAAGCGTTTAATAAAGCCGTGACCGACTTAGGTTTAACCCCCGTCAGTACACATCAGGGTGGACTTACGCCTGAGAATGCTGACCAGATGATCGCCGATGTGAAAGCCGCCGGTTTTCAATATTTTGTCATTCCGGTTCCTCCTATGGGACATTTCAAAGTAGATAAAGACGGGATGGGAATGAGCAATGAACTGGAATTGCTGACAGAATTTTTCACGACAGTCGGAAAAAAGTGTAAGGCTGCAGGACTACAATTGCTGTATCACAACCACGATTTTGAATTTAAACAGAATGAAAACGGAATTGTTCCCATTGAATATTTTCTGGAAAATACAGATCCTGAATTCGTGAATTTCCAAATGGATTTATATTGGGTTACCAAGGCAGGTGCCGATCCTTTGGCCTATTTTGAAAAATATCCCGGACGATTTAAGATCTGGCATGTAAAAGACATGGATAAAGAAGGTAAATTTGCTCCGGTTAGCACGGGAACGATCGATTTCGGCAAAATTCTCGCGAAAAAAGACCTGTCGGGAATGATTTATTACATGGTAGAACAAGATAGAACCTTTGACGGTCAAAAACCTTTGGAAGTGATCGAAATCAGTCACGAAGGTCTAAAGAAATTTGGCTTTAAATAAAACTAAGTTTTTATTGTTTTGCTAATTCCGTATAAGCGGCAGATAGACTGCGAGAAATTCCATCTCCTTTCCATTCATCTGCCCCTTTTACCGAAGCAATTTTCATGATTTCTTCTTCGCTTTTTCCGGATTTTATGGCGGCATCTACTGTTTCCAATAGTCGCAATAAATAATTCTGGAATGAGCTGATGTCTGATTTTTTTCCAATCACATCAAAACCATTGTCTGAATGTCCGAAAATAAATAAGGTATCATTGTCGTAAATTTTCTGCGCTTGTTCCAGTACATCGATCCAACTTTTTATGTTGGCTCCGGCCGACTTATCTATATAGGGATATCGTCTATTAAAAATAAGATCTCCTGCGTGTACCACGTTCGCATTTTCAAAATGAACAAAGGCATCACCATCTGTATGCGCAGACCCAAAATATTTAAGGCTAATCGTTTCCTTTCCTACCTGTCCTTTCCATTCTTTAGTAAAAGTAATATCCGGATATAATTGGGAGTCGGTTCGATTATTTTCTTCGGCTACACGCATTTGGTTCTTTTTAGAATTTTCGTGAGCCACTACCTTGTTTACAATTCCTTTGTAAGCAATATTTCCACTCGTATGATCCCCGTGATGGTGCGTATTGATCAATAGATCAATTTTTCTATCAGATTGTTTTTGAATTTCGGCAATTAAATGTTGAGACTGTTCAGGAAATTGAGTATCTACTACGGCAATACCTTCATTATCTATAAAATACCCTATGGTCCCGCCTCTTTCGGTGAAATACCCTACCTGATTTCTGAGTAAGGTCATTTTATACGGTATATCTTGATGTAATAGGTGTGCAAATAGTTGTGAATTAGCAAGGCTTAGTCCGGCACCGGTTAATATAGAATTTTTAAGAAAAAGACGTCTGGAGGTCATATGTTTTTTTCTTAAAAATAAGCATAATTTCTTTTTACTCCACTCTTTGTAGTGTAGCTCTTGAAAAGAATTTTATTTTAACTCATTTTTCTTATACATTTGCCGGCATTCATTTTAACGTATAAGTAAAAATAATCAGGGCAATGACAAACAATAGTTTACATAAAAACATGAGGATATACCACCGTTATTTAGGTTTTTTTCTGGCCGGTATTATGGCGGTATATGCCATTAGCGGAACTATCCTAATTTTTAGAAAAACCGATTTTCTGAAAGTCGAAAAAACAGTTCAAAAAGAACTGGATCAAAATCTAAATGCAGAAGAATTAGGTAAAATGCTCAGAATAAACGACTTCAAAATCACAGAACAATCCGGGGATGTACTTACCTTTGAGGGAGGAACTTACAATAGCAGAACCGGCGTGACTACACAGACAATAAAAGAATTGCCTTTCGTGTTAAAAAAAATGACCGACCTTCACAAAGCGACCACCGAAAAACCTTTGTTTTTCCTGAATATATTTTTTGGCCTTTCACTGCTCTTTTTTGTCATCTCTTCTTTCTGGATGTTCGTTCCCAAAGCAAGTGTATTCAAAAAAGGAATTTATTTCTCCCTGGCCGGCTTAATTTTGGCGCTTTTGATCTTATTCCTATAAAAAACCCCCAGCATGGCTGAGGGTTTTTGATGGTCAATTTTATTTTGGTCAATAATTGGTTGTTTTTAAATATTCCAAGCTTTTTTCACAACTCACCAAGGGATCAAAGCTGTATTCCTCGACTTCAACGATGCCGTATTCCAGCCCGGATTCTTTTTTGGCATTGAATATCATGGTAAAATCCATTTTACCACTGCCCAATTCTTTTTGGTCCTTGATATGCCATAATTTAAATCTGCCCGGGTATTCTTCAAAATAATCAAGGGCATTTTTACCACCGTGATCGATCCAATACAGATCCAATTCAAACATGACCAGATCAGGATCACTCAACTCCAGCATATAATTATAGACCGTCTTTCCGTCAAAGACAGTGGTGAACTCTTTGTCGTGGTTGTGATAGCCGAACTGAATTCCTGCTGCCTTGCACTTTTCTCCCACTGCGTTAAAATAAGCCATATAATCTTTAAGTCCTTGTAAACTTTGGTACCCTTCTTCGCCCATCCATGGCTGGACGATCCACTTGACGCCGGCTTCCTTATGGGCGGCAATTGCCATATCCCACCAGGCCATTGTTTTATTCCAATCGGCTTTGCCGGGCATATTTTGTCCGGTATGTGATCCTAAAAATTGAAGTCCGCTATCCTCACATAATTTCTTAAACTCAACAGGACTCATCCCATAAAATTTTCCATTGTCAAAGCCCGCCGCTTCAACAAAAGTATAGCCCATAGCGCCAACCTTAGCGATGGTAGCTTTTGCATCATTTTTCATATGATCTTTTACGGACCATAACTGCAAGCCTATCATTTTCTCTTTTGGCTTAAAGCCAAATAATGTTAAACCTTGTACTGCCAGGGCAACAACAAATAAGGATAACAAAATTTTAATACTTGATTTTCTTTGACTCATATCTATTCAATTTAATCCACCTAATAATTTGAAGTACCGGAATCATAATAATGACAACCTTCCTTCCTTTCAAAATTAGTAAATCTATCGTTGAATTTTCACACAAACAGCAATGAATATTGATGTAAAAATGACCATTTTCAATACAAAATGATCGCTCAATTTACCCTATTTCGCTCTTCCTCAGCACCCGTATCTCTTTGTCTAGCTGATTTCAGCTTCGTATTTCCAAAATTTCGTGTATAGGTGAGTACATAGGTTCTATTACTAAAATCTATATCACCCCAAGCCTTGATGTTTTGTTCGGGTAAATCTTGGGTTCCCTCAAATTTTAAAGAATCAAGTAGATCATTGATGTTAAATCGTAAGGTTCCCCATTTCTCGCCAAACTTCTTTTGAATACCAAAATTCATAAAGAACCTGCTTTTCACTTTAAGAGCACCTGAAATACTCGGACCATTATAAATAATATTTATCTCAGAACTGATCGTTTCACCGAATTTAATGGATTGTGTACTATTCATATTAAAAGCATTCTGTTCATAGGTATAAGTCACATCCTCAATTGTATTTTGTACTTGTGTATTGATGTAAATCAACGTGTTTTGCGTTTTCCACCAATCGGTTATTTTTATTGGCAAACCAAATGTTAATGAAAAAGTCTTCGTTTGGTCTATATTGCCTGAGACATAGACCAACCTGTCATTAATCTCGTCATACGTTTGTTGAAATCTTGCAATGGTTCCATCTTCAATGGTATATTGTGCCGAAACCAAGTATGATTTGTAATTGGCGCCAAAATTAAAACCATTAGAAATGGAAGGTTGAACAGCCGGATTCCCTGAAAAAAAAGTATTGGGATCAAAAAAGATCACAAAAGGAGCCATGTCATTAAAAGTGGGTCTGGAAATTCGACGGGAGTAAGATGCATTAAAACTGAGCGAATCGTTTACACTATGCGAGACAAATACACTGGGAAATAGTTCACCATAATTTCTGTCAACCACAAGACCCTCTGTATCCGACCTCAATGCTGTGTCTGTTTGCTCAAATCTCAAGCCTACTTTGGCACTCGTTTTATCCGATAATTTATAATCCACAGAGGTATAAACCGCATAGATCTTTTCGCTCAGATCACTTCTATTGGTTAATGTCGGATCCTCTATAAAGTCATTCCCTTCAAAATTAGACACAACGATATCATTCTCAAAAGCGGAAAAGGAAGCTTTAACACCCGATTCAAGCCTGAACCGATCCGTGAACTGATTGCTGTAATCGGCATTGGTCACCAAAGTATTGATGGGTGTTGTCTTATCGGATTTGGTCAATTCCCGGTACAAGAAATTCTCTTGGCCATCATAAAAATCGTTGATGTAATCCGTCGGGTTTTCATTGTAAAAATAGAGGTAATCAATATCCATATTGAAGTATTCCTGTTCTTTGAAATTGTGTTTAAAATTGAAATTACCTCCTATATGCGACCACTGATTTCGCTCTTGGACATCCAATTCAACATAACTTACCAATTCCTCATTCTTATTTTCATAACTTCCACTAGTGGCAGCCATAGACCATTTTTGGTCATAGGCATCTACAATGACACCGACGATTGTATTCTCTCTTAGCTCGTAATCTATTCCAAACCTCAGGCTGTGATTTCGTTGTATCGGATCCCTGTAAGAAGTGGTACTTAAATCCCTTGTATTGCCAAATTCATCAATAGACTCCCTCCCCAATTTAAAAACTTGATCCTGATTTCTCCTCAAAAAAGAATAGTTTCCAAATAGGTTTACCTTATTCTTTCTATAATTAAAATTGATATTGTCCTGTGTTGTTGTGCCATTTCCAACACCTGCAGACAGTGAATAGGAGCCGTTGACACCTATGTCCTCTTGTTTTTTCAAAACAATATTAATAAATCCGGCATTCCCCTCGGCATCCAAATTTGAAGGGGGAGTAGTAATCAGTTCTATGGATTCTATATTATCAGAACTCATTCCCTCCAGCATTTGAACAATACTCGCCTGAGGCATATAACTGATCTTCCCGTTGATCATCACCATCAGACCTTGCTTACCCACCAGAGAAATACTATTGCTTTGTCTGTTGACCAATACCCCCGGAGATCTTTCTAAAACCTCTAAAGCGGTCGACCCGGCCGCTAAAATACTGCTTTGAACATTGATAATGGTCCTGTCTACTTTTTGAACAAATAAGGGTTTATCTGCTTTTATGGTCACCTCCTCCAAACTTTGACCAATATTGGTGATGGCAATTGTGCCCAGATCCATTTCAGTAGCGCCCGTTTTCACCTCTAGCTCCCTGATATAATTGTCATAACCGATAAATTGCACTTCAACCGTATAGGTGCCTGTTGGTATATTTTCAATCTCAAAATCACCTAGGTCTCCCGAAATAACACCGCCAATACTTTTCCTGTTCTTATCGTAAATGATAACCGTAGCGAATGCAATCGTTTCTTTTGTGGAGGAGTCTATCACTTTTCCTTTAATTCTGCAATTTCTTTGTTGACTCAACAAAGCCGAATTAGCTGTGATATTGAAATGCAGAACCAGAACAAAAAAAAACAAATATTTTTCATGGTTAGTCAGTGAGGGTTTGGAAAGCCATTTAAAGAACATGATTCTTATATGAAATGCATGCGAAAATTAAGGATCTCCATTCAAAATAAGTTGGATTAATCTTGCAAAAACTTGGATTTTTCTAGCTTTTTGAGCTTGTATCTATGTTTTTTAGTTCTTTTTGGAAGATGGAAGTAATTCTTCGAAGAAATCGCCGTGGATTGTCCATAAAAACAAACACGAAAACAGAGAACAGTTCATTGTGATTATGCCATCACTTTTTTCAGCGCATGACCAAATAATTCCATTTCAGACATTGTGCCGGTGCTGATTCTCGCCCAATCGTACATGGGAGGAAAAGGTCTACCAATAAGGATATTTTCCTTTTTCATGGCTTGTATCAATTCATCGATATGTCTACCCGATTTGAAGAAGACAAAATTACTATGTGACCTAACATATTCCAGATGTAGATCATCCAGCGTTTTATAGATATAATCCTTAGCTTCTTTGTTCTTAACAATACTAAATTTATAGAACTCATCATCTTGGATAGCCGTTTTTGCTGCTTCAATGGCAAGTATATTGGTATTGGCCATAACACCCGATCTCAATCTGTTGGCAATATCAGGTCTGGCAATTAAATAACCTACCCTTAATCCGGCCATGCCGTAAACTTTAGAAAATGTTTTACTTACGATCACATTTCGACCCTCTTTGACCAACTCGACCATAGAAGGATAATCGGGTTCTGTAATAAAATCATAATAGGCCTCGTCACTAAAAATAACCGCTTTACGATCTGCGGAATAACAAAAATCCTTTAGCTCATTTCTTTCCAATAAAGTCCCGGTAGGATTATTGGGGTTACAGATAAAAATAAGACTTGTCTTGCTCGTAATTCGGCTGTTCATGGCGTTCAGATCATGAGTTAATTGATCGTTTAGAGGAACCCTGTGTATAAAAGCACCAAAATTCTCGGCATACCTCAACAAAGACTGAAAAGTTGGATCTGCTGCAATGATTTCACCTCCACCCAAACCATAGATCAAACCTGCCGCAGTTAGGCCCTCCGTTGAGCCACCTGTTACCACAACGCATTCTTTGGGAACCCCCTCCTTCTCAGCGATCATTTCCACGAAAGGCGAAATTGTTTTAAAAGGGTATCTGCACGCTCGATCAAAAGAATTTGCGATGGCTGCTCTTACCTTTTTAGACGGACCATAGGGATTTTCATTCGCATTGAGTTCGAGCATTTTATCTGCCCTGATCGTTCTGGAGGGAAAATCTATGGCCATGGTGTCCAAACCTCCCAAAAATAAAAATCCTGATGATAAGCCGGCCGATCTGAGCCATTGTCTTCGATCTAAAGTTTTCATATCTACTGAATTAAGAATAATGAAAGTACGAAATTTTGAAAAGAATAATCGTGTTCACCTTCGAAAAACCAACTTGAACCAAATGAATTAAATTGTAAAACAGACAAAATTCTTATATTTATATATGATCTATTCGATCAAAAAACTTTCTAAATCAATTTTATGTCATTCGATCTCGAATTTATTCGTTCACAGTTTCCCGCTTTTTCAGAACCTACTTTAGAAGGTTGGGCATTTTTTGAAAATGCGGGAGGATCTTATCCTTGTAGGCAAGTTGTTCATCGCTTAACCGACTTTTACACTAAAAATAAAGTTCAGGTAAATTATCCTTATCCGGCTTCAACCTTGGCCGGTAAATTAATGAACAATTCCTACAAAAGAATGGCCGACTTTTTAAATGTAGATGAATCTGAAATTCATTTTGGACCTTCAACTACGCAAAATATATACGTATTGGCCAATGCCATGCGCCCTATGTGGGAAAATGGAGATGAAATTATCCTTTCATGTCAGGATCATGAAGCGAATGCAGGCGCATGGAGAAGATTAGCGGACAGAGGTATTAAAATTGTTGAATGGCATGTAGATTCCCAAAACGGTTTATTAAGTATAGATGAACTGAACCGTCTTTTTACACCCAGAACTAAAATGGTTGCTTTTCCTCATTGTTCTAACGTCATCGGTCAAATCAATCCTGTCAAAGAAATCACAAAGTTAGCGCATCAATTTGGCGCCTTATCTGTGGTCGATGGCGTTGGCTTTGCCCCGCACGGTTTTCCCGATTTAAAAGAATTAAATACAGACATCTATCTTTTTTCATTGTACAAAACCTTTGGCCCCCATTTAGGTTTGATGTACGTAAAGAATGAGCTGATCAAGCAAATGGCAAATCAGTCGCATTTCTTTAAAGAAGGCATCACGAGAAGTATGCTTACCCCTGCCGGGCCTGATCACGCGCAAATTGCAGCAGCCGGCGGTATTCTTGATTATTTTGATCTTGTTTATGACCATCATTTTAAAGTGGAGAAGACATCTACTGAAAAAATGAAGGCCTTGAACGACATGTTTTATAAGCACGAAAATGAATTATTAGAACAATTACTTCATTTTTTGCGTTCACGTGATGATATACAAATTATAGGTACCAAAACCTCAATAAACAGAGCACCCATTGTTTCGTTCTTACCCAAAAATAAAAACATAAAAAAAGTATACGCAAGCCTGATAGAACATAAACTCATGTTAGGATTGGGGAATTTTTATGCATTCAGACCTTTGATGGAAATGCAAATTCCAACAGATCCGGGTGTGATAAGAATTTCCTTTGTACACTATACAAGCAAAGAAGAAATTGAGCAACTGGTGATGGGACTCATAAAGTCATTAGACTAGTTCTATTAAATAAAAAAGCCCTGAAAATCAGGGCTTTTAATTCTTTTCGGGATTTGTTACTTTTTAAAAAGTCCGGCCACAAATAAGACAATGACGGCCCCAACAACAGATGTCAACAAAGATCCAACCAAATTATCAGCAGAACCTATTCCCAATAAACCAAAAACCCAACCACCAACGGCTCCTCCAAGTACTCCTAAGATAATATTGACAAGTAGGCCAAAACCACCGCCTTTCATAATTTTTCCGGCTATCCAACCGGCAATTGCACCGATAATAATAAAGTATAAAAAATTCATAGAATTGAGATTAAATAGTTTGACATACTAAATATAATACATTTCTTCTTACGAATGTAGGTCGATAGAAAATGTTTCCTGTAACCCAAATAGAAGCATTAAAAAAGATGCCGTATTATTGATATATGCCATATTTTTGTACCCATGCTACAGGTAAAAGAACTCTACTACGCTTATCAAAAGGAAAACCCAGTTTTACAAAATATTCATTTCTCTTTAGAAAAAGGAGAACATTTGTGCGTTATGGGAGAAAGTGGTTGTGGAAAATCTACTTTATTAAAAGCGGTTTATGGCTTGTTGGATCTTGAAAAGGGCACTGTTTTTTGGGACGATCATCAGGTACTCGGACCTGCATATCATTTGATTCCGGGTATGGACTTTTTTAAATATGTAGCGCAAGATTTTGAATTAATGCCCTTCAATACGGTTGCCGAAAACATCGCTAAATTTTTACCGAGATATCATCCTGTAAAAACAAAAAAAAGAACTAAAGAATTGCTCGAGGTCATCGAAATGACAGCTTTTGCCGATGTGAAAGTAAAAAATTTGAGCGGCGGACAACAGCAAAGAGTAGCCATCGCCAGGGCCTTGGCAAAAGAACCTGAGTTGCTGTTGTTAGATGAACCCTTTGGACAAATAGACAATTTGAGAAAGAACACCCTGCGAAGAATGCTATTTTCTTACTTAAAAGAAAAGAATATTTCTTGTATTGTGGCCACCCATGACAGTAATGATGCCCTTTCTTTTGCTGATAAAATCCTCGTACTAAAAGATGGAAATTTGATAGTAGAAGGTACGCCTCAAAACTTATACAAAGATCCTTTAAACAACTATGTCGCTTCTTTTTTTGATGATATCAATGAGGTGGTATTCAACCGTAAAAAAGTGCTTTTATATCCGCACCAGTTGAAGATTGTCGAAAACTCGCCCTTAAAAGCGACCATCCTAAAAAACTATTACAAAGGTTTTTATTGGTTGATAGAAATGAATTGTAATGACCAAATCATCTTTGTTCATCATGACAGAAAAATCGATCCGGGAAAAATTGTTTCATTGGCTTTGGCTTTATAGCGTTATTATTTAAGTTCAATGCTATAAATAACCCTCAAGCTCCCAATAAATCCATCTTCAAAAGAAATACTCTTTGCTGTTCTGTGGTCGCCAACTTCTAAAAGTGGTAGGCTAAAATCCATTTTTTGGTCTGCATCATACTGCTCATAGCTTCTCCCAAAAGCGTAACCAAATCTTCCCTCAACAAAGAAATGTCCGAATAATTGATACTTTGCATATAGCGTTTCATCAATACTTCTTCTTTCAATATAATCTCCTGCATAAGCCTCAGCGCCTAAACGATAAGTGGTGACCAAGCCAAAATGACTCCAACCCACTTCTAAACGGTCGATAAATTGATATTTTAATTTACCATAAATTGGAAATAACCCTGTTACAGACCATTTTTGACCAATCTTCCAATCTACATTAATCAAAGGCACAAAGTTTGGACCATAAAATTCTTGATTATACAATAATCCATACCCTATTTTTAACCTTTCATGATACCTTTTATCGTAAACTGAGAGTCCGCCCCATTGAAAATGATCAGAACCTATATGCACAAAATCTGTCATCAGCCTGGGAGCTAACAAGACCTGCAACGACCATGATTCGTCAAACTCATAATATACCCCTGTTCTTAAAATAAATCCGTGAACTTGTATTGGGTCTTGGATTTCAATGGGCATATTTTCATCATTATCTACTTGCCAATAAAAATAGTTGAGACTGTTGTACCAAACTAATTTGTCTGTTAGTTTAACCGGGGCTACTAAATTTGCCATTACTCCTGTTTCTGTAGCTTGACCACGATAAACCGAATCATATGAAGAAGGCAGACCATAAGAACCCGAAAGGGTAAAAAGATCCAATTTTTCTTGCCCGTGCAAACCGGATCCAATTACTAAAATAAGGGAATATATCGTCTTCTTTATCAATGATATGTTTTTAGGGCAAACTAAATATACATCTTTTTACAAGATGCCTTGCACCATATCAGTGGTTATTGAAGAACCATTTGCTTGAGAAATAACTAATCTCTATCACTTTCATTAGCAGGTACAACGATCCTATGCTCTCCTTGTAAACCTACAACAAAGGCGTCGTAATATCCAGATTTAATCAGAGTTTTCTTATAAACCAAAGCTTCTGAATAATTCGAGAAAATTCCTGAAAAATATCTGTTAAATCCGTCTTTGTACCTATGGCTAAACAAACCATTGACATCATCATATTGTACAATTTTAACCTTTTCTTTAAAGGCTCCAATCTGAACAGTAAATACTTTTTCATCACCGGCAAAATCATAGTTTACGTCAGATGGACTTTTAGCCAATGGCAATACGGCCGGAATATCTGTTACTACTTGTTCTTCCGCAAACTTATCTTCCCTCAAAACCAATACAATTTCTTTAGCCTCTGCACCTAGATCATTTGCTGTGGTGACGCTGATCTCTCCTGCCAAATAACCCTCCAAATAACCTTTGAGTGTATAATTTGTATTACAAGACTGATCAAAACTAAAAGTTCCATCTGTTTCATTAGATTGAAACGATAAGCGCTTTTTATTATCCTCATCAATCAAGTCCAATCTTACTTTTGCCAATGATTCCATGGTGTCATAATTTTTAACCCTACCTGAAATCTTTTGTGTACATTCAAAATTTAATGCCTTGGAAGCGGCAAAACCATAAATTTCATTCGTGCCCTTACCTGCTTTTTTTATAGAAGACAGGTCGTCCTTTTCAGTAAACACGGAAACACTCAACAAAATTGGCTTCGAGAGAGTAGTTTCATATATTTTGGCCGCAAAAACATCCAATTCGTCCTTTTCATTTAAAGCATCAGAAGAGTAAAATAACACATTGTCCGCATCGATAAAAGGAAATAATTCGCGTTCTATAGAATTGATTTTTGGACCTAAATTTTCGGGTTTACCATAGGTGCCATCCGGATTCAAATCCACTGAAAAAATATCTGTTCTTCCCATGGAACCCGGCGCATCTGAAACAAAATAAAGTTTTGTGTCATTATTATTGAGCGCGGGTTGTCCGGTAGAAAAATTCTCATTGTTAAAAGGCAGCATTTCTAAGTTTATCCATTTACCGCTTTCATCGACAGTTGCTTTGAATAAATGCAGGTTGACCGAGCTTTTCGTTATGTCCCCTACTTCATGTATTTCTTTATTCTTTTTAATTTTTCGGTTTACACTAAAAAAAACTGTTTTTTCATCTTTTGTATATGTATACATTCCATCGTAAAAATTTGGATCTGCAGAAAGAAGTTCCTCTTTTACAGTAAGTAAATTTTTTGAAATGTAGTTTTCAAACTCAAGCAATGAATAGGAAAGCCCATTTTTTGTTTTTGGGTTGACACCATCCAAATTGCCTTCCAAATAGCCCGATAAACTTTCGAATTGAGAATCGTTACTACCATAGTTACCCTCTAAAAGAAACTCATGAGAGCCTTGCAAAATCATAGCAAAGGGAATAAATCCCACGCACAGAATCAGTAATTTTTTCATCAAATTGGTTTTTAAAAATTTATTCGCAATGGAATAAAGAGGGGGATGTTAAGAATTGCAAAATAGCAATTAATTTGTGACTTTTTTGAAACCAATCCTTTAGTTATCAAGATATTTATTAACGTTCAAGTTGATTTTTTCAGGAAAAAATTCAACAAAATAATCATACCAAAGATGATCCTAAAATAAAGATTTGGCCATGCCACTAAGCCTCAAATAAAGCAGCGTATTGACTTTCATTGATACAACAATTTCTTCAAAGAACTGCTTTTTTCAATGAGGTAAGCCACAACAGAATTAACCGTATAGAATGCTTCTTAACCCGTATTTTTTAGTCCACCGGATAAAGCATTTACGAGCAAAAGCAATTGTAAAAGGTGCTGATCGGCTTCTTCTTTATCTCTTATGTCACTTTGTTCTTGTATGGATCTCCATTTTTTCAGGTAGTTGATCTGTATGTCATGAAGTATTTTTAAGGCGTTGTTTCTCAACTTATTGTTTTCTAAAGCCGAACGTCGTCTCTCCTCAACGGAGGCCCCCAATACTTCTTCAATTTGACCAAGGCAAGTTTGGTAATCTGTAAGAATCAATTTCATCAACTCCTCTCTGGTTTTATCATCCTCAACCAAGGCAGCAAAAGCCTTCATGATCTCGCTATCAGAATTCAATAAATTAGATTCGATTTGTATCAAACTGTACCTCAAAAAGGGCCATTTGGACACCAATTGTTTTAAATAATCAAAATCCTCCGGTTGCTGTTTTTGAAATTCGTCCAATGCCGTCCCCATGCCAAACCACCCACTCAGGTTAAATCTCGACTGGCTCCAGCTAAATACCCATGGTATAGAGCGCAAGTCTTCCAAAGAACGCTGGCCGGTTCTGCGCGCCGGTCGTGAACCGATCTTGCTTTGTTCCAAAACATCTATGGGAGTCGCTTTTGAATAGAAATAAATAAACTTATTATGATCGAGCAATTTTCTATAGGTTTCCCTTGCCTTAGCGACCATTTGATCCATTATTTGGTAACGCCTTTCATCCTTGACCTCTTCCTCTTTAATGAGGGCCTGCCTTGCCGTTCCCGCCACAAACATCTCCAGGTTATACGTTGCCGTAAGACGGTTGGCAAACATATTGGCAATGGTTTCCCCCTGAACTGTCATTTTGATATGTCCGCTCATGGAACCCGGAGGCATACTGTCTAAAAAGCGGTGTATTTTTCCACCACCTCGGCTAATGGTCCCTCCTCGTCCATGAAAAAGGCACAATTTTACACCTGATTCACGAGCCACTTTTGTCAGGTTTTCTTCAGCCTTATAAATATTCCATCGGCTGGTCATTATTCCGCCATCTTTATTACTGTCGCTGTAACCCAACATCACTTCTTGAGTGAAGGATTGATTGCTTTCTTTTTGTTTTTGAACCACGGGATGTCTGAGGTAGGCAGAAAGAATTTCAGGACCGGCAACCAGATCATCAATGGTTTCCAGTAATGGCACTACCGGAAGATTGGCTTCATGCAGTCCCACCTCACGCAAAAACAGGTATACCAAAAGCAGATCACTCAAACTACGGGTCATACTAACAATAATAGAACCTATGCCCTCTTTACCGTAATCTTCAACATACACCTTAACTTCTCGCAAATATCCTAATACATTGTCCGCCTCCGGACCGCAAGATGTTCCGGCCACCAGAAATGGCCGGTTACTTTTTAATTCTTCATTCAAAAAAGATAAACGTTTAGCTTCATCCCAGGATCCATAGTCTGCATCTTTCGCTCCGGAAGTAGCCAGAATCTGACTGATGGCCTTTTCGTGGTAAGCACTATTCTGACGGATATCGATCTTAGATAAGTGAAACCCGAAACACTGAACAATTCGTTCAATTGGAAACAAAGATTGCTTGGCTATTCTTGCTGCACCAAGATGAAACAATAGTTGTCTTAATTTTTGTAGTTCTGCTGACAAACTTTCAGCCGATTTAAAAATTTTCTCGTCCCCAAAGTTTCTGTCTTCTTGAAGGGTATAATCCAAGCGCTGCAATAACAAATTAACAAATTGCCGTAGGGGTTCAGAAGGATTTCTGTCCAGGGCTTTTTGACCTGGATCTCCCAATAAACGGGCCTTTTCTTCAAGTTCTTCCAAAAATTCTTGTGGAAACGAAACTCTATAAATAGAAAAACTCAATTCTTCAGCAAGTTTCACCAAGTGATTTCGAATCATTTTTAGTGCTGCCTGCCTCTGTAAACGCAAGGTGGAAGCTGTAAACTCAGGAGTCACAAATGGATGTCCGTCTCGATCTCCACCTACCCAACTGCCAAATTGAATTAGTGGAAAATGTTCGGGTAATTCTAACAAATGAGGTGAAAAACCCATAGAGCTCCATGCATCTAACAGCCGCTGATCGGTTAGCCTAACTGCTTCGGGAAAAACATTTTCAAAATAGTGCATCAGGTTATTGCGCTCATCCTCTAAGCGCGGCTTTTGAAGATAGATCTCTCCGGTACGCCACCAGCGCTCCATTAAGCTGATAATCTCCCGCTCGAGCGCGGCTTGTTCCAAAGTAGACCAATTAGGATTCTCTCTCTTCACAAGGAGTAAGTATAACTCCCGGTGAATATCCAATACCGTAAGGCGCTTGGCTTCTGTAGGATGGGCCGTTAATACAGGTACAACCTTTATTTCCCTTAATTTCTCAGCAATGTGATACTCATCAATACCCGCTGCTTTCCACGTATACAATGTTTCTCCCCATGATCCTCTGGTAGATTCCAAACCAAAAGAAGTTTCAATTTTTCTGCGGTATTGCGTGGCTGCATTTTCTTCTGCCAGATTCAGCAATTCAAAACAGATCCCTATCGCCTGAGTCAATTTCTCATCCGCATGATCGATCTTTTGGGGCATTTCTTGCTTATCGAGAGGTAAACTTCTCACCAGGTCAACTTCCCCAATCGAAACGAGCATTTCGCTAAAAAGGGTCATCAAATAGTGGAAGTCGACTTTGATTTTTTCAAGGCCTTCGAATTGGAGTAATTCCTTAGTCATTACATAAATTTTGGATCATGAAGCCGCAAAAATACCAAAATTATATGCCTGAAAAAAGAGAATTAGTAAAAACCAAAATATGATTTCGGTTCAGATTTCAAATGGCCGATAACGAATAAATCTTTTAAAATAGCTTAAATTTAACCTCCTGTTTAGGATTATCAAACAGATCTGACATGAAAAACAAAATTTATTTGGATTATAATGCAACTACCCCTTGCGACCCTGCCGTACTCGATGCAATGCTTCCTTTTTTTACAGAAAATTTTGGAAATCCGTCCAGTGCGCACCATACCTATGGATGGATTGCCAAAGATGCAGTGACAGAAGCGACTAAAACGATTGCCGAAAATCTCAATATCAGTCCGGATGATCTTGTTTATACTTCAGGTGCCACCGAAAGCATCAATACCATCCTGAAGAGCATCACCTTTACATCCGGTCAAAATCATATCATCACTTGCAAAACAGAACACAAAGCAGTACTTGATGTCTGCCATTTTTTAGAAACTGCAAAAGACGTAAAGATTACCTATGTGGATGTTGATGCTGAGGGCATCATCGATCTGGTTCAATTAACAGAAGCCATTTGCAGTGAAACCATTTTGGTGGCAGTCATGCATGCCAATAACGAAACTGGCGTTATTCAGCCACTTAAAGAAGTTAGAAAAATAATTGAGGGCAAGGGTATTTATCTGTTTAGCGATGCAACCCAGTCATTGGGAAAGGTTCCTCTTACTGAGGTATTCAACACTGCTGATTTCGCTTGTTTCTCAGCACATAAGGTATATGGTCCTAAAGGCATTGGGCTGCTTTATGTAAAAGATCGCGCTCAGAACAAATTTCTTAAATCCTTGATACATGGAGGTAGTATGCAGAAAAATATGCGTGCAGGTACATTGAATACCCCTGCCATAGTTGGTTTTGCCAAGGCGGTTGAATTATCCTTTTCGGAATTGTCAAAAGAACAAAATCGATTGACCTTCTTACGAGATAAATTGGAACAGGGGCTCTTACAAATTGAGCAATCTATTTCAAATGGCAAAGGTGCAGTTCGTCTTCCCAATACACTGAATATTTCCTTTGCTTATGCCGATGGATTTAAACTGCTGAGTGCCCTGAGCAAGTATCTGGCAGTATCGAACGGATCTGCCTGTAATTCGGCTAATGAGACTCCTTCACATGTGCTCTTGGCCATGGGAATGGAACCGGATCTCGCTTTTTCGTCTATTCGTATGAGCCTGGGTAAATACACTTCAGAAAGCGATATCGATCAAGTGATTGAAATTTTGACCGAAACAGTGGCAAACCAAAGGGCCGACAACATACTCTGGGAAAGAAGGTCTTTTTAAAGAAATCCGTCCTCATTTCCTGTCGTGGATAGGGCCAATTTTTTCTCTGAGCATTCCACCGGCTTTTCCTGAGAATGAACTAATGATCTCTGCGCATAAACTCAAGGCGATCTCCTCCGGACTATCTGCTCCAATGTCTAGACCACAGGGAGCATAAATCCTGCTTTTTTCAATTTCACCAACAAATGCCCCGGCGTCTGTCAAACTTTTTCGGATCTTTTCATACCTCGTTTTAGGTCCTAAACTAGCGATATAAGGGGAATTACTGCGGAGTGCAAATTTAAAGTTCTCAAAGTCCGTTTTGAAATCATGAGCCATCAATACAATAGCCGTCCGCTCATCCACAACAGGTCTTTTTGGTAAGTTCTTGGGATAAATATGCCTGACCGGTTTAAGGTACTCCTTTTTCAATTTTTGAACATTTCCAACCAGACTGATCTCCCAGTCAAGTAAACCGGCTAATTGAATTAAAGGATAAACATCGTAGTTGTCTCCAAAGATCACGAGGTGATATTGGGCCGGGACCCATTCAATGTGAAAATGTAATTCAGCGTCTGTTGAATGATATAGGAAACTTCCTGATCTGTGTTCAGATTGCACCTGATCGATCTTTTCCAGCATAAAATCCCTTATTTCAGAAGAACCGAGCCCTTCGAGGGTTTTCTTATCTGTATCATAATATAGACAACTTCCTAGCTTTAAATTCTTATCCTTCAGATTGGATCCTGTTATCGTAACAATAAGATGTGTTTTCCTTTCTGAAACAATTTTCTTCAGTATTCTTATTTGCTCGGATTCTTTTGAGATGGGAGTCAACAGCACATCAATAATTCCATTGCATCCCAGTCCGATTCCTATTTCCAATTCTTTCGAAGTGTCGTAGGTAACTATGGTCGCCTCTTGTTTTAAGATAGCCAGTTGAGACCGTTTTAAAGCATCACCTTCCAAACATCCCCCACTAATCCCTCCTTCGAAAATACCGGATTCAAAAACGATCATTCGTGCTCCTTCTCTTCTATAGGAGGATCCATCCACCCTTACAACCTGTGCCAAAGCACATCGTTCTCCAGTATCCTCCTGCTCCAAAAATTTCAAAATAGATTTTAGTTCTTT
Source organism: uncultured Flavobacteriaceae bacterium (assembly GCA_964631875.1). Classification (GTDB taxonomy): domain Bacteria; phylum Bacteroidota; class Bacteroidia; order Flavobacteriales; family Flavobacteriaceae; genus Namhaeicola. The sequence goes on from CAZWAN010000003.1 coordinate 55,930, forward strand.
CATATGCTATTTTTTACCAAAAATACTTCATTTAAAGTATCGTATTTTGTCAATTTCATGATAAGCCCCTTATTTTTTGAACTGATCCCATTTTAAACTTTAACTTTAAGTCTGAGCAGCTATGCTGACGGAAGAAATTTACGATCAGGGACATCCAATGGCATCCAACAATCTTTGATCGACGATCTCTCTTTGTTTTGGAGAAAAGACTGTTGATTGACTATCTCCTCTCATGATTGAATCTTCCCATTCGCGCCAGTAACCGGTTGATACATATCTCGCCCCCTCAAACCAATTATTTGGGTTATATGTCAATACATTAAGTTTGGGCTCTTCCGGCAAGTACCAAGGCTCGTAATTATTCATGGCACATGCTGTATTTATACTTACATACTCATCATCCATATTTCCAAAAGAATGTCCAAATTCATGCCTGACCAAATACTTAAATTGATCACCACTGTCATTTTTTGAGATGATCATATTGGAAACTTTTGGGTTTAAAATAGTATTATGCTCTGTAACCCCTGGAAACTCCGCACCACCGTAGTATTCAGTTGTATTGGCTATAATGATGGTGTAAACGTAATCCCCGGTTGCATAATTGCCGAATAAATATTCCAGTAAATCCCTTTTTGAAGGTTCCATACCAACATAGTGTTTAATCCCAACTCGATTTCCAAAAACAGACCAAGCAGTTGGAGAAAAAGTATTTTTTACATCATTTTGATTGCAAGCACTTGCAAACTCCTTTGTCTTAATTCCCGAAGTCGCAGAGGTCGAATTTACCCGATAAAAGTTCATGCTTCCGGAAGCTGAAGCAAATGGTTCCATATCGAGTATAGCTTGTTTGGCAACATCACAAAGTTCCATAAATTCAGCCATTTCCGAATCGGTAAATCCTTCTGCCAAAAATATAATATTCACTGCACATCCCTTATTTTCCTGCCCTATGATCACCGGGCAAGGGATCTCGGAATCAACACAGCCTTCCTTTTTTTCATCGTCTTCGCTACTGCAGCTGTACATGACAAAAAATAGTAAAATTAAAACGATACTTTTTTTCATTTAGTGATATGATTATAGATACTCACCTTGCTCTGTCCTATTAAACAAAATTAGACACCATTGTATCATCTTAAAAATCAGCTCCCAACTATTTTTCATTGTATCTCTAATTTTTTAAAGGGTCGAACGTCATAAATTTTTATGAATATCTCTCCGATTTTTATCTTCGATTTCGAATCGAATTTATGAAAGAAACAGCCAAATCCAATAAAGAGGATTAACCCTAATCTTCTGTTGCACCCCAAAAAAACTAACTCATTTTTAAATTCCTCAACTTGTTTTTACTCTGAACACAGCCGCAAATTAGTAATAAAAAAAGTACAATACCTAATCTCATTAATTTCAAAATATGAAAAACCCATAAGACGCTGTTAGCAGAGAAGACAAAAAAATCTAAGTCAGTTCACAAATATTGTCAAAATAGCCAAGTCTGACCTCAAAGTATCCACTGAAGAATTAGGATTACTGTGTAAAATAGCAGAAAAATATAAAATAAAAGATGAGTAATTTAAAAATATCCTTAAAAATCCTGACCCGGTTCCCTACCCCCGAGCTTCTTGAATTAGAAAAGTGAATTGAAAGACTTTAAGACCTTATGGTGATCATCTGGGCCGATAAGGAGTTGAAATGGGAACAAGTACACACCTTAAAAAAAATAGTGACCCGTCTGTCTTTTCCGGTTAACCAAATCCACCTTATTATAAAGGAGGCTTTTTGGACAGATCTTCCTATTACAGATCTACATAATTTTAAGCGAGATATTTATAAATCATTTAGAATTAATTAGTTCCAAAAGTAATAAGCAATGTATACAATTACAACAGATCTAAGGTACAAAGTATAATGATGGCCTCAAAAAACAATAGTTAACATCCAACTTTGAATAGGGGTTAAATTAAAACTAATTATAAATGGTCAAACCACACCTAAGGTGTGGCTTGACTATATTATCTGAGTTTCTCACTATAAAATTGCCTTTTGTGTCCTTTCACACGATACTTAGTAAAATAAATTACTTCATTGTATTCTTCCGTTGGTGGCTTTTAGTTTTTAATTAATTTGATGGTTTTCATTTTTCCTTTAGACCAGAGACTGGCATAATAAATTCCTTCTTTCAAAGGTTTTCCTTTATGGTTTTTTCCATTCCAGACAATTTGATATTCTCCTTCGTTGTGTATTTTATTGACCAAAGTAACAATATATTGTCCGTGCCTGTCATACACAGTGATAGATACAAAAGACTTTTCGGGTATAAAATACCTGATCGTTGTCGATTCGCTGAATGGATTTGGGAAATTTGGATAAAATACAATTCCTTGCTCAGAGTTGTTTTCAGGTTTTATTTTCTTTTCCGGTAAACTGAATTTCCATACATCATTGTCAACTTTGCTAAAATTGATCGGATCATCTCTGTCGAACGTTTCTCTATCGCCACCAAACGTAAATACCATGTCAGATTCTTGCCCATATCCTTTAACCGTAAAGGCATCAAAATCATATTTTATATCTTCAGATCCTGTGGCATTCCAGGGAGAATCACTTACTTTTTTCCATACTTTCCCCTTATTGCTGATCCATACATCACTGGGGTTAGATGGGGTAATTCCGTTGTTCTCACCCAAGCCAAAACCTCCAAAAAGAACAAATCTGTCCTGAGCAACAACAACCTGATGCCCGGGTCTTTTAGCCCATCCTCCATCTGAAGTAACAAGTTCCCAATCTTTCCCATTTTTTGTTCTCCAAACATCATTAAAATAGGGTGGACAAGGAGATCCGGGAAAACAGATAAAGCCATTTTCTCCCCCTATCATATACAGATATCCATCTTTTACCACGGCAATTCCTCCGGCCCGAGCTTCCCATCCCGCATTTTCTGTTACAAGCGTCCAGTCTTTCCCATTATCTGATTTCCAAACATCATTATAATATTTTCTTGGAGGAGGTGCGCCTGGAATACAGGAACCCGGTGGTAATACAGCGCAATCATCATTTTGAGAGCCGCCCATTACATAAATTGAACCTTTAAATACTACGGCACTCAGTCCTGCTCTTCCATCCCATCTGGATTCAGAAGTTAACGGATCGGTCATTTGTTCCCAATCTGAGCCATTTTCACTTCTCCATACATCATTAAAAAAATTGGACTCCGGAAAACCAAAATTCTGACCTCCCAAGATATACATATACTTGCCCTTTTTAACTGCCTGGAAATAGGCCCGGTTAGGCCAATGGGTTTCGGGAGCAGGAAACTCAGGGTTCGATTGTAAAATATTCGTCCAGGTCTTTCCTTCATCACTGCTTTCCCATCCGTCTCCATGAATGATACTGGCACCAAAAGGGGCTGGTGGGGGTAATGGCGTTCGACCGCCGAAAATGTAAAATTTCCCGTTGTGATTTAGCGCCTGAAGGCCGGCCCTAGCCGACCAATGACTAAAGTCCCCGGGAAAAACAGGTTGATTTTCTTTTACTATTTCCCAAGTCCAGGATTTAAAATTTTTGCCATTGTTTTTTTCCCAATCAGGAATTCCATTGGCAGACAAAGCAAAGGCCAACATAGCCAAAAATAATTTTCCCGCAACTGACCTAGGTGGCATGATGCGAGTAACGGAGCAAATAAAAAAATAAAATGAGTTTTTAAATGTAATTTTATTCATAGCATATAGGTTTAGTTATGAACAAGTTAGTAAAAATAAATCACATTTTAAAAAAAATAAAGATAATCCGGATGACTAATTTCTAATTCAACAAAGTCATTGATCTTTCATTTTTTTATGGTCATAGAAAAAGTTTGTCCAAAATATTTCTTTAGTCATTTGGAATTTTTGTACACCTGTACCTTCTTTGAAGCAGGTAATAAATATCCCTCCATGTAAACACTAAAGTTTCACAGCTTTAGGCGGCTGCCAAGATTTCATCTTGTCAAGATTTGGAACATATATTCTCAGTATCAGATCAATTTCTTCATCTTTCCTGTTTATTGGCAACCAATTCTCTTCCGGAACGCCTCCGGGTTTTTCTGCTGAAACATAAATTTCGATACCGCCATCTGCATTCAGTTTGTACCCGGCATTTTCACCAACACTGTATTTTTTTCTGTCGTTGGGAATAAAAAACCCATTGGCTTTGTCGTACAGTGTCAACGACCAGAAAGCTTGATACGGAGGTAATTCATCTTTGCTCATTTTAATCACATAGTTATTCAATGCATTCATTGGTTCACCTGTAGCAGTAGTCACATTGGGATACATCGCTTCTTCCATGGGCAATCCTATGGGACCTATAATTGATACCGCAAGGAGTGTTTGCAGATCGGTTTGGCCTTTTAACTTAAACATTTTTGGAGCCATTCGTTGGAATAGTGTGGGATCTGCTAATTTTCCCAAATTCTCCTTTTGGATATTTTCGGCGACCGCCCGGAAACGTGTACCGTCAATTTTTACATTTTCAGGATGATAAATTCCTCCCGGTTTTATGCCGAGGGGTGCATAAGCTTCAAGTACTTTTTGATCCAGCTCATCGTTGGGGTCAAACGATATATGATTAAAAACAAATTGCATGACCTCTAACAGATTATTTTGAAAAATGTCTAAATCTGTTTTTCCGATTTCCGGGAAATCAAATTCATTTGCAGGTTCGGGCCGTTTACCTTTGAATTCAGACAGCGATTGGATCTTTACTGAAATGATCTTTTCAACGATGCTTTTGAATCTCTCCGGATCATTGGCGTGCGGCATCACCCTGATCACCGCAGAAATAAAATCACCGGTGGTTTTATAAATAGTAGCAACGCCTTCTACTTTCTCCCCGGTATAACCTTTTGTATTGTCTGAGTAGAACAGTATTTTTTCGGGTTTCTCAAAATCTCCTTTACCTGTAGTTTTGGGTACACCTACATAGTGATCATAGGCAGTGACCATGAGTGAAACATATTGTGAGCCAAATGCCGGCAGGTCTAAGATGACGGGCTCAGCAGTTAAGTCTAACATAGCCGTGATATAGAATGTATCATTATTGGGCCTGGCAATTTCTTTTGTTGTATGATCTTTCAATTCATGATCTGCATGAACCGTGTTCCAACCTCCATATTTTATCGCGAATTTGTTGTTCACATTGTACATGGCAACATACTGATATGACCGTTTTACGATGTTCTCCACCGCTTCATCTGTCAGAAGAGCAAAGCCCTCTTTGTCGAGGTCAGGGGTTATTTTATTTTTACCTGATTCTTTGCAGCTTATTAACAAAGCAACCGGAACCAAGCACATGAACAAAAACTTTGTAGCGCTCATAATTCATAAATTTTAATTTGCCACGGGTACCAGGTAGATGGGTGGATTTTTGGAAAGATAAGCCTCATCGGCAGGACTTAAGCGGTTAAATTCCATCAGCGACCTGAGTCCTTTTACATATTCCTCACCGCGTTCGGAGTATTTTGTCAATTGACCGGCCAACTCATATCCCGTGATCTCTTTGTTCTCATTTCGAAGTTCAGCTCGTTTTGTACGCAAGCTGGCATAGGCAGCATGGGTATTCAAATTAAGCATATAGGCACTAACCGATTGTTGTAAAGTTTCAAAGGATGCAATACCGTAATTTCCCAACTCTTTTCGTTGTTGCTCGGGTTTAATCGAATTTTCACCCCAGGTCCATTGTCCATACACAGCATTTCCTAAACCGGCAAAACGCGATGTTCCCCATCCGCTCTCTTCCGCCGCCTGCGCCAAAGCAAGGGATACAGGAACAATATCTACCCTTTTCCACAATTCATTGAGCACATCCTCGCTAATGGGGTCCTGCCCTATCTCAATACGATAGGTTTTGGCTAATTTCAAGATCCATTGCTTATCTTCTTCGGTGATTTTATGTTGAGAACCTTCCTTTATGCTTTTTAGTCGATTCCTGTCCTGTAAAATCAACTCATTCCCCCGCAAAACAAGTGGCCCTAAGGAACGAAAGAATATTTTTTTCTTATCTTCTGTGACCATTTCTTTCGATGACTTCACGCCCCAGCGGTCGCCGATTAATGGAAGGTAAATTCTTGGGATTTCACGGATGCCTTCCTTCCAGGTAGCCGAGGTATAATGATGTTTTTCAAAAAGATCTAAAATATCCTTATAGGATCTGATTTCAACTTTGCTGGCGTCATCGCCTTTGTATAAGGTCATGAGATAATTATTTGGGTCTGAATAAACCAATGTATCCATACCTGTCCTGATTCCCTCAGAAAATCCAGCGGAAAGTTGTTTTTCTTTCTCGGCTTTGGCACAGCTCAACGAAAAGATGAGCAAAAATATGAGCGGATATCGTCTCATTTGGCATCTATTCAGGCAAAATAATCTGTGGATTATTTTTTTGATTTTTCTATGGACAATTTCAATAACCTTTGCGGTCATAGGCCCCAAACAGAGTAGTATCCAGACCCTTACGATCAAAAATACCCTTCAACGCGATATTCCCCAATTCGGGTCCGTCCTCTTTCATGGTCACCCACATGATATGGTCCACATTGCCAGGTCCATCGTGATGAAAAGAAGCTCCCGCCGGTCCCATGGTGATATGTTCGTACCCATCCATCAAATCATAGTCATAATAGTGCAGGTGGCCGGCCATAAAAGTATGTTTGCGATTTTTAAGCATTTCCTGGATGGCCTTGAAACTATCAGACGGATTTTCCCAGCAGGGTTCATGCATAAAGAGGAAAGTCCAGCGCACATCTGCGTTTTCCTCCAATGTTTTTTTGATCCAGTTCATCTGTTTTTCAGGAAACTCCACGGGTTGTCCCAAGGCCGCAACTACGGCTTCATCAGTCATAAATTCTTTCAACATCTCTTTTGCTTTTACAGGATCTTCCAACTGCAGGCGATTGTATTCTTTTAACCCCGTCATAATGCCTTCAGGTGGTGCCGGTCTCGAACCATCCTCACTGTTCAATACCATGAACAATACATTTTTGTATGTAAAGTAATAATAATCAACGCCATAACGTTCTAAATACACTTCTTTGGTCAATGGAGTGCTCACGTCATGATTTCCAATCGTGCGAAAAAATGGCATCTCTAGTTTTCCCGTCATTTTATCGGCCTCTTCCCACATTCCGAGAAGATCTTCTTTGTCCTCAGGATAACCTTCAATTAAATCCCCCACATTGATTACAAATTCCGGCTGCAACAAGTTGATCTGACTCATCGCCAAATTAAAGGTCCCTTCGGCATTCGCACCCCCTGTTCGATCTCCAATAATGACAAATTGAAACTCCTCCGCAGCACCATTGAAGTTTTCATGGGTCCAGGGTTTTACCTTAGTGATGACTTCTTTGTCATATCCAAAAACTTCTGCCTGCTCAACCATAGGCTTTTCTGTAGGTTGTTTGCATGCATAAATCACCAATATAACGAATACCATAAGTATTGCATTGAAAAAATTAAAATTTTGTGTTTTCATGGGTGGAAATTTTATTAAGATTCGTTCTTGTGCCTGGTGCACCTTTTGTTACTAAGGCATTTGGAAATTCACATAAAAAACGGCTCTCCGCATTTATTTAAAACTTTTTACCCCTATTTAAATAGAGTAAATAGAAAATATTGACAAACTATCAAATTTACAAATAAGCGCACATCTTTATTGACAGGAGTGTCAACTAGAATACAGATGATATATCAATATATTTTTGAGATTCCTTCATTTTCACTTTCGAGATCAAGGTCAATAAACCCTGCATGATTTCTTCGGTAGACCGTACCATTTTATCCAGTGACAAAGGATTTGTATCCAACCTTGAATACCAGGTATCCACCAATGAATTATGCAACCTTGCAGCATCATCGAAAGAAAGTGGCAGTTTATAGTAGTCAATAAACAACTGAACGGAAAATCTTTCCCCCGCAATTCGATTACAGGCCTCGTAAACCTCGTTATATTTCGAAATATGTCTATGGTTGAACAATTGCTTTTGGAATTTAAAACCCGCAGGAAAGCCAAGGGCCAATTGATGAATATCAGGAAGGTAGTTCTTGCAATGCAATTCTCCAAAATTACAATATTGATCAAGCAACTCATAATGTTTATCGATGAGCTCGTTACAGAAGGCCTCTTTATTGGCAAAATGGTAATTGAAAGTGGTTCTGGTCAAAGAAGATTCTTCAGCGATTAATTTAATGCTCATGCCATTCGGACCGTAATTTCCAAAGTGTTCGTATCCCTTTTGAATCCATATGTCAATTGTGTCCTTCATTTTGGCTAGTCTTTATCCATTCCGAAATGACGATCTAAGTTACGGATTATTTGCCGGACTTCAAATGGCATTGATCAACTTAAGCCTCCATGATGGACTAATTTTCTCACATTGCCCCTGATTTTAAAGGCATTTCTAGTTTCAGTATATGGCTGTGGTCCAAAACAAAAAAAACTCAGTACCGAGTACTCGGGATGAAGTTTTCATTAGCTAACAGCTTAATTTTTAAACTTAACGTTAACAACCCAACTATTTTTTATTCTAAAAAGAAGAGATGTCTGAAGGGGAATTGAAATTTACAAATCCTGTTTTTTAAAACATCCATAAAAAAAAGACCCAGAAATCTGAGCCTTTTCATAACAATAAAGTCTTTTAAACTTCTACACCTCCACAACCAATGCATCTGGAGCATTCTTTTTGACGGATTCAATACCGTTTTCCATAGCACTACTTGTAGTGTACATCTGACTGCTGCCTATTACCTGACCGTTTACAGACTTTAAATTGAAATGGAACTGACCAGTTTTAGACTCCAAACGCTCAAACATACCATCGTTTTGAGAGTTCTTTCGGACTGATTCTATACCATTTTTACAACTGGCTATTGCCTTATATCCTTCACTGGAAAGGATAGTCTGGCCATTACCGGCCGTGAGTCTGAAACGAAATTCACCTGCTTTGTCTTTGTAAGTTTCAAATTTTGACATTGTAAAAAATTTATGGGGTTAACAATTCAATAAAGATAAGGCAATTCAATTTTTTATCGAAGTAAAACCCGTATCAATTCAATATAAAATTTTAACAAAAGGAAAATATTCTTCTCATCCTTCTCATCTCTTCCCCAACTTTCTTCTGTGCGATCTTGCCATAACTTTGTTAAATTGAAACAAGTCATTTTTCCATTAATTCAGACAAAATCCCCGCAGGCACACTGAAATAGGGAAGTACCATACTGGCAAAGGCTCTTCCTTACTTGAAGCATTAAAAAAGCCTTACTGATCTTGTTCTCAATAAGGATTAATTGCATATTCACTGTCTCCTCCTGGGGTGTCCCCTCAAGCAGTCTTATCTTTTTAGGATTCCAGTGTTCGGGTTGGATAAAGATTCCCGTTGAAAAATCTATCAGTTTTTTATTGTAGGTAATCCTGCATCTGATTGGCGCGAGTCCCTTACTATTCAGGCTACCAATGACAATACTGAATCGTATATATACTTGAAGTGATTTCAAGATAATAAGATTTAGATTAAATGTGGTTGTACCCCTCCAAGAAAATTGTACCCTCTTAAGTACACCTTTCAAGGTTTTAGAATATTGTAAGATGGGTGCCTTCCCGTAAGGGACAATCAGGGTTAAACCCTTGTAAAACAATTAAGAAGATAGTTGTTACGAGCTTAGCGAAGAAAGTGCTGGTTAACCTTATAAAACAAAAAAACCTCAGTCCCGAGCACTCGGGATGAAGTCTTTCATTAGCTAACTTCTTAAGTATTAAAACTTAACGTTAACAACACAACTATTTTTACGCTTAAAAGAAGCGGTCTGGACGGGACTCGAACCCGCGACCCCATGCGTGACAGGCATGTATTCTAACCAGCTGAACTACCAAACCGTGTAATGAACTTTTCAATGCGGTTTGCGTGACAGGCATTCCCGAGGACTCGGGATAACCAGCTGAACTACCAAACCGTTTGAGACGAACTAATTTGTCTCGTATAAACTCTTATAAAAGGAACTATTTCTTTGTTGCTTAAGAAACCGCTCTCTCTTTATGGCTTCTGTTCTTGTTTCAAATTTTTCAAAATAAACTATTTCCCAAGGTCTCTTGCGACTTGTATATTTTGATAAACCCTCATTATGGTCAAATAATCTTTTTTCAAGATCATTGGTTTGTCCAATATAATAAGATTTATCTAACTTACTTTGAAGAAGGTAAACATAAAACATGTAATGAACTTTTCAATGCGGTTTGCGTGACAGGCATTCCCGAGGACTCGGGATAACCAGCTGAACTACCAAACCATCGCTTAAAGCGGATGCAAATATAAGATCGTTTTTTATTTTTGCAAAATGTTTTTTCACTTTTTATATAATTTGTTGCCTTTTCAACAAATACGCACTCAATACTTTCTCAAAACCCTGGTGTATATCTACAGGAACATAATCTATCTTATACTGCATACACTTCATTTTTAGCTGTTTAAAAAAATCCTCCATCATTTTTTTATAGTCCTCTCTGTAATTTTGTGCAAATACATTTATCCTCTCTCCTGTTTCTACATCGATAAATTTTTTGGGTCTTTCATCATAATAGAGATCCAGTTCATATTTTCCCGAATAAATATGAAACAATACTACCTCATGTTTGTTGTATTTTAAATGGCGTAAGGCCGAGATCAACTCTTCTTCTTTTTTGTCCGATTGCAACATATCGGTAAATAAAAAGATCAAAGACCTACGGTGAATTTTTTCTGCAACCTCGTGGAGTATCTGATAGGTATTGGTGGTTTTACCACCCGGTTTTTGCATCAGTTTTTCGAGCTGGTCATTCAACATCCTCTTTTGTCTCTCACTCCCTTTTGCCGGGGCGTAATAATCTAATTGATCAGAATAGATACACAAACCAAATGCGTCTCGTTGCCTTTTTAAGATCTCCAGTAAAGAAGCGGCAGCCAATGCGGAAAATCCAATTTTGTTGAGATCTTCCAATTTCTTATTCTCACTTTGGGGAAATGACATAGATGATGAATCATCAATAATGATCTGACAGCGCAGATTGGTCTCTTCTTCATAGCGCTTTACAAATAACTTCTCTGTTTTGGCATATAACTTCCAATCCACATCTCTAACACTTTCTCCTTTATTGTACAATCTGTGTTCAGCAAATTCAACAGAAAAGCCATGAAAAGGACTTTTATGCATCCCTGTAATAAAACCTTCTACCACCTGTTTGGCTAAAATTTCGAGCGGTGGAATCTTTTCCAGGTATTTAATATCATTCATACGCATAACCCAAAAATAAACATTAATTAAAATAAGACATAAAAAAAGCCCGATCAAATCGGGCTTTCATATTTTTTAATACTCTGTTTATAATAAAGCATTCAATTTATCTGAATAAACATTTTTAGGCGCTACTCCTACTTGTTTGTCGACTTGTTCTCCACCTTTAAAAAGTAAAACTGTTGGTATATTTCGCACACCGTATTTTGCTGCGTATTCTTGATTATTGTCTACATCTACTTTCGCGATGACTACTTTATCTCCAAACTCACCGTTCAATTCATCTATAATTGGGTGTAACATTCGACAAGGTCCGCACCAAGCTGCCCAAAAATCTACCAAGACCGGTTTATCTGATTTCAATACTACCTCATTAAATGTAGCATCTGTAACTTCTATTGCCATAATTTTCTATTTTGATTCCTGATTTGAAGCACAAAAATAATCAATATTTCAATGCTCAGCACCATTTATAAATTCGTTTTTCTTATAACTGCATCAGTTTTACCTATTTAGAACACTTCTGAGGCTATGGCTTTGATGTTATCTGATTTTCCCATCGAATAAAAATGAACCACCGGCACACCGGCTTTTATCAATTCTTTGGATTGCTGTATAGCCCATTCTATCCCCACTTGTCTCACGTCCTTATTCGAACTGCATTTATCCACTTCTTTGACCAGCTCATCCGGCAATTCCACCCTAAAAATTTGAGGCAACACATTCATGTGTTTCTGAATAGCTATGGGTTTGATTCCGGGAATTATAGGTACGGTAATCCCTATTTCTCTAGCCTTTTCTACAAATTTGAAGAACTTTTTATTGTCAAAAAACATTTGTGTTACGACATAATCTGCCCCTGCATCTACTTTTTCCTTTAATCTCCTCAAATCAGATGCCATACTGGGCGATTCAAAATGCTTTTCCGGATAACCTGCCACTCCTATACAAAAATTGGTCTGATGACTGGCATCTACTATTTCGTGCAGGTATTTTCCTCGGTTCAGATCATGTATCTGCTTTACCAGTTCTACGGCATAATTATTTCCATTTTCTGCGGGTACAAAATAAGCTTCATGCTTCATGGCATCCCCGCGCAGCGCCATTACATTTTCAATACCCAAATAATGGCAATCCACCAGTACGTATTCTGTTTCTTCTTTTGAAAAACCTCCACATAGAATATGTGGCACGGTATCTACACCGTATTTATGCATGATCGAAGCGCAAATACCAACCGTACCGGGGCGCATACGGGTTATTTTTCGCTCGAGCAATCCGTCTTTTCTTTGGATAAAGATATGCTCCTCTCTAGAAGTGGTCACATCGATAAAAGGAGGCTTGAATTCCATCAGGGGATCTATATTGTCATATAAATGTTGGATGTTTTGTCCCTTTTGAGGTGGAACAATTTCAAAAGAAAACAAGGTTTTCCCTTTAGCTTGTTCAAAATGTGCTGAAATTTTCATGCTTATTTTTTCCTGATTTTAAACCTTTTTAATCGATGAGATTGGGCGATAACCATCTTTTTGCTTCTTCCAAACCCATATCTTTTCTTTCTGCAAAATCCCGTACCTGATCTTCCGTTATTTTACCTAATCCAAAATATTTTGACCTCTTATTGGCAAAGTAATAGCCAGAAACAGATGCAGTAGGCCACATAGCCAAACTTTCTGTTAGTTTAACGCCTATATTATCCTCTACTTCCAGCAGATCCCAGATCGTTAATTTTTCGGTGTGATCCGGACAGGCAGGATATCCGGGTGCAGGTCGAATTCCATTGTATTTTTCTTTGATCAGTTCCTCATTGCCCAAAGTTTCATCAGGGGCATAACCCCAATATTGACGACGAACTTCCATATGCAAATATTCAGCCAATGCTTCAGCCAAACGATCAGCAATTGCCTTGATCATGATCGAATGGTAATCGTCATGATCGGCCAAATATTTTTGAGATAACTCATCCGTACCAAAACCGGCTGTTACACAAAAAGCACCCATATAATCTTCTTTCCCACTCTCTTTAGGCGCGATAAAGTCGGCTAATGCCAAATTAGGAATTCCCTCTTTCTTTTTGCTTTGTTGTCTTAAAGTGACGAATTTGGCACGAATTTCATTTCTCCTAGAATCAGAATAGATTTCTATATCATCACCCACTGCATTTACAGGGAAAAGTCCGAAAATGGCCTTGGCAGTCAATAACTTTTTATCGATCACTTCCTTCAGCATTTTCTTTGCCTCTTTGAATAAATTGGTCGCTTCTTTCCCTACCACCTTATCTTCTAAAATACCGGGATATTTGCCGTGCAACTCCCAGGTTCTGAAAAAAGGTGTCCAGTCTATATAAGGCACTACTTTTTTCAAATCTATTTGATCAAATTTCCTGGTTCCTAAAAATTTAGGTATTCCAATTTTCTCACTTTCCCAATCTATTTTCAAACGATTCTTTCTTGCCTCATCTAAAGAAAGCATTTCCTTTTTTTCATTTCTGGCAAAAAAACCTATGCGAAGTTTTTCGTAATCTTCTTTGATCTCCTTTTTATAAGTTGCAGAAGTTTCTTGTTGCAACAAATTTCCAACTACCGTAACAGCTTTAGAAGCATCCAAAACATGTACCACTGCGTTGCTGTACTGTGGGTCGATTTTTACTGCGGTATGGGCTTTGGAAGTGGTAGCACCACCGATCAACAAAGGAACAGTAAAGCTTTGTCTTTGCATTTCTGTGGCCAAATAAACCATTTCATCAAGTGACGGTGTGATCAAACCGCTCAATCCAATCACATCTACATTTTCTGCGATGGCCGTTTCAAGAATTTTTTGCGGAGGAACCATAACTCCTAAATCAACTATTTCATAATTGTTACAGCCCAATACAACACTTACTATATTTTTACCGATATCGTGTACATCGCCTTTCACTGTGGCCAATAAGATTTTACCCGCTCCTGTACTTCCACCCGGATTCTTTAGTTTTTCTTCTTCTATAAAGGGGATCAAATAAGCTACAGCCTTCTTCATTACCCTTGCTGACTTTACCACTTGCGGTAAAAACATTTTTCCTGAACCGAAAAGATCTCCCACTACATTCATACCCGCCATTAAATTGATCTCGATAACATCCAATGGTTTATCAGCTGTTTTTCTGGCTTCTTCCACATCTTCAAGGATATACTGATCAACTCCTTTTACCAAAGCATGGGTAATCCTGTCTTGCAACGAATCCTTTCTCCACTCTAGATCAACCTTCTGCTCTTTCTTAACGCCCTTAAATGTTTCAGCAAAATCCAACAGTCTTTCAGTGGCATCTTCACGCCGGTTCAAGATCACATCTTCTACTCTTTCTAAAAGATCTTTGGGTATCTCGTCATAAACTTCCAACATAGTTGGATTTACAATTCCTATATTCATGCCGGCTTTGATGGCATGATATAAAAAAACAGAATGCATGGCTTCGCGTACGGCATTGTTGCCTCTAAATGAAAAAGAAACATTGCTCACCCCGCCACTTACACTAACCTTCGGTAAATTCTCTCGTACCCATTTTGTAGCATTAATAAAATCTAAGGCATTGTTTTTATGCTCATCCATCCCTGTTCCAACTGGGAAAATATTGAGGTCGAATATAATATCCTCCGGATTAAAGTGCACTTGATTCACTAAGATGTCATAGCACCTTTTGGCAATTTCAATTCTTCTTTCCAAATTATCTGCCTGACCAACTTCGTCGAAAGCCATGATGATGACTGCCGCACCATATCTTTTGATCAATTTAGCCTGCCTGATAAACTCCTCTTCCCCTTCCTTTAAACTAATGCTGTTTACAACGCTTTTTCCCTGGACTACCTGTAAACCGGCTTCTATGATCTCCCATTTAGAACTATCTATCATCACAGGCACACGAGCAATATCCGGTTCCGATGCGATCAAATTCAAGAAATTAACCATGGCTTCTTTACCATCGATCAATCCGTCATCCATATTTACATCGATGATCTGCGCACCACCTTCTACCTGTTCTCTTGCAACTTCCAGGGCTTGATCGAACCGGCCTTCCTTGATCAGGCGCAGAAACATTTTCGATCCCGCTACATTGGTACGTTCACCAACATTGATAAAATTACTTTCGGAGGTAATATATAATGGTTCTAATCCTGATAAAAACATATCTAAATTTTAGTAGAAGATGATACTTCTTGAGCAATTTTTCTCGGTTTATACTTTTTTGCGACCTCGGCAATGGCTGTGATATGATCCGGAGTTGTTCCGCAACAACCCCCGATGATGTTGATCAAGTTTTTATCTAAATATTCTTTGATCTGATATGCCATATCTTGTGGAGATTCATCGTATTCACCAAATGCATTGGGTAAACCGGCATTTGGGTGTGCAGAAATTCCAAATTCAGCCTTATCAGACAACACTTGTAAATAAGGCGTAAGTTGTTTCGCACCAAGCGCACAATTTAGCCCAACAGTGAGCAATGGTATATGCGATACAGAAATCAAAAAGGCTTCCGCCGTTTGTCCCGAAAGCGTTCTGCCACTGGCATCCGTAATGGTTCCGCTCACCATAACGGGAATATCTGAATTTCTTTCTTCTTTCACTTCTTCAATGGCAAATAGGGCTGCCTTTGCGTTCAAAGTATCAAAGATCGTTTCAACCAATAAAAGATCTACGCCACCATCGATCAAAGCTTCCACTTGTTGTTTATACGCTACTTTCAGGTCTTCAAAAGTTACGGCACGATATCCGGGATCATTAACTTTGGGCGACATACTCGCAGTTTTATTCGTCGGACCAATAGATCCGGCTACAAAACGGGGTTTCTCAGGCTCTTTCTCTGTAAATTCATCTGCCACTTGTCTGGCGAGTCTCGCCGATTCATAGTTGAGTTCATACACCAAATCCTCCATATCATAATCTGCCATGGCAATGGTTGTACCCGAAAAAGTATTTGTCTCAATAATATCAGCCCCGGCAGCCAAATATTTCGCATGAATTTCCTTGATCGCTTTGGGCTGAGTTAGCGATAAAAGATCATTGTTTCCTTTTAATGAACTGGGATAATCCTTGAAACGTTCTCCGCGATAATCTTCCTCAGTAAATTGATATCGCTGAAGCATGGTCCCCATCGCTCCATCTAAAACTAAAATTCTATGCTGTAATATTTCTGCTATTTTATGCATTCTTACTCCGTTTTTCACACCATTTTATTGCTATGGTTCATCAAGTTTTTGCAAAGATACTATATAACGGCAGCATTTCATCGATTTCTGCGAATCGAATAGAGCTATACCTGTATAGATCAAGCTTTTTCTTGTAGCGCTTTATTGATCAAATTCGTTTCTTCTTCAGTTAAGTTAATCTTAAGTGCTTCTGTTCTCGCTTTCTCAGACATTTTAGCCCAAGTTTTTCGTAAAATAGTGATCACCTTTTCTTCGCTATGCTTTTTGGCAAAATCATAAAAGTAAAATTCTAAAAATACCAAACAGGCAACATCCTCCAAAATTTGCGCTTCCTTATTTCTCTTGAGTTGTTTCTTTTTGATCAATGATTTTACCTTTTCGATCAAATCGTTTTGACACCCTGCTTGTTCAAGTAATTCTTGTGCTTTACGTGCATGAAAATCTTTGAGCTCCTTTCTCCATTTCAAATATCCTTCACGATTCATTTCATAACTTTCACGAGGTATTTCCCATCTCCCTATATGTTGAGCTCTTATTGCCAGTTGCAAGGCCTCAGAGGCATTGGGAAAAAATCGATCTAAAACTTCGGTCATTCGAAGGGAATATAAAAACTCTTTTGGATAAAAGCTTCCATTCACTTCTTCAAGGGTTGGATCTCTTTGATTAATGATATCGATAAGCGAAATCGCTTTTTTAAATTCAGCTGATATTTCATTCTTTCCGATCAAAACTTTGGTCAGTTCATTTAACCGATCCACTTTCTCGGCAAAGTCTCCTCCCAGCGTTTTCCTGTAGTCATGGAGATTTTCAAGAAGATCGTTCATGTTTTCCGGTAAAAATTCTTCAAAAAATTGTCGTATTCTCTTTGCGGTTGTAGGCGATTTTCCATTGGTGGAAATGGCAATTTTCAAATTCTCTTTCGTCACAATCCCGCCCATATAAAAATCACAAAAAGGAGGGTTATCCGCCACATTTACCAATATGTTCCTTTCCCTGCAATCTCTATAAATTTGCTCATTCACCTTAACATCATCTGTAGCAGCAATCACTACATTTTGCTTTTCCAAGTAGATCTGCTGATAAGTATCTTTGATCAATAGAACCTCAAAATCCTTTGCCATGTTTACTACATCCGAATGGAATTCTTTTGATAGAACCGTTACTTTGGCATCAGGGCTGGATTTTAATAAAAAAGTCAATTTTTCTAATCCCACATTTCCCCCACCTACAATGAGTGTATTTAAATTATTGGCCTTTAAAAAAATAGGATATAAATTATTTCTTGCCATTTTTAAACTCTTAAAATGCATTTTAGGACAAGGCCTGTTCAAAATCTGCAATAATATCATCAACATGCTCCAATCCGATCGAAGTTCTTACCAAACCGTCAGTAATACTTACCTCCAATCTGTCATCAAGAGTTAGTTTACTATGGGTAGTGGAAGCCGGATGCGTAACGATCGTTCTGGTATCTCCCAAATTGGCAGAAAGGGAACACATTTTAATTCGATTTAAAAAATTCCTTCCCGCTTCAATACCGCCTTTTACCTCGAAAGCCACGATATTTCCTCCCAATTTCATCTGCGCTTTGGCCACCTCGTATTTGGGATGGCTTTTTAGAAAAGGATACTTAACCCAATTTACCTGAGGGTGGTTCTCTAAAAATTCTGCCACTTTTAAAGCGTTCTCGCAGTGCCTTTCTACCCTGACCGCCAATGTCTCCAGACTTTTCGAAAGTACCCAGGCATGAAACGGCGACATCGCCGGACCTGTATTCCTGGCGAATAAATAGATTTCACGAATCAAATCTGCGCGTCCTACCGCAACTCCGCCTAAAACTCGCCCTTGTCCATCGATCAACTTTGTGGCGGAATGCACCACTATATCGGCCCCAAACGCTATGGGCCTCTGTAGGTATGGCGTAGCAAAACAGTTGTCGATTATAAGAATTAAATTGTGTTTTTTCGCCACTTTTGATAGCAATTCCAGATCGATGATGTCTACCCCGGGGTTAGTCGGTGTTTCGGCATAAAGGACTTTAGTATTGGGTTGAATCAATTCCTCAATGCTATCTGCCTCTTCTACCTTAAAATAGGATGTACTGATATTCCATTTCGGAAAGTATTTTGTAAATAAAGTATGGGTCGATCCAAACACTGATCGAGCAGAAACAATATGATCTCCTGCAGATAAAAGACCCGCAAATGTTGCGTATATGGCAGCCATTCCGGTGGCAAAAGCATAACCGCTCTCCGCACCCTCCATTTTTACGATCTTATCGATGAATTCAGTGGTATTCGGATTGGTAAATCTGCTATATAAGTTCTTTTCTTTTTCTTCGGCGAATGATGCACGCATATCTTCCGCATCGTCAAAAACAAAACTCGAAGTCAAAAATAAAGGCGTAGAATGCTCACTATAAAGTGTTCTTTCCATTTGATTTCTGATGGCTTCTGTTTCAAATTGCTTTTCTGTACTCATACTAAACTGCTTTTTCTGTTAATCTCAAAATATCTCCAAAAACCCCTCTCGCCGTTACTTTTGCGCCGGCCCCTGCCCCTTGAATGACCAAAGGTCTTTCGCCATATGACTCAGTGTAAATTTCAAAAATAGAATCCGAACCCTGCACCTGACCCAGTGAACTGCTATGGGGTACAGAAACCAATTCTACTTTCAATACACCTTTATCCTGACTCAAATCACCGGACAATTCACCCACATATCTCAATACGTGATCGGGCTTTTGATTCGTTTTTATCTGATCATAAATCTCATCTAATTCCTCCATTTTCTCTAAAAAGGTCTCCAAATTAAGTGAGTTTAAATTTTCAGGAATTAAATTATGAATACTGATATCCTGAAATTCATTTTGCAAATCCAATTCTCTGGCCAAAATCAGTAATTTTCTGCCAACATCATTTCCTCCAAGGTCCTCTCGCGGGTCAGGCTCGGTAAAGCCTTGTTCCATGGCTTCCAGGATAATTTTACTAAATCGTTCATTTCTAACTGAAAACTGATTAAAAATATAACTCAAACTCCCCGAGAAAACTCCTTTTATTTTGGTGATATTTTCGCCTGAAAGGTGTAATAATTTGATCGTATCTAACAACGGTAAACCAGCCCCCACATTGGTTTCATATAAATAGGATTTTTCAGCCTTTTTAAGCTTTTGCCTGAGCGAAACATAGTAATCATAAGATTTTGTATTCGCAATTTTATTGGAAGAAACCAGGTCAAATCCATTTTCTACCAAGGGAAAGTAATTCATCACAAAACCATCACTGGCCGTATTATCAACAGCGATCAAATTCTCCAAATGATTTTTTTTGGCAAACTGTATGACATCATTGATATTATAAGGCGTTTTTCCCACTTCTTCCAATGCTACCCGCCAATTTTCATCAATACCATGTCTGTTGAGTAATACTTTTTTAGAGTTTGCCACAGCGAAAATATTGAGTTTCAAATCTCTTCTGTTTTCAATTTCCCGACTACTTTTTAATATTTGATCGATCAAAGTGCCTCCAACCAGACCTTTGCCAAACACAGCGATATTGATCTTTGTGGCTACGCCAAAAATTCTTCCGTGGATCACGTTGATCGCCTTGTTTAAGTCTGTATCCTTCAGTAACAAAGAAATGTTTTTTCCGGTAACCGTATTATTGATCAAAATAGGTGAAATACCGTTTTTCATCAACGCATTGTAAGAAAAGTGAAAATGATCTAAACTTTGGCCTATAATAGAAACGATGACCAGGTCTTTCATGATATGAACCCTGTTCACATCTCTTGTTTCAAATTCTTTGGCAAATTCCTTTTCCAAAGCCTGTTTGGCAAATTTTGCATCTGAACTATTGACTACAAAACCAATTCCTCTTTCAGAAGATCCTTGAGAAATAATACTAACACTGATATGCTCTTTCGCTAAAGCGGAAAAAATTCTCGCATCAACACCTGCCTTTCCTAACAAACCTCTACCTTCTAAGGTGATCAGGGATACATTTTCCTGAACCGTTACAGAACGGATTCCTTCACTTTGTACTTCAGACTTAATCAAAGTTCCATTGTTATCGGGTTCAAATGTATTTAATAACCTAAGTGGAATATTCTTTTCAACCAATGGAATGATGGTTTTAGCATGTAAAATGGTCGCTCCAAAATTGGCCAGTTCATTTGCTTCCTGGAAAGTGAGCTCCTCGATTTTTTGCGCATCCTCAACCAATTCTGGATTAGCGGTATAAATACCATTGACATGGGTGTAATTTTCCAATTCTACGGCATCCAGATAATTTGCCAATAAAGCTGCGGAATAATTACTGCCATTTCTTCCCAAGGTGGTTGTATCACCATCCAGATTTGAAGCTATAAATCCGGTGACCACCTGTATTTCATCATCTTTATCTTTAAAATGTCGTATCACGTTCTCACGAGATACTTTTTGAATAGGAATGGCCTCTCCAAAAGTATCGTCTGTTTTTATCAATTTCCGGGAATCTACCGGACCGGCTTTAATACCCTCCTTTGTCAGCAAATGAGCCAACATTTTTACGGAAATTACTTCGCCTTGGGCGACAACTTTATCCTTAATTTTATGACTGTAATCGCCCAAAAGCTGAACACCATCGTATACTTTTTTGAGCAAATCAAATTCCTGAGAAAGATCCAAAGATGGATCCGGCAAATTTTGATAAGTCTTAAAAGCCTCAAATTTATCCTGAAAATCTTCTCCAATTTTAGCCAAATTGAGCATATCGATCAGCTCATCAGTTGCATTTCCGCGAGCTGAAGCAATAATTGCAATTTTTTCTTCTCGTGCAATCTTTTTCTTAATGATCGAGAGAACATAGTCCAAACCTTTGCCATTGCCCAATGATTTCCCGCCAAATTTGAGCACCTTTATTTTTTGCTTGTTCCTTGGCTTTGTTTTGGGTGATTTAAAAAGTGGGGTCAACAGTTCCGACAACTGCTCGTACTCGATCAAAAAAGCATCATGGCCATGAATGGATTTGATCTCTTCATAAGAATTATCTACTCCTGCCCTGGTCAAGATTTTTTGCGTGTCTTTTATTTCCTGAGGAACAAAAAAGAAATCGGAATCTACCCCAATTTGAAAAACACGGGCTTTTAATCGGCTCAAAACTTCCTCAAAAGTTCCACGATCTCTCGATACATCTACTGTACTGAGCAAATGATTGAGCATTTTATAGGCTTGCAGTGTAAATCTGTTCTCTAATTGTTTGCCGTGGTACAACAACCAGCTTTCGGTATTAAAAGTTCCTTGTTCCGCATTTTTAGTGCGATTAAACTTTTGTTTGAACGAATCTGCCGTGCGGTAAAATAACATGGCCATCATGCGCGCATCATGAACCGGTTGGGAAGAATTCGACAAAATTTGCAACTGAGTTTTGTTATGCGCCAGTATCCAATCTGAAGCTTTCCAATCTGATGCCACAGGAATTAAATTTTCGATCAGGTCGGGAAAAGAAAAAGCCATTTCCCAGGCTATCCCTCCACCCAAAGAACCCCCGATGGCCGCATATAAATTTTTGATGCCGAGTTGCGACAAAGCCCTTCCGTATAACTCAGCTATATCTCGGGCATTAAAATCTTCGTAATTCTCAATGAGATTCCCTGGTTTTCCATCGTAACCATTTCCCGGCACATTAAACGCAATGACCGCATAATGATTTGTATCAATTACTTTTCCGGGACCGATCAATGAATTCCACCAACCCTCTTTCCCGGCAACATTCGAATTTCCGGTTAGCGCATGATTAACCAATACATTTGGCGCAGTATTAACGGGCTCACCAAATAGCTGATAACTCAATTCAAAAGACGGATAATAATAACCACTTTCCGTGGTGAAGTCTTTTATATCTATAAAGTTTAAATCTTTTTTCAATTTCTTTCGTTTTAAAGTACAACTAGAGAAATTGTTATTGAAAAGTGGTAGTTCTTTACTGTTATCTATCCAATCTTGGTAGAATTTAGCACCTTCTTTACTGCGAAAGGGTTGCTAAGGCTTCACTGGGTCTAATCCCTCCGCCTTTCCGGATAACGATTTCTTTGTTTTAAATGAACTTTGGGCAAAAGTAAGCTTTTACCTGTACTTTGCAATAACAATTTCTGGCTATTTCACTTTGGGTTCTTTTATTTTTCAACCAGCGATTGAATCTCTTTAAAAGCCTCTTTCAGATCTGTTTTCAAATCCTTTAAATCTTCCAAACCGACAGATAATCTGATCAAATCTTGTGAAACACCTGTTTTGAGCTGCTCTTCTTCACTTAACTGTTGGTGCGTTGTACTTGCCGGATGGATAATGAGTGATTTTGTATCTCCGATGTTCGCCAATAGTGAGAAATAGTTCACAGAATCTACTACCTTTTGTGCTGCTTCATATCCCCCTTTTAAACCAAAAGTGACCAATCCGCTCTGCCCTTTTGGTAAATATCTGTTCGCCAATTCATTATATGGAGAGCTTTTTAAACCGGGGTAATTTACCCAACTAACCTCTTCTTGTTTTTCCAGCCATTGCGCCAATTTTAAGGCGCTTTTGCTGTGTTTTTTGATACGCACAGAAAGTGTCTCAAGCCCTTGTATAATTTGAAAAGCATTAAAAGGACTCAAGGCTCCCCCAAAATCTCTTAATCCTTCCAATCGAATTTTAGCGATATAGGCCGCAGCCCCCAGTACTTCGCTGTAAACCAACCCGTGATATCCTTTTGAGGGTTCTGTAAATTCCGGAAATTTACCGTTACTCCAGTCAAAATTACCTCCATCTACAATAGCGCCCCCAAGCGAATTACCTTGCCCACCTATATATTTTGTCAATGAATATACAACAATGTTGGCACCGTGTGCTATAGGGTTTAACAAATAAGGCGTAGCCACAGTATTGTCTACCAAAAGCGGAATCTTAAATTGTTTGGTCACAGCCGAAATGGCTTCGATATCTAAAACATCCAATTTAGGATTCCCCACAGATTCGATAAAAACTGCACGTGTATTTTCCTGAATGGCATTTTGAACATTTTCTATTTCACCTGCATCGACAAAAGTGGTATGAATACCTAATCTGGGCAGGGTAACCGACAACAAATTGTAGGTGCCTCCATAAAGTGAATTCGATGCAACTATATGGTCACCGGCTCGCAAAAGAGTCAACAATGCGGTACTAATCGCTGCGGTTCCAGAGGCAAAAACTGCCGCTCCGATTCCCCCGTCTAAAGCGGCCAACCGCTTTTCCAAAATGTCATTGGTCGGATTATTCAGACGGGTATAAATAAAACCGGGCTCTTTTAGCGAAAATAGATCCGCGGCATGTTGGGTATTGTTGAAAACATAGGAAGTGGTTTGGTAAATGGGCACCGCTCTTGTTCCTGAAGTTTCCTTTGTGTCGTGCCCTGCGTGTAATGCGTTTGTTGAAAATTTTTCTGTACTCATGATTTTATTTTTTTTGAAATTAAAAAGTCCCTGTAGCTTGGTATTACCACAGGGACTTTACATTTTTTCTTCAATCTAAATATGGCAATACCGAATCATGTTGGGAAACATCATTTTACACATCATCGTCATCTTTTTAGTTTTTGTCATTTTTTTTCTAAAAAAAAAGCCTCTGAAAATTCAGAGGCCATCGTTATCTTTACTTATAAACAATACTATCCTCTGCCCTCCTTAAAGTGCATCATCATATACATATTGTTCAAAGAATTTTTCATTTTCTTGTGTTTTGAGCAACAAATGTAGGAATTATTTTCATATATCCTAACATTATTTTAATTCTGCATGGCCAAAGCTCACGGAAAACTCTACGCACCAAATGACGACAAACTTGTATTCCGCCAAATTTACATCGGAAGGAAGGTTATAAGTAAAATCCCCTTCGATCCCCTTCAATTCTCCCAAATTGATATAATTTTTGGGATCCGATTCCTTCGCCAAATACACATCCAGTTTCGGTCCGCTATCGGTTTTAAAATTTTTGAATTCCAACAGGGTTTTCTCCTTGTTCGTGCTGGCAATCCCTGACGTTGGATGGGCCACGGAAACAAAACTGCCCTGATAAACTTTTTGACTTTCTATGACAGACATGCCGCTCATGTCAGAATCATCTGCACTACAAGATAGGAAAGTGAAAAATGCAAAAAATAAAATGATCGTTAACGGTTTCAAATACCTTGGTTTTCTTTCTTAGACTTCATATCAATCATCCCTTACAAATTATTTTCACATAATTTTATCTTTTTATCGATCTCTTTTAACTAAATTTGCAGCCATAACAAGAGGAAAGATTTGAACTGATTGCAACCTCATTAAAAAATGCTAAAGCAGTATCTACACTACTTTAGTATTTCCTGTTGTATATAGCCAAATTCCTCTAAACTAAAATATTAGAGAAATGTCATATTTATTTACATCAGAATCTGTTTCTGAGGGTCATCCCGATAAGGTAGCCGACCAAATTTCCGACAGTCTGTTGGATGCTTTTTTGGCCTTTGATCCCGATGCCAAAGTAGCTTGTGAAACCCTAGTGACCACGGGTCAGGTGGTTTTAGCAGGGGAGGTACACACAAATACCTATATCGATGTAGCTAAAATAGCGAGAGAAACCATCAATAAAATTGGTTATACCAAAGGTGCCTACCAGTTTGAAGGAGACAGTTGCGGTGTAATCTCACTGATCCATGAACAATCACAGGATATTAACCGCGGAGTTGATCGGGGGAAAAAAGAAGAACAGGGTGCCGGCGATCAGGGAATGATGTTTGGTTATGCCACCAAAGAAACTGAAAATTATATGCCTCTCGCACTGGACCTCAGCCATAAGTTATTGTTCGAGTTGGCCGCTTTAAGAAGAGAAAATACTGAAATTACCTATCTCAGACCCGATGCAAAAAGCCAGGTAACAGTTGAATATTCCGATGATAATGTGCCGCTTAGAATTGACACCATCGTTTTGTCTACCCAACACGATGAATTTGACGAAGATGAGGCCATGCTGAAAAAAATTGCCCATGATGTCAAAACCATTTTGATACCAAGAGTAAAAGCAACGCTACCCGAACACATTCAAAAACTTTTTAAGGGGGATATCACTTATCATATCAACCCTACAGGAAAATTTGTGATTGGAGGACCCCATGGTGATACTGGTTTAACGGGAAGAAAAATTATCGTTGACACTTATGGGGGCAAAGGCGCACATGGCGGTGGTGCTTTTAGTGGTAAAGACCCTAGTAAAGTAGATAGATCTGCAGCCTATGCTGCAAGACATATCGCAAAAAATATGGTAGCAGCCGGAATTTGCGATGAAGTTTTGGTTCAAATTTCTTATGCCATAGGGGTAGTTAAACCTACTTCAGTGAACGTAAATACATATGGTACCTCAAAAGTTAGGTTAACAGATGGCGAGATTTCCAAAAAGATCGAGCAAATTTTTGATCTTCGGCCTGCGGCGATCGAAAAACGTTTAAAATTGCGTAAACCTATTTATTCAGAAACTGCCGCATACGGACATATGGGTCGTGATACGCGAACCGTCACAAAAACATTTACCTCTCAATACTTTGATCCGGTTACTGTGGAAGTTGAGTTGTTCACCTGGGAGAAATTAGATTATATTGAGCAGATCAGAAAAGCCTTTGGCTTAAATTCCTAAAAAATGAAAGCCCCAAAAAAATTTTGGGGCTTTTATAAGATTAAGAATGGTATGGGTAACTAGTCAACTTTGCAATCACGGTCTAATTTGATTTCATCATCCTTTACTAATCTCAAGGCGGTATTTCTCGTGATTTCCACAGGAGTAAGGTCGTTTACCCAAAAGCTCATTTGCATGGTCATTTGAATGTAGTAGGTCTTACCGGCTTCTACCTCAATTTCTGCAATCTCAGCTTTTTCCTTTCCCTTTTTTCCTCCAAATTGGGCCTTAAATTGATGATTTCCCGGAGTAACCTGGTGCATTGAATAACGTCGGTTATTCAATTTACATACCAATTCATCATCAATTAAAGCACTAAAAGCTGTTGCCGACCCCGAATTCCCTTTCCCTCTGATGAAATAGACCAAACCGAAATTTGCATCTACACTATTCTCAGGAAGATCCTGAGAACTCCCGGTTACAAAAGAAAATAAAGCCAAGGTAAAAAACCACCAAAATCCTTTGGATGTATTCTTCATTGTATTATTATTTTTTAGAGCGAATTTAATAATTATTTACCTACTTAAAAAAGTAAACGGCCAATTTAATGACCGTTAATTGATAAAGCATTGTATTAAAAACATTCATGAACCAAACAAATATTTCTAGAACATATCTGCATCCATCACTTTAACCCAGGCTTTTACAAAGTACTTCACAAATTTTTCTTTGTTATCGTCTTGTGCATAGACTTCGGCAAAGGAGCGAAGAATTGAATTGGATCCAAAAACCAGAGCCGACCTTAACTTTGGATCGAACTCTGAACTAAGGGCCTTGGCGGAAGTCTATGCAAGTTATGATGCCCAAGAAAAATTTATTCAAGATTTTGTCGCCGCCTGGACCAAGGTGATGAATTTGGATCGGTTTGATTTGGTCTATCAATAAAAAATGGATGAAAAGTTCCTGCTTATGGGATCTTATAAAAATGGTCCGATCATCTCGGACCATTTTTATTTTTGCTCAAACCTGCCCGGACAAAACCTGTTGTCCATTTCTCCAACACCGTTCAACAAAGTCGTTTAGGAGTACAAACCCGTTGAAAATTGTCGTTATAAATTGGATCATTCTTTCTAGGAACGCAGCATTTCCAACAAACGAGGATCCCTCTTGTAAACATCATTCCTAAAGTTAAGGTTTCCATTTCTATCTATAAAGGCAGTGAAATAACCAATAAAAACGGGAATTTTTTTCTCAAGCGTCACGGTTGTTTCCACCGATTTATTCATCGCCGCATCAATTTTTTCTGTCGTCCAGTTCGGATCCTGTATAAGTACCCTTATGGCCAGTTCCCGCGGTTGGCCTACAAAGATGCAACCATGGCTGAATGCCCGGGCATCCTCCTTAAAAAGAATTTTTTCGGGAGTGTCATGCAGGTAAATGTTGTTCGAATTTGGTAATATGAATTTTACCCTTCCAAAGAATTCCGGGGCCCGGGTTTTTTCCTAAGGTGACCTCCACTCAAATTTTCCGGATAAATGTAAGGCTGCAATTATCAACTGTAGAAAGGGTAGCCTAGTTTTAATTACATATCCCAAAAGTGCCAAAAAAATTAAGGATAAATTTGCCTGAAAGATATATTTTTTCACCCTGGTTGTAAAACTTTTTTAATTTTACAAAATGCGTTTAACCTTACTCCTATTCTTTTTTTGTTTTGATTCGATCCTTGGGCAAGATATCCCGGTTTCGTTTCTGAACAGGGAAGAATTGGTGGCCGATAGGTTTGTTGGCGTAGATGCCTTGGAGAATATCTACTACCTCAAGGAAAATGTATTTTATAAAAAAACAGGAAAGAAAATCGATAACTACCAAAATGTAAATTTGGGCAATTTAAGTTCTGTCGATGTTCATAATCCTTTCAAAATTATTCTGTTTTATCAGGATTTTAATTCGGTTGTGGTCTTGGACAACAATCTCAATGAACACATTTCTGCCGTCTCCCTTTTGGGATTGAATTACAATTTGGTGAGTTTTGCCGCAGAAAATAATCTTTGGCTTTACAGCAAGGACAACAATGTTTTTCAGTTGTTCGATTCTCAAAAGAAAGAAATTATGTTCAATGGTCAGCCCCTTGGATTTTTTATACCAAAATTTATCGCCCACTCCATAAAAAGTGATAATCGAAATCTTTGGCTGATGGGGAATTCAGGAGTCTTAACGTTCAATCAATATGGAAGTTTTTTGGGATTTACTGAATTGGAAGGTGCTGAAAATATTTTTCCTGTGGAAGAAGGTTGGATATTTCAAAAGGAAAACTCCTTTTTTTATCAAAGAGATTCAAAGAGAATTAAACTGAATTTACCCTTGAACCATGAGGTTAAAGATTTTTTTACCCTTCAGGATCGGCTATTCATTTTTGACGGACAAACACTTTACACTTACCGTTTTACCATTCCAAAATAATTCCAAAAAGAATTAATCCTAAAATTAAACCGCCCCAAAATCGGTCCAAAGATTAAAAATGAACGGGGCTTCTTTCAATTATCCCTTTAATTTCCTATTTTCGCTAAGCTATAAACTTAAGAACTCAAAACCTATGCACGTAGCCGTTGCAGGAAATATTGGAGCCGGAAAAACTACACTCACTGAGCTTTTGGCGAAACATTACAAATGGGAACCTCATTTTGAATCTGTAGCGGAAAATCCCTATTTGGATGATTTTTATAGCTCTATGGAGCGTTGGTCTTTTAATTTGCAGATCTTCTTTTTGAATAGTCGATTCAGACAAATTTTAGATATACATGAAAGTGGCAAAAACG
Source organism: uncultured Flavobacteriaceae bacterium (assembly GCA_964631875.1). GTDB lineage: Bacteria > Bacteroidota > Bacteroidia > Flavobacteriales > Flavobacteriaceae > Namhaeicola. Next base: position 84,869 of record CAZWAN010000003.1, read on the forward strand.
TGATTCAGGATAGAACTATTTATGAAGATGCTCATATTTTTGCACCCAATTTACATTCGATGGGTTTGATGACAAACCGGGATTTCAAGAATTATATCTCTCTTTTTGAGTTAATGGAACGATTGGTCTCTCCTCCGGATTTACTCATTTATCTTCGTTCGAGTATCCCAACTTTGGTTGGTCAGATTCACAGAAGAGGAAGAGAATATGAAAATTCAATCAGCATCGATTATTTGAGCAGATTAAATGAACGATACGAGGCCTGGATCTCTCAGTATACCAAAGGGAATTTATTAATAGTCGACGTAGACAACCTGAATATAGTAGATAAAAAGGAGGATTTAGGTTATGTGATCGATAAAATAGACGCGCAAATTCACGGTTTATTCTAAAAAAAAAGCTCCCATAAAATGAGAGCTTTTAACGATTAAACTGAAATTATTTTATTCCTTTTTCTCCTTCATTAACTTTTCAACCTCATCACCTGTTAAAGTTTCGGTCTCAACAACTTCTTTACCGTCAATGGTAGTCGTTGTTTTCACCTCAGCAACTTTTTCTCCGTTCTCATCAGTGCTGATGCGCACCTCTTTTTCAACTTTCTTTTGCACTGAAGTCGTTTCGTGCAATTCTATGGCAGTTGCATTGTGCGCTTCCATTTTATCCATATCTAAAGCAATACTTGGTGCGATCACCAAGGCTACAACCGACATTAATTTCAATAAAATATTCAAAGAAGGGCCTGATGTATCTTTAAATGGGTCTCCAACGGTATCACCTACCACGGCAGCCTTATGGGCAGCAGTCCCTTTTCTTCCGTCTGCCTCTATCATTTTTTTGGCGTTATCCCATGCACCACCTGCATTCGATTGGAAAATGGCCATCAAAACTCCGGAAGTAGTCACACCGGCAAGTAATCCTCCTAACATCTGTGCTCCACCAATAAAACCAACTGCTACAGGAACAAGTAAAGCTAAGAGTCCCGGTAAAACCATTTCTCGAATAGAGGCTTCAGTAGAAATTTCTACACATTTTTCATATTCTGCATAACCATCAGCCTCATCAAATATTTTTCTGTCTTCCGCAGTGGCTTTGCTCATATCCGAATCATATTTTCTCATGATCTCCAATGCAGCATGTAATTGGGGAATATCCTTAAACTGACGTCGAACCTCTTCGATCATTGCCATGGCGGCACGACCTACCGCTTTCATGGCTAAGGCAGAGAAAACAAATGGAAGCATACCTCCTATTAATAAACCGGCCATAATATCAGGACGAGATACATCAATTGAGTCAACATTGGCCGTTTTCATAAATGCGGCAAAAAGAGCCAAAGCAGTAAGCGCAGCAGAAGCAATCGCAAAACCTTTTCCAATTGCCGCTGTAGTATTACCTACTGCGTCTAACTGGTCTGTTCTTTCACGAACCTGCTTGGGTAATTCAGCCATTTCGGCAATACCACCCGCATTATCAGAAATGGGTCCGTAAGCATCAACAGCCAATTGAATACCTGTATTAGCCAGCATTCCAACGGCAGCAATGGCAATACCGTACAATCCGGCAAAGTAATGTGATACAATTATTCCGGTTGCAATTAACAAAATTGGAATGGCTGTAGACATCATTCCAACCCCTAATCCGGCAATAATATTGGTGGCTGAACCTGTTTCAGATTGTTTTACAATAGAGATTACTGGTTTCGTACCCGTTCCTGTATAGTATTCTGTTATTTTACCAACCAAGAAACCGGCGATCAAACCCGCTAATGTAGCAAAGAAAACTCCGTTAGCACCAAAAGGCAATCCTTCAACACTATCAGGAATCATTGCATGAATAATAAAATAAGAGGCGATGATCATAAATAATCCTGACCCAAACTCACCTAAATTTAAAGCTTTGTGCGGGCTGCCTCCTTCTCTAACTCTCACGAAAAATGTCCCTAGAATAGACATCACAATACCCACAGCTGAGAGTACCAAAGGTAAATAAACGGCACCTAATCCACCAAAATCCGGTGTGATGATCAATGCACCCAATACCATGGTTCCGATGATAGACCCTACATATGATTCAAATAAATCTGCTCCCATACCGGCAACATCACCCACATTATCTCCAACATTATCCGCAATGGTAGCAGGGTTTAACGGATGGTCTTCCGGAATACCGGCCTCAACTTTTCCAACCAAATCAGCACCTACGTCAGCGGCTTTGGTATAAATACCTCCTCCAACACGTGCAAATAAAGCAATAGATGAAGCTCCTAAAGAAAATCCAGACAGCACATTAAGAACCATTGGAAGATTGTCAGCTCCAGGCCACATCGATTGGTATAGCATAAATAAAGAACTCAAGCCCAAAACGCCGAGACCAACAACACCCAATCCCATAACCGATCCTCCAGCAAAAGCTACCTCTAAGGCTTTTCCTAAAGATTCTCTGGCCGCATTTGTTGTTCTTACGTTGGCTTTTGTGGCCACACGCATACCTATAAATCCTGCCAAAGCAGAACATATAGCCCCAACAACAAAAGAAAAAGCAACAAGACCATTGGAACCTGGTTCTGAATCACCTTTAAAATAAAGTAATATAGCAACCGCTATAACAAAGATGGCCAAGATCTTATACTCAGCCTTCAAAAACGACATGGCCCCATCGGCAATGTGTTTTGCAATGTTTGACATTTTTTCGTTACCAACCGCTTGTTTAGATACCCATGTATTTTTAAGATAAACGAATACGAGCGCCAGAATACCGAAAAACGGCAGATAATTAACAATAAATTCCATTTCGTTATAATTAAATTTTGTGTGGCCAAATGTAGTAAATAATGGTTGATTAAAAAACATCAAAGCAAAGGGATACAATTATCTCAAAAATTAAGTCCCTTTGCTTTCTCATTTTTTTTTTTAAAAACTCTATTATAGAACCTTTTAACGGTTATGGCTGAAATTTGGGTTCAGGTTTACTCAACAGTAACGTTTTCTTTAATCTCTGGCGTACAGGTAGAATTTTTATTTTTGACTGTTGGTTTAACGGAAACTGAATAAATTCCTGCTTCGGCGTATGTATGACTGATCGACCTATTGATGCTAGTCTCTTTGGAGCCATCTCCGAAATCCCATTCAATCTTTTCTACGGTATAGTCTCCTGTATATTCTAATGTAAAGGATACCGTTTTGGGATTGTTAGCATCGATGGTGTGCTTGACTTTCAACCTGGAAGATTCAAAAAGACAATCAAGTCCTTTTTCTATATCATTTGAACTACAGGAAAAACTAAAAAACCCCAGTAAGGCGAAAACACATAATTTGGCTAATTTTTTTTTCATTTTGATCAGTTTTGATTAGTAATGCTAAAATTAAAAAAAAACTTCAATTTAATCTCTGTATCATAAATTTTCCCCGCTGCCGCGCGATTCCTATCGCGTGGTCTTAAGTCCACCCT